>CAZJGU010000016.1:0-33716 GCA_964545455.1 uncultured bacterium | reverse complement strand
GCTACGGCAAGGAGTTCGCCGGGGACCTGTTCGAGGGCAAACGGACGCTGGTGCTGGCGCGGGCGTTCGAGGTGCTCGCGGCCCCGGACGCCGAGCGTCTGCGCGCCCTGCTCGACCGTCCACGCGACGCCAAGACCGACGCCGAGATGCGCGAGGCGCTGGCGTTGATCGCGTCCGCCGACGCGCTCGGCTACGCCCAGGCGATCGCCGAACGCATGGCGGACGAGGGACTGGCGCTGCTGGAGCGAGCCCTGGACGGCCTGCCGGGCGTGGACGCTGCGACGGAGATCGTGGACCTGGTCCGGACGCTGGCCCAGCGCGACGCCTGAGCCGACCGACCCCGACCACAGCCCAGAGCTTCTGCGCACGTCCCCCGTCGTCGCGACTCCGGGCGCGCCGCGCCCGTGTAGCCTCCGGGCATGACCTCGCGGGTGCCCCGTGCCGTCGCCTCGCTCCTCGCCAGCCTGACGCCCTGTGCTGCCTGCGGCCGCACGGCGGCGGGGCCGGACGGCCTCTGCGGCGCCTGCCTCGACGCCCTGCCCGACCGTGCGCACGGGGCCCTGGAGGGCGCGGACGGGCTGCCCGTCGCCTGGCTGGATCGCTACGACGGCGGCTGGCGTCACGTGGTGCACGCCATCAAGTTCGGCGGGCGGCCGCGCCTGGCGGTCGCGCTGGGGGAACGCCTCGGCCACGGCGTCGCGCACCTGGGCTGGCCGGTCGCGCGCGTCGTGCCGGTACCGTTGCACCGGGCACGCCTGCGCCGTCGCGGCTTCGACCAGGCCGAGCGGATCGCCCGCGGGGTCGCCACGGTGCTGGAGCGGCCGCTCTGGACCGGCGTCCGGCGCACGCATGCGACGCGCCGTCAGGCGCGATCGTCGGGCGCCCGGAGGCGCGGGAACGTGCGGGACGCCTTCCTGGCCTCCCCCGTGCCGCCCATCCCGCTGCTGGTCGTGGACGACGTGTGGACCAGCGGCGCGACGGCGCGTGAGGTCGCCCGGGCGTTACGGGCGGCCGGCGCGCGCGAGGTGCGCGTGGCGGTGCTGGTGCGCGCGGACGCCGAAGCCGGCGACGCGCCTCAGAGGTGGATGATCAACGCGGTCACGCCGCCCAGCACGGCGCCGACGAGGACCTGGGGGTAGGTGTGCCCCAGCAGCGTCTTGAGCGCCTGCGGCTGGAAGCCGTCGTCGAACAGGTGACCGAGCTCCTCGACCAGGTCGTTGATCAGCTGGGCCTGCATGCCGGCGGCACGGCGGATGCCGGTCGCGTCGTACATCACGATCCCGCCCGTGACGGCGGCGATCGCGAACCAGGGGCTGTCCCAGCCGTAGTCGATCCCCAGGGCGACGGCCAGCGCCACGACCGAGGCCGAGTGCGAGGACGGCATGCCGCCGGTCTCCAGCAGCCGCTCGGGCGCGAAGCGGCGCTCGGTCGCACCGATGATCAGCAGCTTGAGGACCTGCGCGACGGCGGTGGCCGTGAGCGCCGTCCACAGCGGGCCGTTGGCGAAGATCTCAGGCATCGCCACCCCGACGCGCCTGCGCCGCCTTCACGGTGTTGGCCACGACCATCGCGACCGTCATGGGACCGGTGCCCCCCGGCGTCGGGGTCATCGCGGCGGCGACCTCCGCCACCTCCGGGTCGACGTCCCCTCGCAGGACGCCGTCCACCGGCGACTGGCCGACGTCCAGCAGGACGGCGCCGGCCTTCACCATGTCCGGCCGGATCATGCCGGGCCGTCCGGCGGCGGCCACGATCACGTCCGCGCGGCGGCAGTGCCCCGCCAGGTCGCGCGTGCGCGAGTGCGCCAGCGTCACGGTCGCGTGGCGCTGCAGGAACAGCGCTGCGGCCGGCTTGCCGACCAGGTTGCTGCGGCCGACGATCACCACGTCGCGCCCCGTCAGGTCGTAGTCGGCGTGGTCGAGGATCCGGATCAGGCCGGCGGGCGTGGCGGGTACCAGGCCGGGCTGACCGCTCCAGAGCCGGCCGACGTTCACCGGGTGGAAACCGTCGACGTCCTTGGCCGGATCGATCGCTTCGAGCACGGGGACAGCGTCCAGATGCGGGTACAGCGGCAGCTGGACCAGGATGCCGTCGACGTCCGGATCGGCGTTCAGCTCGGCCACGAGGTCCATCAGCTCGGCCTGGTGGGTGGCAGGCTCCAGTATGCGCGTCTCCGCGCGCACGCCGGCCTTGCCGGCCAGCCGCTGCTTGGAGCGCACGTACGACGCGCTGGCCGGATCGTCCCCCGCGCGGACGAACACCAGGCGTGGCGCGACCGGCATGGCCGCGACCTCCGCCCGCAGGTCGTCCATCAACGCGGCGGCCACCTCGCGGCCGGACCACATCCGCGCCTGGCTCACGACGCCTCCGCCGCGCTCGGGTGGCGCTGCCGGTAGAGGGCCCCCAGCACCCCGTTGACGAAGCGACCGGAGTCCTCGCCCCCGAAGCGCTTGGCCAGGCGGACCGCCATCTCCAGCGTCACCCGTGGCGGCACCTCGTCCTCGTAGAGCATCTCGGTCACGGCCAGGCGTAGCACGTTCAGGTCGGTCTGCGACATCTGCGTGAACGACCAGCCGTGGATCAGCTCCGCGAGGCGTGCGTCGACCTCCTCACGGTGGTCGCGGAAGGCGTGGACCAGGCGCTCGGCGAAGTCCAACGCCTCGGCGTCCAGCACGTCGCCGTAGGCGTCCTCCTCGCCCTCGGCTTGGGTCTGGACGGCGTCGGCCCGGATTTCGTGCCAGACGGCGTCGAGGTCGGCACCGCCGCGATCGGCCTGGAACAGCGCCCGGAAGGCGGCCTCGCGAGCGCGCCGCCTAGCCATCGGCCTGGGTCGCGCCCTGGTCGGCGACGTCGATGCCGACGACCGAGACGCGGACCGACCGGACGCGCAGGCCGGTCATCGAACCGACCGCCTCGCGGACCACGCGGCGGGCCTCACCGGCGACCTTGGGGATCTCCAGGCCGTAGCGGACGGTGACGTTGAGGTCGATGTCGACGTCGTCGCCGTCGCGCTCGATGCGGATGCCCTTGGCGCGCCTGCCGGTGAGGAACTCGCCCACGCGGGCGGGCGGCGCGAGGGGCGTGATGCCGTCGACCTGTTCGAGCGCGAGCTGCGCGATGCCGAACAGGACGTCCTGACCGAGTTCGGGCGTGGCGGGTTCGTTCACGACGGGGCTCCCTTCCTCACCCCAACCGGCGGGCGATGAAGTTGGTGTACACGGCACCGCGCCGGTAGAAGGCGTTGTCGAGGACCTTGAGGTGGAACGGGATCGTCGTCGCGACCCCTTCGATGACGGTCTCCCGCAGGGCGCGCTCCATGCGGGCGATCGCCTGCTCGCGCGTCGGCGCCCAGGCGATGATCTTGGCGATGAGGCTGTCGTAGTTGGGAGGGATCCGGTAGCCGGCGTAGACGTGCGAGTCGACCCGAATGCCGGGTCCACCGGGCCAGTGCACGTCGGTCACGGTGCCCGCGGCCGGTCGGAAGTCCCGGTCCGGATCCTCGGCGTTGATGCGTACCTCGATGGCGTGGCCGTGGTGACGAATCTCGTCCTGCGTACGTGACAGGCCCTCGCCTGCCGCGACGCGGAACTGCTCCTGCACCAGGTCGACGCGCGTGATCATCTCGGTCGCGGGGTGCTCGACCTGGATGCGCGTGTTCATCTCGGAGAAGTAGAAGTCGCCGTGCTTGTCGACCAGGAACTCGGCCGTGCCGGCGCCACGGTAGGAGATGTGGCGCGCCAGGTCGACCGCCGCCGCCGCGATGCGCGAACGCAGCTCGTCGTCGAGGATGCTGGGGGCCTCTTCGAGCACCTTCTGGTAGCGCCGCTGGATCGAGCAGTCGCGGTCGAAGTAGTGCACGACGTTCCCCTCGCCGTCGCCGAAGACCTGGATCTCGACGTGCTTGGGCTCCTCGAGGTACTTCTCGAGGTACATCTCGGCGTTGCCGAAGGCGTTGCGCGCCTCCTCGCGGGCGTTGACGAGCTGACGCTCGAGGTCGGACGGGCTCTGCACGACGCGCATGCCCCGCCCTCCCCCGCCGGCGGAGGCCTTGAGGATGACGGGGTAGCCGACCTTCTGGGCGAAGCGTTCGGCGTGGGCGAGGTCGTCCAGCGCGCCCGAGCCGGGCGTGAGGGGCACGCCGGCCTCCTCCGCCAGGATGCGGGCGCTGGCCTTGTCGCCGATCCGCCGGATCGTCTCCGGGCGCGGGCCGATGAAGACGAGGTTGTGCTCCTCGCACTTCTCGGCGAACTCGGCGTTCTCGGCCAGGAAGCCGTAGCCGGGGTGGATCGCCTCGCAGCCGGACACCAACGCCGCCGCGAGCAGGTTACGGACGTTGAGGTACGACCCGGCTGCGGAGGGCGGACCGATGCACACCGCCTCGTCGGCGAGCAACACCGGCAGGCTGGCCTCGTCCGCCTCGGAGTACGCGACGACCGTCGTGATGCCCAGCTCCCGCGCGGCCCGCAGGATCCGGAGCGCGATCTCGCCTCGATTGGCGATGAGGATCTTCTTGAACACGGCTCAGTCCGGGTCGATCCGGAACAGTACCTGGCCGTACTCGACCGGCTCCTCGTTGCGGACCAGGACGTCGGCGACGGTGCCGGAGGTCTCGGCCTCGATCTCGTTCATCAACTTCATCGCCTCGATGATGCACAGCACGCTGCCGGCCTGGACGTGGTCCCCCACCTTGACGAAGACGGGTGCGTCCGGCGCAGGGGCGGCGTAGAAGGTGCCGACGATCGGCGCGCTGACCTCGACCAGGTGCGACGACGGCGCCTCGTCGCCTGGCGACGCGGGCGCGGGAGCGGCCTCGACCGCGGGCGCCGGGGTCGCGCTGGGGACGGCGGCGACCGCGGGCTGCGCCGCCGGGGCCTGTGCGGCGACCGGCGCAGGTTCGCCCCGGCGGATGGTCACGCGCGTCTCGCCGTTCTCGTAGGTGAGCTCGGTCAGGTCGGCGGCCTTGGCCGCGTCGATCAGCTTCTTGACGTCCTTGACGTCCATCAGGCGCGTCCCAGGTACTCGCCTGTGCGCGTGTCGACGCGAATGACCGTACCCTGCTCGACGAACAGGGGGACGGCGACGGTCGCGCCGGTCTCGACCACGGCGGGCTTGCTGCCGCCGGAGACGGTGTCGCCCTTCACACCGGGATCGGTCTGCGTGATGGTCAGCTCGATCACGTTGGGCAGGGTGACCTTGAGCGGCTTGGCCCCGAAGTAGTCGACGGTCACCTCGGTGTTCTCCTTCAGCCACTTGGCCGCGTCGCCGATCTGCTCGCGGCTCAGGGTGGGCTGCTCGTACGTTTCGAGGTCCATGAAGGTGAACAGGTCGCCGTCGCTGTAGAGGTACTGCATGGCCTTGTACTCGATGAAGATGTCCTGCAGCTTCTCGCCGGAGTTGAAGGTCCGTTCGACGATGCTGCCGGTCTCCATGTTGCGGAACTTGGCGACGACCTTCGCGCCCCCGCGGCCGATCTTCTGGTGCTGGTAGTCGAGGCACTCCCACAGGCCGCCGTCCATCTGGACCTTCGTGCCGTTGCGCAGGTCGGTCACGCTGATCATCGTTTCCTCCAGAGCGGTGGGTCGTCGCCCACGAAGTCTCGATTTCGACCCGCGCAGTCTACCACCCACGCCCGCGGCCGCCGGACGGCGCCCCGCGACGCACCCCGTCGGGCGTTCGTTCAGGAGCGACCGTCGCTGCCGAGAAGCGCCAGGTCGGCGCCGGGGTCCACGCGGTCGCCGGTCCCGAGCCTCTTGGCGTACCACTCCAGGACCGGCGCGGCGTCGATGGCGAAGTGGTAGCCCTGCGAGGTCCAGAAGCGCCGCGCGTGCGGGTTGCGGCCGAAGACGCTGGCGAGCAGGCGCTGGCAGCGCCCGCGCAGGCGCCGCTCGAGGTCGGTCACGACCTCCCGGCCGATGCCCTGACGTTGCAGGTCGGCGCGCACCAGCAATAGGTTCACCGTCGCGTCGCCCGGCCCGAGGTAGTCGAGCGTGACGTCGAGGTAGGCGACGTCCTGCGCGTCCCCGTCCGTCACCGGGCGCACGACCAGCTGCGTCAGGCGGCGCGGGTCGTCCTCCGCGGTGGCCAGGTCGGTCCGGACCTCGTCGACCGACGGCATCGGGATCGACAGGGCCTCGAAGTAGGCCGGCGTGGCCAGGTAGAGGGCGTGCACGCGCTCGGCCCGATCCGGGCCGACGTTCAGGTAGTCGAGCCGTGGAGGGGTCATCGGCGCGCCGTTCCCGTGCGCGCCGAGGCATGGAGCCGAGGTGCGTTCATCGCCGTCAGGCTACCACCGCACTCCGGGACCTCGCGGTCGCGGGTCGGTCCGAGGCCCACCCTCCTTCGGCCAGCGCGGCGCCGGTATGATCGGAACCCGTGACCTTCTTCGACCACGCGCTCGCCCGGGGCGGCGCCATCCTGGCCCCGATGGCGGGCTTCAGCGACGCTCCGTTCCGACGGCTGTGCCGTCGCTACGGCAGCGCCTGGGCGGTGACCGAGATGGTCAGCGCCCGCGCGCTGGCCCTCGGGGACGAACGCGGCATCGCCATCGGCGCCCCCTACCCCGGCGAGCCGGACCTGGTCATCCAGCTCTTCGCCTCCGATCCGGACGAGGCGGCGATCGCCGCGGCGCGGCTGCAGCGGCGCTACCGGCCGGCGGCCTTCGACCTCAACATGGGCTGTCCGGTCCGGAAGGTCGTGTACCGAGGCTGCGGCGTCGAGCTGATGGCCGACCCCGAGCGGGCGGGCGCGATCGTGGCCGCCGTCCGCGCGGCGACCGGGTTGCCGGTGTCGGTCAAGCTGCGGCTGGGACGCGACGACGTCACCGTCGACGCATCGGCGGACGCGGTGGTGGCCGGCGGTGCCGCGCTGGTCGCCGTCCACGGCCGGACCGGCGCGCAGAAGTACGCCGGCGCAGCGGACTGGGACCCGATCGTGCGGCTGGCACGCCGCCTGCCGGTGCCCGTCGTCGGCTCCGGCGACGTGACCGACGCGGCCGGCTTTCGTGCGCGTCGGGCGCTGGGCGTGGGCGTGATGATCGCTCGCGGGGCGCTGGGCCGACCGTGGCTGTTCGCCGAGGTGCGCGGTTCACCGCCGCCCGCCTGGACCGAGGCGGCGCGCGTCGTCGTCGAGCACGCCCAGGCGCAGGCGGCCTGGTACGGGGAGGCGCGCGGCATCCGCTCGCTGCGAGGTCACCTGGCGCACTACGTCGCGTACTACCCCGCGGCGGCCGACCTGCGCGACCGGCTGGTGCGGGTCGACACGGTCGCCGACGTCGTGCGCACGCTCGCCCCGCGGCTGCCGTCGGGCTCCCTGGACGGCGTCCTGGAGCCGCCGTACGAGCATGCTACGATGCGCCATTCGTCGGCCCCCGCCGACGGCGGAGGGCTGCGTGTCTGACGGGATCACAACGGTGCAGGCCGAGGGCACGACCGGGCCCGGCCAGGAGGTCCGCCCGCACGTGGACGACGCCTTCGCGAAGGCGTACGCGTTCACGCGGGCCGAGGAGGCCGAACGCGCCGGCATCCACCCCTACTTCAAGGTCATCGAGAAGCAGATGGGCGGCACCGTCCAGGTCGACGGCCGCGAGCTGGTCATCTCGGGCTCCAACGACTACCTGGGCCTCACCCAGGATCCGCGCCTCAAGGAGGCCGCCCGCGCGGTGCTGGACGATTTCGGGACCAGCTGCACCGGCTCGCGCTTCCTCACGGGCACGCTGTCGTTGCACGCGGCGCTCGAGACCGAGCTGGCCGACTTCCTGCGCACGGAGGCGGTGCTGACCTTCAGCGCCGGCTTCCTGGGGTCGTTGGCGGTGCTGTCGGCCCTGGCCGGACGACGCGACGCGCTGTACTTCGACCGCGAGAACCACGCCTGCCTCTACGACGGGGCGCGGCTCTCCTACGCCACGCTGCGCAAGTACGACCACGGCGACGTCGATCACCTCGCTCGCCTGCTCGAGAAGGACAAGGACCAACGAGGCGGTCGCATGATCGTCACCGACGGCGTCTTCTCGATGAGCGGCCAGATCGCGCCGCTGCCGGAGATCGTCGAGGTCGCCCGTCGCTACGGGGCCCGGTTGATCGTCGACGACGCGCACGCCACCGGCGTGCTGGGCGCTGGGGGGCGCGGCACGGCCGAGCACTTCGGCCTCGAGGACGAGGTGGACGTCGTCATCGGCACCTTCTCGAAGTCGTTCGCCTCCGTCGGAGGCTTCATGGCCGGCCCGCAGAAGGTCGTCTCCTACGTCAAGCACCACGCCCGGCCGTTCATCTTCACCGCGGCACTGCCCGCGATGCAGATCGCGGCGGCCCAGGAGGCGCTGCGCATCATCCGCACCGAACCGGAGCTGCGCACCCGCCTGTGGGCCAACGTGCGGCGGCTGCGCGAGGGGCTGCAGGGCCTGGGCTTCGACACCATGGGCAGCGCCACCCCGATCGTGCCGGTTCTGATCGGCGACGAGGAGACCACGATCCGCTTCTGGCGTGGCCTGTGGGACGCCGGCGCGTTCACGACGCCGGCCATCCCCCCGAGCGTCCCGACCGGCGCCTCGATCATCCGCACCAGCGTCAACGCCAACCACACCGACGAGCAGCTGGACACCTTGATCGCCGCCTTCGACCGGGTCGGGCGCGGGCTGGGGCTGCTCTGAGGCGTCCGGAGGTCCGACGTGACGGCTGACGTGCGCGTCCGCGCCGTCCAGGGTCGACGCGACCGCGGCCTCTTCGTCGACCTGCCGCTGCGGCTGCACCGCGGCACGCCCGGCTTCGTCGCGCCGCTGCGCATCGACGAGCTCGAGACGATCGATCCCGCCCGCAACCCGTTCTTCGAGCACTCGACGCTGGAGCCGTTCCTGGCCGAGCGGGACGGCCGCGTGGTCGGCCGCATCGCGCTGACCGATCCGCGCCGGCACAACGAACTCCACGACGAGAACCTGGCCTTCTTCGGCTTCTTCGAAGCGGAGGACCGGGCCGCCGCCCAGGCGCTGCTGGACCACGTCGAGGCGGGCGCTCGCACCCTCGGCCGGAGCGGCCTGCGCGGTCCGATCAACCCGTCGATGAACGACAGCGCCGGGCTGCAGATCACCGCGTTCGAACGCCCGCCGTTCCTGATGATGCCGTGGAACCCGCCCACCTACCCGGCCTGGATCGAGGCGCACGGCTTCGCCAAGGTCAAGGATCTGCTGGCGTTGATGGCCGAGGAGGACAAGGGCGTCCCCGAGCGGTTCGCGCGGTTGGCGCAGCGCGCGCGCGAGCGGAGCGGCGTGGTCGTGCGCGAGGTTCGCATGGACGACTGGGACGCGGAGCTCGACGCCGTCAAGCGCATCTACCGCGAGGCGTGGGACCGAAACTGGGGCGAGGTGGCCTACACCGACGCCGAGTTCGCCCACCTGGCCGACACGCTCAAGTTCGTGCTGGACCCGCGTGTGGCGCTGCTGGCCGAGCTGGACGGCGAGACGGTGGGCGTCGCCCTGGGCCTGCCCGACCTGAACCAGGTCCTGGCCCGCTTCGATGGTCGCATCGTGCCGTGCGGCATCGTGCCGCTTCTCCGCCGCAGGGCGATCATCGACCAGATCCGCCTGGCGATCCTCGGCGTCCTTCCCCGGTTCCGGAACCGCGGACTGGAGCTGGTGCTGATCGAGGAGGTCTGGCGCCGCGGCACCGCCGCCGGCTACCACCGCGCCGAACTGTCGTGGATCCTGGAGGACAACGAGCCGATCCTCAAGGGCATCCGCGCGCTGGGCGGGGAGGAGTACAAGCGCTACCGGCTCTACCAGAAGGCGCTGTGAGGATCCTCGTCACCGGCGCGAGTGGCTTCATCGGGCGGCACCTGGTGGACTGCCTGGTGGCGCTTCCGGAGGCGCGCCTGCGCGTCACGCTGCGGCGCCCGGAGACGGCCCCCGCGTTCGAGGCGCGCGGGATCGAGACGGTCCTGGGCGACCTGACCGACACGGCGACGGTGCGCGCGGCGGTGGCGGGCGTCGACCAGATCGTGCACGCGGCCGGCGCCACCCGCGCCGCCGATCCCGCCCTGCTGCAGCGCGTCAACGGCGAGGCCGCCGGTCGCCTGGCGGCGGCGGCCCGCGAGGCGGGCGAGGCGCGGCTGCTGCTCCTCTCCAGCCTGGCGGCCCGCGGGCCCGACCGTCGACCCACCGCCGGCGACGCCCCCGCGAGCGCCTACGGGGCCAGCAAGCTGGCCGGCGAGCACGCCGTCGCGGCGGCGCTGCCGTCCGACCGCACGTTGATCCTGCGGCTCGGCGCGGTCTACGGGCCGGGCGACCGGGACCTGCTGCCGCTCTTCGTCGCCGCCTCGCGCGGCCTGCTGTTGGTCCCCAGCGTGCGCCTGCCGGTTCAGCCGCTCTACGTCGGCGACCTCGTCGCGCTGGTGGCGACGCTGGCCGCCCACCCCGCCTGGCCGGAGCCGGGACCGTGGCCGGTGGTCGCGCCCGAGCGCGCCACCTGGGCCGAGGCGGCGGGCGACCTGGCCCGAGCCGTCGGACGGCCGGGAGCCCTGCGGCTGCCGCTCCCCCCGACCGTCCTGCGCGTCGCGGCGAACCTGCAGGAGCTCTGGGCCGGGAGCACCGGCCAGGCGCCGCGGCTGGACCGTCGCCGCGTCGCCGACCTGGTCCAGCACGCCTACACCGCCGATCCGACGCCTCTGGCCGAGGCGACCGGCTGGCGCGCCACGACCCCACTGGCGACGGGCCTGGCACGCACGGCGGACGGCTACCGCAAGGAAGGGTGGCTGTGAGTCGTCCGCGGGTGCTGTTCGCGATGATCACCGTCGGCCAGGGCCACCGCGCCTCGGCCGAGGCGGGTGCCGCCTGGCTCGAGCGGGTGTACCCGGGCCGGTTCGCGACCGAGGTCATCGACTTCACCGCCGCGGTCGGCGACGTCCGCCTGGACGCTCGGCACAAGGCCGCCTGGCGCGGCATGCTGGCAGCGCCCTGGACCGCCTACCTCGGGCAGCGCCTGGTGGACGAGGTCGTGCCCGCACGGATCAGTCGCGGCGTGCAGGGGCTCTTGCTGCGCCGGCACGCGCGCCACGCCGCCGCCTGGCTGGCGCCCCGCCGGGACGACCTGATCGTCGCGACGCACTTCTTCACCGGCCAGGCGCTGGCGCTGGCGCGGGCCCGGCACGGCCTACGCACCCCGTTCGTGCTGGTGAACCCCGACCTCAGGGACGCGCACGCGCTCTGGGCCGAAGCGCGCGCGGACGCCTTCAGCGTCTTCAGCGACGCGGCCCGCGCCGACCTGGTCCGGCACGGCGTGCCGGCCGAGCGCATCGCCGTCTTCGACCCGTTGCTCCGGCCGGGCTTCGACCGCCCCTGCCCGCGCGACCGGCGCGACGCCGAGCGCGAGCGCCTGGGGATCGACGCGAACGCGCAGGTGGTGCTCTGGTCGGCCGGCGGCGAGGGCCGCGGTGGCAGCCTGGAACGCGTGGTGGAGCGCCTGGAGCGGCGCGGGACCGAGGTCACGCTGATCGCGCTCTGCGGTCGCAACGAGCGGCTGTTGGAGGCGCTGCGACGACGCGCGGCACGTCCGTCGCCTCTGCGACTGCTGCCGTTCGGCTTCCGCGACGATGTCGAGCGGCTGCTGTGCGCCAGCGACCTGTTCGTCGGCAAGGCCGGCCCCTCGTCCACCGCCGAGGCGCTGGTGATGGGCGTGCCGGTCGTCCACGCCGGGTTCGCAGGCGCGAACGAAAAGGCGGTCGTCGACTGGGTGGTGGGGGGCGGGATGGGCCGCTTCGCCCCCGGGCCGGACCGGTTGTCCGCGACGATCGACGAGCTGGTCCGCGACCCGACCGCCTACCAGGACCTGCGCGCGAGCGTGCGCACGGCCGCGATCCGCAACGGCGGCGCCGCCTGGGCCCACTGGCTGGCGGACACCTTCCTGACGCCGGCGCCCGCGGAGCGCGAGGCCAGGGTGTGAAGCGCGGCACCGTCACCGCCCTGGCGATCTCGCTGGCCGTCGGCCTGGCGGCGATCGCGCTGGTCGCGGTCTGGATCGGACCGGAGGCGCTGCGCGGCGTCGGTCGCATCCAGGCGCCGTGGCTGGCCGCCGCGGTGGCGCTGCTGGCGGTCTCGTGGACGGCGGCGGGCCTGCGGCTGCGGATGCTGGTGGCTCGGGCCGGGGGCCGCCTTCCGCTTCGTCGTGGCGTGCGTGCGCACCTGGTCGGGCTGTTCGCGAGCGCGGTCACGCCCGGCGGCGCGGGAGGGATGCCCGCGATGGTGGTCACCCTGACCGGCCAGGGGCTGCCGCAACCGCGCGCCTGGGCGGTGGGGATCGCCGCGACCTCCGCCGACCTTGCCTTCATCGCCTGGACCACCCCGCTGGCGCTGCTGTGGCTGCACCGGTCGGGTGCGCTACCGGACCGACCGTGGGTGACCGTGGCCGCGCTGGTCGTGACGGGGGCCGCGGCGACCGCGGCCGTGCTGCTGCTGGTTCGTCTGGCGTGGACGCGACCGATCGCCACCGTGCTGCTGCGCGGGCCGCTGCGCCGCTGGCGCCTCCCGGCGCTCGAGGGGATCGACCGGATGCTGGTCGCCCGGGCGGCCCTGACGGCCGCCCCGTGGGGTTGGCACCTCCGGTTCCACGCGATCGTGGCGCTGGGGTGGTGGACGCTCTTCGGGGTGCTGTGGACGGTCGCGCGCGGCTTCGCCATCGACGCCTCGCCGCTCACCGTCGTGGCCGGCCTGACCTTGGTGCAGGGCGTGGGAGCGGTCGTGCCCACGCCGGGCGGGAGCGGCGCGATCGAGCTGGGCGCGACCCTGGCCCTGGCCGGCAGCGAGGGCCGCCGCGGGGTGGCGCTGGCGGTCCTGACGTGGCGCGCGCTGACGTTCTACCTGCTGTTCCTGCTGGGACCTGCGGTGGGCGGCTACGAAGTGGCGCGGGCGAGTACGCGGAGCGGCGACGATGCATGACGTCGACGGTGCCGGTGGCATGATGGTGGTTCCGACCGTTCCCGCGCTGGCGGGGGTCGCCCCTGGACCGCTCATGCCGATGCCCTCGACCGCCCCGTGACCGACCTGCCGACCGACCGCTTCGCCCGCCTGGGGCGGGCCCTGGTCCGCAGGCCGCGCCTGGTCGCGGTCGCCTGGCTCCTCGTCGTGATGGCGTCGGTGCCGCTGGCCGGCCGGGTCGGGACGGTCCTTGACGCGCAGCCCGAGCTGAGCTCCGACAGCGAGGCGGTCCAGGTCGCCGAGATCGAGGCCCGCCGCTTCCCCGGCGGCGACGCCGGCGCGACCGTCGTGCTGCTGCGCGCTCCGGAGGGAGCGGGGGCGTGGACGCGCCTGCGGGACGCCGCGATCGAACGGATCGAAGGCCTGCCGGGCGTGGCGCGGCTGCTGGACCTGAACGACCTGGACCTCGAGGTCGGCGGTGACCGCACCTTCCTGGGTCGCCTGTCGTTCGACGGCGCGGACGCGGACGCTGCGGCGGCCACGATCGACGGCATCCGCGAGCTCGCGCCGGAGCTGGCGCCGATCGAGCTCGACCTGGCCGGGGGACCCGCCACGACGCGCGAGCTGCAACGGGTGAGCGACCGCGACGCCAAGCGCGGCGAGGTGTTCGGTCTGCCGCTCAGCCTGCTGGTCCTGCTGGTCGCCTTCGGCGCGGTGGTCGCGTCGCTGCTGCCGTTGGTGGTGGCCGCGGCGTCGGTCACGGTGGCCCTCGCGGCGGTCTACCTGGTGGGCCAGCTGTTCCCCTTCGCGATCTACACGCAGACGATCGTCACGATGCTGGGCCTGGCGACCGGGATCGACTACGCCCTGCTGCTCGTCAATCGCTTCCGCGAGGAGGTGCGGCGCGGCCGGTCGGCCGAGGACGCCGCCATCGTCACCACCGCCACCGCCGGCAAGGCGATGGTGATGAGCGGGCTGACGGTGGTGCTGGCCCTCGTCGCGCTACTGGTGCCGCCGCTGCCGTACATCCGCAGCGCCGGCGTCGGCACGATGATCGTGCTGCTGGTGACCATGGCAGTCGCGTTGACGGCCCTGCCGCCGCTGTTGGCGATCCTGGGCCCGCGGGTGGACGCGCTGCGCGTCACGAGGCGCGTGCCCGGGCTGCGCACGCGGCGCTTCTGGCGGCGCCGGGCCGAGGCGATCATGGCCGCGCCCTACCGCTGGATGGTGCCTGGGCTGCTGGGCTTGCTGGCGCTTGCTGCACCTGCGCTGGGCATGCAGGTGGCCGACCCCGGGGCGCTGGGCCTGGCGCGCGGGACCGAGGCGCGCACCGTCGTGCAGGCGCTCGACCGCTCCGGTCTGGGCGGTCTGCTGGCCAGCGTGACCGTGCTGATCGACACCGGCGAGGAGGGCTTCTTCGGAGCGCGCGCCCCGCGGCGGGTGTCCGAGCTGACGCGGGCGATCGAGGGGCTGGACGGGGTCGCGCGGGTCGTCTCCCCCTTCGCCGCGCCGGGCGTGCCGCGGCTGCTGCTACTGCAGTACTACGTGGACGAGGAGCTGGCGCGCGGGGCCGAGGTCGCCCCGATCGCCGCCGCGACCGTGGGCTCCGAGGGCCGCTGGGTGCGGCTGCAGGTGATCCCGTCGCGCGACCTGGACCCGGCGGCCGCGGCGGGGTTGGCTTCGGAGCTTCGATCCCTGGTGTCCGAGCAGGGGTTCGGTGTGCGCATCGGCGGCACCTCGGCGTTCGAAGCGGACTGGAGCCGCGCCCTCTACGGCGCTTTCCCGTGGGCGCTGGCGGTGGTGGTGCTCGCGACGTTGGTCCTGCTGGGGCTGGGGTTCCGCTCGATCCTGATCCCCATCAAGTCGGTCGCACTCAACGCCCTCACCGTCGCGGCCGCCTACGGCGTGGTGACGCTGGTGTTCCAGTACGGCGTGGGGGCCCGTTGGTTCGGCCTGGACGGTCCGATCGGCTTCGTCGACACGAACGTGCCGCTGTTCGTCTTCGCGATCGTCTTCGGGCTGTCGATGGACTACGAGGTGTTCCTGGTCTCGCGCATCTACGAGAATCACCGCGCCGGGATGGACGACGCCCGCGCGGTGACCGAAGCGCTGGTCTCGACCGGCAACGTGATCACCTCGGCCGCCGCGGTGATGCTGGCCGTCTTCTCCGTTTTCCTGTTCAGCGACGTGGTCCTGATCAAGATGCTGGGCCTGGCGCTCTTCGTGGCGGTGCTGCTGGACGCGACGGTGGTGCGCGCGATGCTGGTTCCGGCGGTGATGCGGCTGGCCGGTCGCGCGAACTGGTGGATGCCCCGTCCCCTGGCGCGGCTGGCCGACAGGGTGGACCTCTCGCACGGCGGATGAGCGCGTGCGAGGTAGCCCCGACGATCCTCGGTAGACTGCCGTTCTGGGAGCCCTGATGCCGATCCTCGTCCGCCTCGCCCTTCGCAACCTGTTCCGCCACGCCTGGCGCACCGCCGCCACCGTCCTGGGCGTGGCGCTGGGGATCGCCGCCGTGCTGGCGACCCTGTCCGTCGGGGCCAACGTGCGCGCCAACCTGCAGGCCGACCTGGAGGCGGCCGCCGGCCAGGCGGCCCTGCTGGTGACGCCCGGCGCCACCGGTCGCGCGGTGATGGAGGCGGACCCGTTGCTGGAGCGGCTGGAGGGAACGCCCGGCGTCGCGGCGTTCTCGCGGGTCCTGAGCGAGCGGCTGGAACCGCTGCGCGAGATCGAGGCGTTCGAACGCTCGGTCGTGCCCGGCGTCGACAGCGGCTTCCAGGTCTCCGGCCGCGAGATGGACCGACCCGACCTGCTCCCGGCCGAGCTGTCCGCCGGTCGCTGGCCCGCGCCGGGGGAGCAGGCGGTCGCGCTCTCCGACGCGTTCGCGGAGCTTCGCGACATCGCCCTGGGGGACACGCTGGTGTTCACCACCCGCTTCGGTGAGTGGCCGGTCGAGGTGGTCGGGCTGCTGGACGCGGCGCTGGGCTTCGCCAGCACCAACGGCACGCGCGTCGCGATCGTGCCGATCGACGCGCTGCAGGAGCGCGTGCGGCTGGAGGGTCGGATCTCGCACGTCGAGGTGCTTCTCGAGGACGGCGCCCTGACGGCCGACGTCGAGGCGGCGCTCGAGGCGCGGATCGACGAGCGCTACGCCGTCGCCTACCCGGCCGGCAGCGGCGAGGTGGCGGGCGGCATCGTCCAGACGCTGCAGTCGGGCCTGCTGGTGCTGGCGGTGACGCTGCTGGCGCTGGGCGGGTTCATGGCCTACAACACCTTCATGGCCGGCGTGGTCGAGCGGACGCGCGAGTACGCCCTGCTGCGCACCGTCGCGCTGCGCCGACGGGACGTCCGCCGGCTGGCGCTGACGGAAGCCGCCTGGGTCGCGGCGGCGGGAGCGGTGGCCGGCGTGCTGCTCGGCATCTTCCTGGCCTGGTTCATCACCCGCATCAACGCCTGGGGCCTGGGTTTCGAGGTCCGAACGCTGGTCATCCCCGCCTGGGCGGTGGTCGCGTCGACCGTGACCGGCGCGATCGTGGCGCTGGTGGCCGGCGCCCTGCCGGCCTGGACCGCGTCGCAGGCCTCCCCGCTGGCGGCGCGGCGACGGGCGGACGAGGTGGGGGCGCCCACGCAGGCGATCGCCGGTTGGCTGCTGGTCGCCCTCGCCGTGGTGTTCACGCGCGCCCCCTGGCCGGACCTGTGGGCCCTGCTGGGGGCGGGCCTGGCGATGGCGTCGTTCTCGATCGGCACGGCCCTGGCGGCGCGCAGCCTGCTTCGCCCGACGCTGCGCCTGGTCGAGCCGGCGCTGCGGCGGACCCTGGGCGTCGCCGGCCGGCTGGGCGCGTCGTTCGCCGACCACAGCGCCAGCCGCAACGGCGTCGCGATCGGGACCGTCGTGGTCGGCACCGGCCTGGTGATCGGCGTCGGATCGATGGTGTCGGGGATCAACAGCATCGTCGCCGACTGGGTCGACACGACCATCGTCGGCGACCTGTTCGTCACCTCGCCGGTCTCCTTCCCCGACGGCTTCGAGTCGCGCGCCGCCACCATCGACGGCGTCGACCAGGTGTCCGGGGTCGGCATCCGGGTGGTGCGGTTCCTGCCCGAGGATCAGCCGCGCGGACGGAGCGTCGCGTTGATCCTGGTCGACCCGGCGCGCTTCGAGCCGGGCGAGGGCTTCGGCGCCTTCCAGTACGTGCAGGGCCAGGGCGACGACCAGGCCGGCTACGCGGCGCTCACCGATCCGGACGGCGTGCTGATCGCCAGCACCCTGCAGGAGCGCTTCGACCTGGCCCAGGGCGACACGATCGAGCTGCGGACGGCCGACGGTTTCGCCACTTTCGACGTCGGGGGCGTGGTCGTCGACTTCACCGGCGGGGGCGAGACGGTCGTCGCCTCGATCGAGCAGGTCGAGCGCTTCGGCGGGGGCACCCCCGACCTGTTCGTCATGACCGTGGATCCGGACGCCGACGTACGTGCCGTGCGTGAGCGCCTGCTGAACGCCTTCCCCGATCTGTACCTCGACGCCACGCCCAACGACGAGTACCGGGCCGAGATCGTCGCCCTCAGCCAACGCACCTTCGTCACCACCAACACCCTGCTGATGCTGGCCGTCGCCATCGCGGCGCTGGGCGTGGCCAACACGCTGGGCATGAACCTGTCGTCGCGCATGCGCGAGATGGCGACCCTGCGGACGCTGGGCCTGACGCGACGCGACCTGCGGCGCGTGATCCTGGCCGAGGGCTTGGTCGTCGTCAGCCTGGGCAGCCTGCTGGGCGTGGCCTTCGGCCTGTTGCTGGCGCGCGTCGTGACCGACGGCGCGGCGGCGTTGACCGGCTACGTGATCCAGCCGGTACTGCCCTGGTCGTTGGTCGGGATCGCCCTGCTGGCCGCGCCGCTGGTGGGGTTGATCGCCTCGCTGCTGCCCGCCCGACGCGCCGCGCGCCTGCCGCCCGTCGTCGCCCTGAGAGGATCCGAATGACCGACGCTCCGCCCGCCGTGCCCGCCCTCGAGGTCGAGGGGATCTCGAAGATCTACCGCCTGGGCGAGGTCGAGATCCGCGCTCTGGACGACGTCTCGTTGCGCGTCGCGCCGGGGTCGTTCGTCGCCGTGATGGGACCGTCGGGCAGCGGCAAGTCGACGCTGCTGCACCTGATGGGCCTGCTGGACGCGCCCGACGAGGGCACCGTCCACGTGCGCGGCACCGACACCAGCGGCCTGGACGACGACACCCTCACCGCGATGCGGCGCGACGAGATCGGCTTCGTCTTCCAGACCTTCGAGCTGATCCCCAACCTGTCGGCGCGCGAGAACGTGCTGCTTCCGGCCGAGGTGGCGGGGCGGCTGGAGCCTGCCCAGGACCGCCTGGCGGACCTGGCTACGCGGCTGGAGATCGGCGACCGCCTGGACCACCGGCCGGCGCAGCTGTCCGGTGGCCAACGCCAGCGGATCGCGCTGGCGCGGGCGCTGATCAACGATCCGGCGGTGCTGCTGGCGGACGAGCCGACCGGCAACCTGGACTCCCGCTCCGGACGCGAGGTGCTGGAGTTGATGCGCAGCGGCGTCGACGAGCAGGGGTGGACGGTCGCGATGGTCACCCACGATCCCAACGCCGCCCTGATCGCCGACCGGATCGTGTTCCTACGCGACGGTCGCATCGCCGGCGAGGTGCGCGGCGATGCCGAGGACGCGCGCGAGCGGATCGCGTCGTTCGCCGGGGTCTGACCGGCGCGCTCGGGGCGGCCCGAGCTAGCCTCCGGGATCGTCGTCGGACGGTGCCTCGCGGGAGCCTGGCGCGGCGTAGGTGCGGTCCTTCCAGCGCACGCCGATCCCCAGCGCGGCCCGCGCCACCGAGGACCCCAGCACGACCACGACCAGGATCGCGCCCAGCGGCCCAGCGGCGGTCCAGCGGCGGTGGGCCGGCACCTCGACCCGCTCGGCGAAGGCGCGTCCCAGCGCCCCCTGCAGCAGCAGCGCGATGGCGCCCAGCGCCAGCGCCGCGCCGTCCCCACGCCAGGCCGCGACGACCGTCACGAGGCTGGGAGCGACGCCGAGGACCAGCAGGTAGAGCGCGAACGCCGCCGCCCAGACCGGGTTGGTCCCGAGGCTGGCGTAGAGGTTCTTGCCCCAGCCGCGCAGCAGGTCGCGCAGACCGGCGTACATGCTCACGTCGACGTGGGCCCGCCCGTCGAGGATGACGGCGGTCTCCCCCGCCCGCACGAAGGTGATCGCGAGCTCCGTGTCCTCGTGCAACCGGTCGCGGATCCGCGCGTGCCCTCCCACGCGCGCGTAGGCGTCGCGCTCGATCAGGATGGACGACCCCCAGGCGCTCAAGGCGTGCGGGTACCCCGGGCTCCACAGCCGCCGTAGCGCGTCCCCCACCGCCGCCAGGCCGACGAACCACGGTTGCGCTCGCCCCACCCAGGGGTCGTCGGTCCGTTGGTGGGGCCAGACGCTCAGGAAGGTCGCCCCGTAGCGTCGGGCCGAATCGACCGCGGCGCGCGCCGCGTCGGGCTCCAGGCGCACGTCCGCGTCGACGAACAGCAGCCAGTCCGATTGGACCCCGCGCACGCCGTACGCCAGCGCGGCCTGCTTGCCGAACCAGCCGGGCGGAAGCGGGGGCGCGGTCAGCAGTTGGAAGCGGGGATCGTCGCCGGCCACGGCGCGGGCGCGCGCGACGGTCGCGTCGCGCGAGCCGTCGTCGATCAGCCGCACCTCGAGCTGGACGTCGCGTTGCGCGAGCCAGGAGGCGAGGCAGGCTTCGATCACGTCCTCCTCGTCCCGGGCGGGGACCAGTAGGGCGACGCTGGGAGGCGGCGCCTCGCCCTCGTCGCGGCGCAGCACGGGGATGCGTCGCTCGAACGCCACCGCTCCCGCGACGCTGACGAGCAGCGTGGCGACGACCAGCCCTGCGACGAGGATCAGCACGTCGGGAGGCTAGCACCTCCCGTCGGGCCTCGCGTCACGCCAGCCGGATCCGCGGGTCCAACCAGGCGTAGAGCAGGTCGGCGATCAGGTTCGCGACCGCGAACGCGGCGACCGCCACCAGCGTGATCGCCTGCATGAGCGGCAGGTCGCGCCGATCGATCGCGAAGGTCAGCAGCCGACCCAGGCCGGGGTAGTTGAAGACGTTCTCGACCACGATCAGGCCGCTGATGAGCCAGCCGAAGCTGATCGCCACGACGGTGATCGTCGGCAGCAGCGCGTTGGGCAGCACGTGCTTCGTCAGGACCGTGCGGGCCGTGATGCCCTTGAGGCGCGCGGTACGCACGTAGGGCCTGCGCAGCTCGTCCAGGACGCTGGCCCGGGTCAGGCGCGCGACGTACGCCAGCATCACCAGCGTCGCGGTCGCCGCAGGCAGGATCAGCTGCGGAAGCGCCTCCAGGAGGCCGGTCCCGGGGCGCACCGAGGCGTTGGCGGGCAGCCAGCCCAGCTCGAACGAGAACACCTGGATCAGCACCAGGCCGGTCACGAACTCGGGCAGGCCGACCACGGCCAGGCTGCCGACGCTGATCAGCGCGTCGGGCCAGCGTTCGGCGTGCACCGCGGCCAGGATGCCCAGCACGATCGCCAGCGGCACCGCGAAGAGCAGCGTCAGGCCGGCCAGCCGCAGGCTGTTGCCGGTACGTTCCAGCACCAGCGGCCGGATCGCCTGACCGGTGCCGTAGCTCTGGCCCCAGTCGCCGCGCAGCACGTCGCCCAGCCACACGGCGTACTGGACCGGCGCCGGCCGATCGAGACCCAGCTCGGCCCGTAGCTGGGCCAGCGCGGCGGGACCGGCCTCCCGCCCCAGGATGATGCGGGCGGGGTCGCCGGGCAGCAGCTGCGTGACGGCGAACACCAGGGCCGAGGTGAGCAGCAGCGTGAGCGCCAGGAACCCCAGGCGGCGCAGCAGGTAGCGCGTCACGAGCGTCGCTCCTCGACCAGGGCGCGCTGCTCGGGCAGCAGCTCCTCGGGCGGGATGTGGCAGCGGATGCGGTGCTCGCCGTCCAGCTCGTGCACCGGGGGCGGCTGGTCGTGGCAGACCGGCCCCAGGACCCGGGGGCAGCGCGTCGCGAAGGGACAGCCGCGCGGCGCGTCCTGCGGGCTGGGGACGTCCCCCTCCAGGGGCGGCCGGTCGGGCCCGTGCCCGGGATCGATGCGCGGCACGGCGGCCAGCAGGGCCTCGGTGTAGGGGTGGTAGGGCGGCGCCAGGACCGCCTCGGCCGGGCCGGACTCCACCACCTCGCCCAGGTACAGCACCGCGACGTCGTCGGCGAGGTGCGCGACGACCGCCAGGTCGTGGCTGATGAACAGGTAGCTGCTGCCGCGCTCGACCCGCAGGCGCTCCAGCAGGTTCAGCACCGCTGCCTGCACGCTGACGTCCAGGCCGGAGACCGACTCGTCGAAGAGGATCACCTCGGCGCCGGCGGCGAAGGCGCGAGCGACGGCGACGCGTTGCTTCTCCCCGCCGGAGAGCGCCTCGGGGCGGCGGGTGGCGTAGCTGGGCTCCAGCTGGACCGAGCGCAGCAGGTCGGCCACCGCCGCCTCGGCCTCGCGCCGGTCCATGCCGGCCAGGCGGACGAACGGCCGGCGCAACGTCGCGCCGACGCTGCGGTAGGGGTTGAGCGCCTCGTCGCTGGACTGGAACACCATCTGGAGCGAGCGCAGCGTGGCCTCGTCCCGCTGGGCCAGCCGCGTGGGGAGCTCCTCGCCCAGCAGCACCAGCCGTCCGTCGCTGATCGGGTCCAGGCCGACGACGCCGCGCGCGAAGGTGCTCTTGCCGCTGCCGGACTCGCCCACCAGGCCCAGGGTGCGACCGCGGCGGACGGTCAGGTCGACGTCGTGCAGCGCCCGGACCGACGGGCGGGGCCGCCCGCGCAGCCGATCCCACAGGCGAGCGCGCAGCGGGTAGCGCTTGCTGGCCGACGTCGCGACCAGGGCGTCGCCGTCGGGCACCTCGCGTGCCTGGGCAGGCTCGGGGCTGGGCGGTCGGGCGTCGACCTCGCCCGCCTCGACCTCGCGCCAGCGCCGGCAGGCGACGTGGTGCTCGGTCCTCGCCTCCTGGAGCGGCGGGCGCTCGGCGCGGCAGGCGTCCTCGACGGCCGGACAGCGGGGCGCGTAGACGCAGCCGGGCGGACGCTCGGTAGGGCCCGGAATGCGGCCGGGGATCGGTCGCAGCGGCGGACGCCGGCCGCCGGCGGCCAGGCGCGGCACGCTGCCCAGCAGGCCGATCGTGTAGGGGTGCAGGGGGGCGCCGTAGAGGTCGTCGACCTCGGCGCGCTCGACCTCCTCGCCGGCGTAGAGGACGGCGACGCGGTCGCACAGCTGCGCGACCACGCCCAGGCTGTGGCTGACGTAGAGGACCGCCGTGCCGGTCCCGCGCACGCGCTCGCGCACCAGCTCCAGGATCGCCGACTCGGTGGTGACGTCCAGGTTGGTGGTCGGCTCGTCCAGGACCAGCAGCTCGGGCCGGCCCAGCAGCGCCATGGCGATCATGACGCGCTGCTGCTGACCACCGGACAGCTCGAACGGGTAGGCGCCGCGGATGCGGGCCGGGTCGGCCAGACCGACGGAGGCCAGCATGGCGTCGATCTCGTCCTCGTCGGCCCGGCCGGGACGCTCGGGATCCAGCGACTCGGCCAGCTGCCGGCCGATGCGCTGGGCGGGGTTCATCGACGGCAGCGGGTTCTGCGGCACCAGCTTGACGCGGTCGCGGAAGTAGCGCTGCAGGTCGCGTCCCTCGAGCGCCAGCACGTCGTCGCCGGCGAGGGTGACCGTGCCGGCGTCCACGCGGCCCTCGCCCGGCAGCGAGCGCAGCACCGCCAGGGCCAGCGTCGACTTGCCGCTCCCGGATTCGCCCACCAGGCCGACGGTGGTGCCGGCCGGCACGTCCAGGTCCACGTCGCGCAGGGCGGCGGGGGCGTCGGGCCCCGTGCCGTAGCGGACGGTCAGGCCGCGGATGCGGAGCCCGCTCATCGCGCGTCCGTCCGAAGCGCGCGGCCCAGGCCGTCGGCGGCCAGGTTGACCGAGACGACCAGCAGCGAGATCGCCGCCGCCGGGAAGACCAGCGACCAGGGGGTCAGGTAGACGTAGTCGCGCGCCTCGGCCACCATCAGGCCCCAGTCGGGGGCGGGCGGTTGGACGCCGACGCCGAGGAAGCCGAGCGACGCGACCAGGAAGATCGCGTAGCTGAAGCGTAGCGCCGTCTCGACCGCCAGGGCGGGCAGGACCGATGGCAGGATCTCGCGCGTGACGATCCAGCCCAGCCCCTCGCCCTGCATGCGGGCGGCGGCGACCCACTCGCGCGTCTTGACGCTCAACACCACGCTGCGGACCACGCGCGCCACGATCGGGGTGTAGGCGACGGCGATCACCCCCAGCACGCTGGCGCGCGAGGGGCCCAGGGTCCCCAGCAGCAGCAGCGCAAGCAGCAGCGCCGGCATCGCGAGCAGGGTGTCGTAGAGGCGGAAGGTGATCTCCTCCCACCAGCCGCCCAGGGTGGTGGTGATCAGGCCGGTGACGGTGCCGAGCAGCACCGCGAGCAGCGTTCCGCCCCCCGCCAGCGCGAAGATGTCGCGCGCGCCGGCGACGATGCGACTGAACACGTCGCGGCCCAGGCGGTCGGTGCCGAACCAGTGCTGCACGCTGGGCGGCTGGGACCGATCGGCGAGGATCTGCTCGGTCGGGCCGTAGGGCACCACGAACGGTCCCACCAGCGCGACCACGACGAAGAGCGCGACCAGCGTGGTGCCGATCGCGCTCGTCGGGCGGGCGTACAGCTCCGCCAGGACGCGGCGTGCGCCGGAGGCGCGCCGCGGGCGGGTGGGCGGAGGGGCGGCGGCTACGGCCGCCCCTCCGGTCCCGCCGTCGCTCACCGGACGGTGATCGCCGCCAGGTCGGTGCGGCCGGGGAAGGCCTTCAGGTCCAGGCCGGTGAAGCCGTCCGCGATCGCGGCGAACTGCGGGAAGAAGTAGGGGATGACGTACGGACCCTCGGCGGCGAGGATGCGCTGCAGCTCGGCGTAGGCCTCGGCCCGCGCCTCCTCGTCCAGGGTGCTGCCGGCCTCCTCGATGAGGGCGTCCACCTCCGGATCGCAGTAGTGCGCCTCGTTCCAGACGGCGCCGCAGGCGATCATCGTCTCGAAGTAGAACTGCGGGACCGGGCGCGAGCCCCAGCCGGTGATGCCGAAGTCGACGTCCAGCCAGCCGCCGTCGCCGTAGTAGACGCTTTCGGGCTGCAGCCGGACCTCGATGTCGAAGCCGGCCTCGTCCAGCTGTTCCTTGAGGACGACGGCCAGGTCGGGACGGTCGCCCGAGTCGGGCACGTGCAGGACCAGCTCCAGGCCGTCCTCGTAGCCGGCCTCGGCCAGCAGGGCACGGGCGCGCTCGACGTCGCGGGCGGGCGGCGTGACGTCGGGCCGGTGGTAGGCCTCGTAGAGCGGCCCGACCGGCGTATCGGAGCCCAGCGCGCCCAAGCCGTCGGTGACGACCTCGACGATCGCCGCACGGTCGACGGCCAGCTTGAGCGCCTCGACGACGCGCGGGTCGTCGCCGGGCGCCCGGTCGCTGCGAAGCCGGACCAGGTCGAAGCCGTTGGTCGCGACGCTCACGCGCTCGATCCCGCGCGCGCCCTCGAGGCTCTGGTAGAGCGGCGTGGGCATGCGCAGCACCAGATCGATCTGACCACCGCGCAGGGCGGAGACGGCGGCCGCCTGGTCGGCGAAGAAGACCAGCTCCAGCTCCTCGACCCCGGGCGCGCCAGCGAAGTAGGCGTCGTTGGCGGCCATCGTCATGCGGTCCTCGGCGGCGTAGGAGGTGACCTCGAACGGGCCGGTGCCGTCGAAGACCTGGCCGTAGTCGGTCGCCTCGGCGTCGGTGATCACGGCGTGGTTGTCCGACAGGTCGAAGAGGAAGAACGGGTTGGGCTCGTTCAGGGTGAAGGTGACCTCGGCGGGACCGGTCGCCGCGACGCTGGCGACGTTGGCGTACAGGTCGCTGGTCGGCAGGTCGGCGTCCGGGTCGCGCAGACGGTCGAAGGTGGCGACCACGTCGTCGGCGCCGAAGGCGGCGCCGCTGTGGAAGCTCACCCCTTCGCGCAGGGCGAAGGTCCAGGTCCGGCCGTCCTCGGAGACGGTCCAGGAGGCGGCCAGACCGGGCTGGATCTGGTTCCCGGCGTCCACCTCGACGAGGTAGTCGTAGACGTTGGAGAGCACCAGGATCTCGGCGTCGGACGAGGCGAAGGCGGGGTCCAGCTGGGCCGGGATCTCGGTCCCGACGCGCAGGGTCTGCGCAGCGGCGACACCCAGCAGCAGGGTGACGAGCACGGCGACGACGCGGCGCGTCGTGCCGACGTACGAGCGAAC
Organism: uncultured bacterium; assembly: GCA_964545455.1. Lineage (GTDB taxonomy): Bacteria > Deinococcota > Deinococci > Deinococcales > Trueperaceae > SLSQ01. The sequence continues at coordinate 8,481 of CAZJGU010000016.1, read as the reverse complement.
GGTGAACGGTGCGAGCATGGGGCCTCCTCGAACGGGACGGCGGCGTGGGTCGACCCGCGGGGGTCGTGCGTACGGGGACCGCAGCGCCCGGCGGGGCGCGGCCGGTCGGCCGCCGGTACGCTAGCACGTGCTCCTCGGGGCGCCACGTCAAGGGGGCGTCGCCAGATCGCCCGAGCCGGTTGACGCGATCGGCCGTGCGCCGTACCGTGGAGCATGATGTGTAGGTTGCACACGATGTGGATCCGCCGGGTCGAATCGTGACGGTCCCCGATGCCCGACGCGTCCTGCTGCTGTGCGGCGGACGCTCGGGCGAGCACGAGGTCTCGCTGGCCTCGGCCGCCTCGGTCCTGGACGCCGCTCCCGCCACGCTGACGCTGGAGCCGCGGGTGATCACGAGGGAGGGGCGCCTGCTGGACGCTGCCGCCAGCATGGAGGCGCTGCGCGCCGGTCGTAGCGACACCGTCGCCACGGCCTCGACCGCTCCGACGCTGATCGAGGGACTGGCCGCGCTGGACCCGACCGGCTTCGACGCGGCGTTCCCGCTGCTGCACGGTCCCAACGGCGAGGACGGCTCGGTCCAGGGGCTGCTACGTGTGGCCGACGTGCCGTTCGTGGGGGCCGAGGTGCTCGGCAGCGCCGCCGCGATGGACAAGATCGTCATGAAGCGCCTGTTCGCTTCGGACGGCCTGCCGCAGGTCACCTGGCGCGAGGTGACGGCGCCGACCTGGCGGGCGCGGCGCGAAGAGGTCGTGCGCGCGCTGGCCGGCCTGGGCCCGGAACGCTTCGTCAAGCCGGCCAACCTGGGCTCGTCGGTCGGCATCTCGCGTGCGACCGACGATGCGACCCTGGCGCAGGCGCTGGACCTTGCCTTCCGCTACGACCGCCGCGTCGTGGTCGAGGCCGCCGTGCCCGACCGGCGCGAGATCGAGGTCGCGATCCTCGACGGCGATCCGGCCACGGTCTCCCCTCCCGGCGAGATCGTCGTGCTGGGCGGCACCTTCTACGACTACGAGCACAAGTACCAGGAGGGCAAGGCAGAGCTGCGCATCCCCGCTCCGCTGGACGACGCGACAGCGGATCGGGTGCGCGCCCTGGCCGCGCGCGCCTTCGAGCTGGTCGACGCCGCCGGCCTGGCCCGGGTGGACCTGTTCGTGCGGCCGGACGGCGCCGTGCTGCTCAACGAGATCAACACCCTGCCCGGCTTCACGCGCACGTCGATGTACCCGCGCCTGATGGCGGCGGCCGGCGTGCCCTACCCCGCGCTGATCGAGCGGCTGGTGGACCTGGCGATCGAGCGCCACCGGGAGCGGGCGGCGCTGGCGATCGACTGACCCGGCCCTGACCCGGAGCGGGCGGCGCCTCGGGTAGACTCCCCGCCAGAAGGGAGGTGGGGACCGCCGCCCCGCTGGACGACCGGAGCGATGCCGCAGGGGCGCCTGCGCCGGCGCGCGACGATGCGCGCCCGGATCGTCGCGTGCCGGCCCCCGCCCCCCTCCCCGAGGACGAAATCGACGACGAGGCGCGGCTCGCGGAGCTCCTCGGCCTCGAGCCCCTCACCGATCCCGCCTCCGCCCGCGTGCTGATCCTGAACGCCAGCTTCGAGCCGCTGCACGTCTGCAGCGTCAAGCGGGCCATCCAGCTGCTGATGACCGAGGTCGCCGTCCGCGTCGAGGACGCCGACGCGGTCCTCCGCACCCCCTCGCGCGCCGTCCCGGTGCCCAGCGTCGTGCGGCTGGTCCGCTACGTCCGCCGCCCCCACCGTCAGAAGGTCGCCTTCAACCGCCGCAACCTGTTCCGGCGCGACGACCACCGCTGCCAGTACTGCGGCCGGCGGGGCAGCGACCTGACGCTGGACCACGTCCAGCCGCGCAGCCGCGGCGGCCCCACCAGCTGGGAGAACGTCGTGGCGTGCTGCCGGTCCTGCAACGCCCGCAAGCGCGATCGCACCCCCGACGAGGCCGGCATGGCGCTGGCGCGCGCGCCGAAGGCGCCGCGCTTCGTGTTCTCGAGCGCCTACGGCCTGATCCAGGACGTCGATCCGATCTGGCGCCGCTACCTGCCCGAGGTCTGACGTCCGCTAGCGCAGGCCTGCGAGGAACGCCTCGATGGCGCCCGCGATCTCGGCCTCGGCCGTGGCGCGGGGCACCCGCGGCAGGCCGTCGCCGCGCTGCGGGCCGTAGCGCCCGAAGAAGGCGTGCACCGCCCCGTCCACGATCTCCAGGCCCGCGGACGGAGGCAGGCGCGCCAGGCCCTCGCGCACCTCGTCCAGGGTCGCCAGGCCGTCGTGCTCGGCCGCCAGCACCAGCGTCGGGAGGCCCGCCGCCGACAGGTCGTCGCCGCCGGCCGGGTAGGCGCCCATCAGGATCAGACCGTCCGCCCGTTCGGGAGCCCGGGCCGCCCAGGCCGCCGCCATCGCGCCGCCCAGCGAGTGACCGCCCACCACCACCAGGCGTTCCCCGTCACGCTTGCCGTCGATCAGGCGGTCCGCCCGGTCGCGACCCAGCACCGCCAGGTCCAACGGCATCGTCGGCACCAGCGTGCGGATGCCCACCGGTGCCAAGGCCACGCCGATCCAGGCGTAGGCGTGCGGCCGCACCAGCCCGCCCGTGTAGAGGATCAGCAGCACGTCGGCGCCGCCATCGGCGGGCGCGATCTCGACCCCGCCACCGTGGTCCCGGTAGGCGCCGATGCGGACCTGTACGGCCGGCACACCGGCCACGGCCGCGTCGGCCGAGGGACGCAGCGGCCCCGGGACCAGCAGGGCCGCGCCGTAGCCGACCGCGCCCGCCAGGATCGCGACCAGCCCCCAGCGCAGCAAGCGACGCCCGGGGCGGGCCGAGCCCGCCGAGCGCTTCCTCGCCCGACCGCGGCTCACGGGTCGACCCCCGGTCCGTCCTCGGCCACGCGGCCGCGCAGCAGCAGCCCGCGGCCGTGCACCCGGTAGCGTCCCAGCGCGGCGGGCAGGGCCCACGTCTCGTCGGCCTCGATGCGGCGGGCCGGACCGTCGTCCGGCTCCAGCCAGGCCCGGCCGGAGGCCAGCGTGAGCAGGTGCAGCGCCCCGGCGGTGTCGCCCGCCACGTCGAACGCCGCCGCGGAGCCGCCGGCCTCCTCGAGGGCGTAGAACGGGCAGGCGACCCGTGTCGTCCAGCCGTCCGGCCCGTCGTGCGCGACGGGGCGCGGCTCCCCCGCGCCCGACAGGTCCGCGACCGCCAGCGCGTCGTCCAGGTGCAGTTCGCGCGGCCGGCCGTCCACCCCGACGCGGCCCTGGTCCCACATCCGGTAGGTGAGGTCGGAGGCCTGTTGCAGCTCGTAGATCAGCGCCCCGGCGCCGATGGCGTGCACGGTGCCGGCCGGGTTGTGGATCACGTCGCCCGGCGCGACCGGAACGCTGCGGAGCAGCCGATCGACCGAGCCGTCCCGGATCGCGCCGCGGACCTCGTCCGCGTCGACCGGCCGCGCGAACCCCCAGGCGACCGACGCGCCCGGACGGGCCGCCAGGACGCGCCAACTCTCGGTCTTGCCCAGGTGGCCGCTGCCGGCGTGGCGCCACAGCGCGTAGGCGTCGTCGGGGTGCACCTGGACCGACAGGTCCTGGGCGGCGTCGAGGTACTTGGCCAGCAGCGGCATGATCGGGCCGTAGCGCGCCAGCGAGGCGGTCCCGACGACCTCCTCCGGCGCCGCCGCGATCACGTCGGCCAACGTGCGCCCATCGTGCGGTCCGCCGACCACGCGGCTGCCGCCATGGGCCAGCCACGCCTCGGCGACCGGCTCGTCCCCCGCCGGTGCCGGAGCGCCCAGCCGCTCGCTCAGCGCGTCGCCGCCCCACAGGCGGCGCCGCAGCTGGGGGCCGAGTCGCAACGGTTCGCGCGTCACGAGCCCCAGGATACTCGTCCAGGATCACGACGCGCTCACCCCGCGCGGGTACGATCCACGTCGTGGTCGAAGGCCTGACGACGCTCATCACCGGTCAGGGCTGGCTGGCGCCGCTGTGGTACGTGGGCGGGTTCCTGCTCGCGGCGGTGGTCCCCGTCATCCCCACGCCGCTCATCGCCGCGCTGGGCGGCACGGCGTTCGGGATCGTGCCCGCGATCCTCTACGGCCTGATCGGCTTGGCGCTGGGCACGGCGACGTCGCTGACGATCGCCCGCCAGGCCGGCCGGCGCGCCATGCGCCGCCTGGTGCCCGAACGCATCTGGACCGAGTGGGAAGCGTTCCTGGGCGTCAAGTCGCTGGGCATCTGGTTCCTGGTGTTCTTCTTCCTCAACCTCGACGTGGCGGTGATGGCCGCCGGTCTGTCGTCGGCGCGCGCCCGCTCGCTCTGGTGGACGGCGATGGCGGCCCGCCTGCCGTGGCTGGTCGCCGCGGCCTGGGCGGGCGAGGTGCTGATCGTCAACGACGCCGCGCTGCTGCTGGTCGCGCTGCTGCTGATCCCCGCCGCATGGGGCCTGAACAGGGTGCGACCGTGGCTGCGGACCCGGTTGGCGGAACGCGTCGCGGACGGTGCTCAGCCGTCGTCGTCGACCAGCGACCCGTCCCGCAGCCGATAGCGCGCGTCCACGTCCTGCACCAGCCCCTCGTCGTGCGTCACCATCACGACCGCCGTCCGGCGCTCCCGCGCCACCCGCACCAGCAGGTCGAAGACGGCGCGCGCGGTGGTCCGGTCCAGGCTGCCGGTCGGCTCGTCCGCCAGGATGAGCGGCGGGTCGGCGTACAGCGCCCGCGCGAGCGCGACGCGTTGACGTTCACCGCCCGACAGGGTGGCGGGACGCGCGCCGGTCCGCGTCTCCAGGCCGACCGCCCGCAGCAGTTCGGATGCCCGGTCGGGATCGATCCGGCCTGCGATCCGTCCGGGCAGCAGCACGTTGGCGTGGGCGTCCAGGTCGGCCAGGAGGTGCGGATCCTGGAAGACCAGACCGATGCGCCGGGCGCGCAGACCCGCCAGGTCGCGGGGCGCGGTCGCGTGCACGGGCACGTCGCCCCAGGCGATCTCTCCGCCGCTGGCCCGGTCCAGGCCGGCCAGCAGGTGCAGGAGCGTCGTCTTGCCGCTTCCCGACGGGCCGAGGATGGCGACCACCTCGCCGGCGTGGACGGTCAGGTCGACGCCGCGCAGCACCTCGATCCGGCCGGCCGGCGTGAGGAAGGTGCGCGTCAGGCCATGGCAGACCAGCACCGGCGTCGTCTCCGTCGCCTGGTGGTGCGCGTCCTGGACCGACCTCTCCGACTCCATGAGGCGCCATGCTAGCAGGGCGTGGTAGCGTTCCGAACGAGTCATGACGCCTCCGCCGCCCAACCACGACCCCGCCGTGCGGGCCGACCTGATCGGGTTCCTGCGTTCGGTGCCGCTGTTCGCGGGCGCCGACGATCGGGTGCTGGACATCGTCGCCGACGCCGTGCAGCGGCGCGTCTACCAGCCGGGCGACGTGCTCTTCCGCGAGGGCGACGGTGGCGAGGCGGTGCACCTGCTTCGCTCCGGCACCGTCAAGCTGTCGAAGGTGGATCTCGGCGGCCACGAGAAGACGCTGGCGCTGCTGCGCCCGCCGGAGTTCTTCGGCGAGATGGCCCCTCTCTCCGACAGCCCGCGCAGCGCGACCGCCGTCGCGGTCGACGCGGTCCAGACGCTGCTGCTGTTCGGCGACGACTTCCACCGCCTGATGAGCGACCACCCGCGCATCGGCCTGAACGTCAACGCCACCCTGGCGCGGCGCCTGCGCGGCATGGACGACGAGGCCCAGGTGCTCTCCTACCAGGACGCCCAGGGCAGGGTCGCCTACGTGCTGCTTCAGCTGCACAAGGGCGGCGTGTTCGAGCTCGAGGCCGACGGCCCGCCGCTGGTCCGGCTGACCCACCAGGAGCTGGCCAACATGGCCGGCACCAGCCGCGAGACGGTGACGCGGGCCCTCAAGGCGCTCGAGGCCGAGGGCGTGATCGCCACCCGGCCGAAGGAGATCCTCCTCAACGACACCCAGGGTCTCGAAGAGATCCTGCACGGCGTGCGCTGAGCGCCGTGGCGTCGCGCGCGCCCGCGACCGCCCCGCCGGTTCCGGCCCCCCGCGGACGGGAGCACCTGCGGGTCATGACGCTGGCCGGCGACGACCTGCACGCCGCGGTGGCGCACCTGCACGAACGCTACGGCGACGCCTTCGCCTTCGGCTTCGGGCCGATCCGCTTCGCTTGGTTCGTGGGCCGCGATGCTGCCCGGACGATCCTGCTCGAGCAGCGCGACGCCTTCTCGCAGCGCGGCGGCTACGACTTCCTCAAGGTCGTCGGTGGTCCGACCGCCCTGATCTCCAGCGACGAACCGGAGCACATGCGCCGCCGCCGCATCGTGCAGCCCGCCTTCCACGGTCGCCAGGTCGCCACCTGGCTTCGCGACAGCGAAGCGCTTCTCGCCCCGTGGTTCGAGCAGGTCGCGCGCAGTGGCGAGGTGGTGGACCTCTACCGCGGCCTGCGGCCCCGGCTGGTGCGGATCGTGGCGCGGATCGTGCTGGGGTCGGTGCCGCTGGCGCGGGACGACGCCTGGCTGCGCGACGTGGACGCGCTGATGGACTTCCCCGGTCGGCCGATGCTGGAGCAGCAGTGGAAGATCCCGCTGCCGGGCACGCCCTGGGGCCGCTTCGTGGCGGCCCGCAGGCGGGTCGACCGCGCCCTCTACGCCGAGATCGAGCGTCGCGAACGCACGGGCGACGTGGACGGCGACGACGTGCTGTCGATGCTGATGCGCGCGGGGCGGGAGCAGGACGCGCCGCTCTCGCCGTCCGAGCTGCGCGATCAGAGCCTGAGCCTGATCTCGGCCGGCTTCGACACCACGTCGTCGGCCCTGTCGTGGACGGTGGCGATGGGCTTCGAGCACCCGGAGCGGCTGGCGGCCGTGCGCGAGGAGGTCGTGTCGCTCGATGCGCTGGCGGCGCAGCGTGCGCCCGTCCTCGACGCCTTCGTCAAGGAGACGCTGCGGCTACGCCCGCCGGCCGCGGCGGCGCTCCGGCGGACGGTCCGACCGGTCGAGATCGCCGGTCGCCACGTGCCCGCCGGGCAGCGGGTAGCGCTGTCCGTCCTGCGCACGCACCTCGACCCGGAGGTCTTCGAGCGGCCGGATAGCTTCGATCCGGACCGCTTCGCGGGCGATCCGCCCGACCCGTTCGCCTACCTGCCCTTCGGCTACGGCGCGCGCCACTGCGTCGGCGCGGGGACGGCGACGGCACTGCTCAAGGCGGGCCTGACCTGGCTGCTGACCGGCTACGAGCTCACGCCGGTGCGGACGGGTCCCTACCGCCCGGTCGGGATGACGCTGCAGCCGGAGGGAGGGCTGCCCCTGCGGCTACGGCGCCGTTGACGCCAAAGGTTCAGGATCGCGTGTCGTGGCGAGTGCGTGCCGGCCGGACCCGCGCCGTCGGCGCGTCCGGATCGAAGTCGTACGGCACGATCTCCGCATGCTCGACCGGGCGCGGGGTGCCGACGATCGCCGTGATCACCACCGCGTGCGTGACGATGGCCAGCCGCTCGAAGCGTCGGTAGCGTCGTAGCACGCGCACGGCCCGCTCGCGCACCTCGTCCAGCGTCTCCCACGGTCCCTCGCCGGGGTCCTGACCGAAGCGCAGGCGCTCGGCGGCACGGGCCAGCAGGGCGGGATCGGTCTGCATGGCGGGGTCCTCGTGCGGGCGCCACTCGTGCAGGTCCACCTCGACGTAGAAGGGGCGCCCGATGGCGCGGGAGAGCAGAGCGGCCGACTCGAGCGCGCGGGCGTAGCTGGACGACAGGACGGCGTCGACCTCCTGCAGGCGGTAGTCGCGGGCGATCGTCTCGATCTGGAGGCGTCCGACCGGCGCGAGGGGGGCGTGGTCGGGCGGCAACGGTCCCAGCCTCGGGGAGCCGAGGCTGCCGTAGTCCGGTTGGCCGTGTCGTACGAAGTAGAGTCGCATTGCCGTGACGCGATGATAGGGGCGCCCGGGCGGGGGCGTGGTTCGAAACCTCATACCGGCTCCCGGCGCGCCGGAAACGTGAAGAACCCCGCTGGGGACGGGGTTCTCGTGTGGAGCCAACGGTCGGATTTGAACCGACGACCTGCCGATTACGAATCGGCTGCTCTACCTCTGAGCTACGTTGGCAGGGACGCCGCTGGGGTTGTGGTGGCCGGGGGCGGGATCGAACCGCCGACACTACGATTTTCAGTCGTATGCTCTACCAACTGAGCTACCCGGCCTTGTCGGAGGGCGCCCCGAAGGGCGCCCGTTCCGGTCCTGGCGGAGCCGACGGGATTCGAACCCGCGACCTTCTGCGTGACAGGCAGATATGCTAACCGCTACACTACGGCTCCACGAAGCGTCGCCCTGCGGCGAGCGCGGAGAGAAGGATACCCGACCTTCCAGGCGCTGTCAACGCAGCGAACGGGCCCTCGCAGCGGTCCGTTCGGACGCGTCGTGGTCGCCGACCCGGACGGCCTGGACCTGCGGCCGCTCGCCGATCGCCGACGCGATCGTGGCGCGC
>CAZJGU010000015.1:0-36719 GCA_964545455.1 uncultured bacterium | reverse complement strand
GGTGCCACGTGTAGGGTTTCATGGATGCACCTTGCTAAGGTCCTCTATCACTTCCTTGATCACTTGGATCGATTTCACTTGCTCAACTTCGGTTATTTGAGGGGGAATACCAAATGACAAGGCGCTTTCTGCGTGAGGGGTTCCCTTCAAGAGATGGATTAGGGCTTGCTGCTCACCTCCACCAAAGGATGCTTTGATGTTTCGTTTGTATAGATGGTAAGCCAACAGCTCTTGATGGATATTTGGAAATGCAAAAAGCAGCACGTTTGGCAAGCGAGGAGATTCTTCATATAGAATATGGAGGGGATCCAGCAGAACCTCGACGTCTGCGTGACGCGCTTCGGCCAGGGATCGAGCACGACCGTCGACGCGTCGCTGACCGTGACCGTCAAGGCCAGCGTGACCGCCGGTCTCGAGGCGGGCATCAACGTGCCCATCGTCGGCGAGATCGGCTCGGCCAGGGTGACCCAGACCGTGACCGCCACGGCGAGCGCCTGGGCGGGGACCGCCTACACGGTGGAGAAGACCGTCACCTACACCTCGGGCTCGCTCGAGGACGCGGTCGTCTTCACCTCGATCCCCTACGACGTCTACCGCTACGACATCGTCTCGCACCCCGACCCCGACCTCGTCGGGAAGCAGGTCGTGATCCGCGTGCCGCGCGAACCGGTGACGATGATCGCCGAGCGCAGCTTCTTCAACGCGGCCGTCCCGAGCAGCTCGGTCCGCATCGACGGCGACGTCTTCGACCACACCCCGGGCGACGTGAGCAGCTACCCGAGCGCGAGCCGCAAGGACTCGCTGCGCTCGCAGTACGGCGGCTTCGCGGGCTTGGGCTTCCTCGAGTTCGGTCCGACGGGCGTCGGTCAGGGCGGCGGCGACACCGAGCTCCAGATCGCCGTGTCGAACGAGGTCAGCGCCGGCGGCTCGCTGGGCATCGAGTACGAGAAGAACGTCGAGACGACCGCCTTCGGCCTGGTCGGCGGCTTCAGCGTCGGCTACGGCGCGGAGGCGGCGCTGTCGATCACCAGCGGCTCGCAGACGACCTACACCGGCATCGTCGGCAGCATCTCCGAGAGCGACTTCGCCGACAACGCCTACCAGTGGGGGATCTTCACCTACGTCCAGAACCTCGGTGACCAGGAGTTCAAGGTGATCAACTACTGGGTCCAGTGAGCTGAGCGGCACCTCGCCCCCGCGGGACCGGCGCCTGCCGGTCCCGCTCTGCTCCCGGCAGCCCGCACGCGACTCGGTGGCATCGACCCCCGAGCGAAGGGGGAAGGACCCGTATCATGCCGCGTGGACGACGGGGTGTTCCTGCTCGGCGTGCCGCGCCGGCGCGACCGGGACGGCGAAACGGCGCTGACCGCGGGACGCGCGGCGCAGCTGGCCGCCTACCTGGCCCTCCGTGCCGACTGGGTGGCGCGCGACGAACTGGTCGCGCTGCTCTGGCCCGACGCCCCGCCGCAGCGTGGCCGCCACACCCTCAGCCAACTCCTGTACCAGATCCGCCGTACCCCCTGGGGCCACGACGTCGAGGGCGAACCGACCCGCGTTCGCTGGCGCGTGCCCTGCGACGTCGCCGCGTTCCGGCGCGCCGCCGCCGAGGGCGCCTGGCATCACGCCACCGAGCTGTACGGAGGCGAACTGCTGGAGGGCACGCCGGCCGACGGATCCGGGCGCTTCGACGCCTGGCTGCGCAGCGAGCGCGAGGACCTGCGCGAGAGCTGGCGCGAGGCGGTCGAAGGCCACGCCGAGGCCCTGGCCCGCGATCGACGCTGGTCCGACGCGGCGCGCCTGCTCCGGCGCCTGCTGGCGACCGACGACCTGCTCGAGGAGGCGGTCCAGGCGCTCATGCGCTGCGAGGCCCGTGCCGGCCGGCGCGAGGCCGCCGTGCAGGCCTACGAGGCGTTCCGCGCGCGCCTGCACGACGAGTTGGCGCTCGACCCGCTGGAGGCCACCGTGGCGCTGGCCGCGGCCGTTCGCCGCGGCGACGTCGGTCCGGACACGGACGCGCCGCAGGCTCCCCCGCCTGCTGGCCCCAGCGACCCCACCGAGGCGCGTGAGGTGAGGCCCGGTCCCGTCGACAACCTGGCCCCCGACCCGACCCCGTTCGTCGGCCGTGCCCTGGAGCTGGCCGAGCTGCACCAGCTGCTGGGTCGCGGCAGCCACCGGCTGGTGACGCTGCTCGGCCCCGGCGGCGCGGGCAAGTCGCGCGTGGCGCGGCAGCTGGCGCGCGAGCGCGCCGGCTACCACGAGGAGGGTGCCGTCTGGGTCCCGCTCGCGTCGGCGCGCGACGCGAACGGCGCGGTCGCGGCCGTGGCCCGCGCGCTGGGCGTCCGGATCGACCCCGAGCCGGACGCGCTGGTCGCCCTGCTGGCGGCGCAGGATCGCCTGCTGGTCCTCGACGCCGTCGAGCGCGTTGGCGACCTCGGCGGTCTGGTCCTCGCGCTGCTGGACGGCTGCCCCGACGTGACCCTGCTGACGACGTCGCGCACGCCGCTGGACCTGCCGGGCGAGGCGGTCGTCCCCCTCGGCGGGCTGGCCATCCCACCGCGCGACGACGCGGACGACGCCGAGGCCTACGACGCGCTGGGGCTGCTGCTGCGCGCGGCGCACCGGGTGCGCCCCACCTTCCATCCGCGCGGTGCCGAGCGCACCGCCGCCGTGGCGCTCACGCGCCTGGTCGGCGGCACGCCGCTGGCGATCGAGCTGGCGGCCGGCTGGTTGCGGATGCTGGAGCCGAGCGAGCTGCTCGCGGAGGTGCGACGCGACCTGGGGGTCCTCGCGGCGCAGCAGGGCGATGGCGACCCCCGCCACGCCAGCCTGCGGGCGGTCTTCGAGAGCTCCTGGGGCCTGCTCGGTCGCGAGGAGCGCGACGCGCTTCGGCGCCTGGCCGTCTTCCAGGGGGGCTGGACGCGCGAGACCGCCGCGGAGGTCGCGGAGGTCCCGCTCGGCACGCTCCTGGCGCTGGCCAACCGTTCGCTGCTGCAGCGCGACGGCGCCGCACGCTTCCGCCCGCACGCCATCGTGCAGGGCTTCGCGGAGGACAAGCTGGCGGAGGCGCCCGAGCTGCGCGAGGAGCTGGTCCTGCGCCACGAGCGCTACTTCCTGGACCTCGCCGACGACGCCGATCGGCGCCTCGACACGGCCGACCAGCCGGCGGCGCTGGCCCGGCTGGAGGACGAGGAGCCCAACCTGATCGTCGCCCTCGAGCGCGCGTTGGCGGCGGGCCGCGCCGAGTCCGCCCAGGCGCTGATCGCTGCGCTGGGCCGCTTCTGGCGCTGGCGCGGCCAGCTCCGCGCGGGCCTGCGCTGGGCCGAGCGGGTCGCGGCCCTGCCGGACGCGGACACCCCCCGCCCCGCGCGGGTGCGCGCACGTCTGGTCGAGGGCCTGCTACGTCAGGAGCAGGGCGACTACCCGGGCGCCGATCGCGCCTTCGAGGAGGCGCTCGCGGACGCGGGACGCCTGGGCGACCGGGGGCTGGAGGCCGCCGCGCGCTGCGACCGCGCCATCGTCGCCTGGCGCCGCGGCGACCTGGACACGGCCCGCACGCTGCTCGAGCAGGCGATCGCCGTCTACCGCGAGGCGGGTCACGAGGCCCGCCTGGCGGGCACGCTCGGCAACCTCGGCAACGTCATCCGCGACGGGGGCGACCCGCAGGCGGCGCACGCCCCCTTCGACGAGGCCCTCGCGCTCGCCCAGCGGCTGGGGCACGTCTGGGAGATGGCGAACCTGCGCAACAACAAGGCGATCGCCTACGCCTACCAGGACGACCTCGACGCGGCGCGCCGCGAGTTCGAGACCGCGCTCGCGCTGCAACGTGGGATCGACAACCGGCCGGGCATCTCGATGTCGCTCACCAACCTCGGCAACGTGCACCTCGACACCGGCGACCACGACCGCGCCCGCGAGCTGTACGGCGAGGCGCTCGCGCTGTGCGAGGAGATCGGCGACCGCCAGGGCGCCGCCCACCTGTTCGTCAACCTGGGCATCCTGGCCCAGTGGAGCGGCGAGCACGACGAGGCGCACCAGCTCTACGGCCGCTCGCTGCGGATCCGTCGTGAGCTGGGCGCGCGCGCGCTGGCGGTGCAGAGCGTCAGCTGCTTCCTGGACCTGGCGGTGGCGCGCGGGGCGCACGAGCGCGCGCTGGTGCTGGCGGGCGCGGTCCGGAGCCTGAGCGAGCGCGTCGGCGTACCGCTCACGGCACGCCAGCAGCACGTCTACGATCGAGCGCGGGCAGCGGCCCGCGCCGAAGCGCCCGCCGCGCGCGCGGCCGAGCTCGAGCGCCGCGGCGAGCAGCTCGGTGAGCGCGAAGCGATCTCGTTCGCGCTGGGCGAGCGGGCGAGCGGCTGACGCCCACCGACGCGACGGCCGGTCCACGAGGGAGCGTGGTATCACGAGCCCGTTCGCGCGCCCGTCACGCTGCCGGCGCGCCCGACGAAGGAGGTCCTCCATGAACCCCGTCGCCCGTCTCCGCGACTTCGGTCAATCGGTCTACGTCGACGAGATCCGCCGCTCCTGGCTGGACGACGGCACCCTGCAGGCGTTCGTCGAGCGCGACGGCGTCCGCGGCGTGACCAGCAACCCGGCGATCTTCGAGAAGGCGATCGCCCAGACCGACGACTACGAAGGACAGATCGAGCACCTCGCCAAGGGCGGCCTGGACGTCCCGGCGATCTACGAGGCCCTGGTGGTGGACGACATCCGCCGCGCCGCCGACGTGTTCCGGCCGCAGTGGGACGAGAGCGACGGCCGCTTCGGTTGGGTGTCGCTGGAGGTCGACCCGCGTCTCGCGCACGACACCGAGGGCACGATCGCCGAGGCCGAGCACCTCTTCGGCCGGGTCGACCGCCCCAACGTGTTCATCAAGGTGCCGGGCACCGCGGCCGGCGTGCCCGCCGTCCGCCACCTGCTGACCCAGGGCGTCCCGGTGAACGTCACCCTGCTCTTCGGCCTGGAGCGCTACCGCGAAGTGCGCGAGGCCTACCTCGAGGCGATGGAGGCCCGCCTGGACGCCGGCCGCGCGCCGGACGTCGCGTCGGTGGCCAGCTTCTTCCTGAGCCGCATCGACGTGGCGATCGATCCGATGCTGGACCACCTCGCCTCGCTGGGGGGCGAGGCGGCGGTTCGAGCCAGCCGCCTGAAGGGCATGCTGGCGGTCGACAACGCCAAGCTGGCGTACGCCGAGTGGAGCGAGGCGATGGCCAGCGAGCGCTGGGGCCGCCTGGCGCAGGCGGGCGCCCGGCCGCAGCGTCTGCTGTGGGCCTCGACCGGCACGAAGAACCCCGACTACGCACCGACGATGTACGTCGAGCCGCTCATCGGCGTCGACACCGTGACGACCCTGCCGACCCCGACCCTCGACGCCTACCGCGCGTCGGGCGATCCGGCCGACCGGATCGGGGACGGGCTGGAGCAGGCGCGCGACCGGATGGTCGAGCTGGCCGAGCTGGGGATCGACATCGACGCCGTCACCGCCCGCCTGGAGGAGGAGGGGGTCGAGAAGTTCGTGACCCCCTTCACCTCGCTGCTGGCGACCCTCCAACAGGCGGTCGAGCGCGCCCGCTGACCTCCCGGGGCGACCACGGCCCGAACCGCCGTCCCGCGAAGCGTAGAGTGGGGCCGTGACCGACGGCGACGAAGGCGCACGCGTCCCGACCTCGCTCATCTCCGCCCTGGCGCCCGGAACCGGCGCGGCGACGATGGACGACCTGTGGGCGACGCTGCTCGCGACCTGCATCGAGCAGGTCCCGGCCGCGACCGCCGGCTCGGTGCTCGAGCGGGGGGACGACGGCGAGTTGCGCTTCGTCGCGTCGGTCGGCTACGACCATGCGGTCCTCGCGTCGCTGCACCTGCAGCCGTCGGCGCTTCGCCCCAGCCACCACGACGGCGTGATCGTGGGGTCCCGTCTGGACCTGCGCGCGCTGAGCGACGACCAGCACCAGACCCTGCTGGCCGCCCGCCGCGGCCTCGAACCGGCGTCGATGCTCTCGGTCGCCCTGCGACCGGGCGGTCGGCTGACCGGCTACCTGCAGCTCGACGCGGTCGAGGAGGACGCCTTCGACGAGGCGGCGGTCCAGCGCGCCGTCGCGCTGGCCGAGCTGGTCGCCGCCCGGGTCGATCGCTGGCGTCTCGAACGGGCGCTGGACCGGGCCCGGCGCGAGGCACGCCGCCACGCCAGCCACGACCCCTCGACCGGGCTCCCCAACCGCCGATTGGTGCTGGACCGGCTGGGCCAGGAGCTGGCGCGCGATCAGCGCGCCGCTCGCGCGACCGCGCTGCTGGTGGTCGACCTGCGCGACGTGAAGCGCATCGCGGGCGCCTACGGGCACGATCGGACCGACGGCCTGCTGCGCGCCGTCGCCGACCGATTGGGCGAGGTGGTGCGCGAGATGGACACCGTCGGCCACCTGGGTGCGGGCGAGTTCGCCATCGTGGCCGGCAGCCTGGCGTCGCCGTCCGACGCCGAGGGCCTGGCCGAGCGCATCGAAGCGATCGCGGACGCGCCCTACGTCGTCGAGGGCGCCACCATCCAGGCGCGCCTCGCGATCGGCGTGGCGCTGGCGCCCAGCGACGCCGCCGCTGCCACCGACCTGCTCCGCAACGCCCAGCTGGCCCTGAGCCGCGCCACCAGCGACGACGACCATCCGGTGGCCTGGTTCGTTCGGGACGTCGATCAGCAGCAGCGCGAACGCGCCCGCCTGTCCGGAGAGCTGCGCACGGCGCTGATCGGGGGGCAGGGGGTCTGGGTCGCCTTCCAGCCGATCCTGCGCCTGTCCGACGGCGCCTGCCTGGGGATCGAGGCGCTGGCGCGCTGGGACCGCCGCGCGGACGATGGCGCACGCGTGCCGCCGTCGCTGTTCGGCCCGCTGACCGAGGAGCTGGGGCTCACGCACGTCCTCTCCTCGCGCGTCTACGACCGCGCCTTCGAGGTCTTCCGCAACCTCGAGACCCTGCGCGACGGGGCCGCCTGGCGGCTGGCGCTGAACGTCTCGGCGACGCAGCTGCAGGACGGCGAGCTGACCCGCCTGCTCGAGGAGCTGGCCGAGCGCTACGGCGTTCCGCCCGGGGAGATCGACCTCGAGGTGCCGGCGCCGATCGTGTTCGGCGCGGCGTACGACGCGCTGGAGCGACTACGGACGCTGCGCGGGCTGGGCTGCCGCGTCGCGATCGACGACTTCGCCGCCCACCCCGACGAGATCGATCGGCTCGAGGGCATGCCGGTCGACGTTCTCAAGATCCACCCGCGCTGGACGACGTCGCTGGACGACGACCTGGCGCGGCGCCGGGTCGAGGCGATCGTGGCGACCGCCGCACGCCTGGGGCTGAGCGTGATCGCCGAGGGGGTCGAGAACGCCGAGCAGGGTCGCGCCCTGGCGGACGCGGGGGTCGAGGCGGTGCAGGGGTTCGCCGCCGCGCCCCCGATGCACGCCGCGGCGCTGCTGGCCTGGCTGGCTACGCGGCACGTCGGCGGCTAGGACCTCTCGCTCACTCGGCCAGGCGCTTGCGCAACAGCAGGCCGTAGCCGACGATCACCACCCCGGCGAAGAAGAACCACTGGATCGCGTAGCCCAGGTGCGGCCCGGCCTCCGGAGCGGGCGGCGGCGGGATGCGCGGCAGCGGCGACGCCTCGCCGTCGACGGACGCGCGCGCCTCGATCCCGGTCGCCTCGACCACGAACGGATCGAGCGGGACGGGCACCTGGGCCTGCAGCCGCTCGACGTCCGGGCGGGCGACGTTCGTGAGCGGCCCCTCGGCCGGATCGCGCGGAGCGAGGGCGGCAAGCGGACCCTCCGGCGCGTCCGCCTCCGGCATCAACCGTCCGAGCACCACGACCGTGCCCTCCGGCGGCGCCCAGGAGGGCACGCCGGGCTCGTCGTAGCGGAAGGGGATCCAACCGCGGTCGACCAGCACCGCCCGTCCGCCGCCCTGGGGCAGCGCGCTCGACAGCCGCAGCGGGGTCAGGACGTGGTAGCCGGGGAGCTGGTCCAGGGTGCGCCCGCGCAGCAGCACCTCGTGCTCGGGCAGGAAGGTGCCCTCGACGAAGACGGGGCGGTAGCGCGGGTCGTCGTCCGCCCCCTCGGGCGCGTCGGGGTCCAGCGAGGGAACGATCTCGCGGTAGGCGGAGGGGGCGGCGGCCAGGCGGGCGGCCCGGAGCTCGTTGCGCTCGACCAGCTGGCCGTGACGGTCCAGCTGCCACAGGCCCAACGCCACGAAGCCGGCGGCGACCAGCAGGATCAGCAGGTGCCAGGGCAGCAGGCGCGGGGCGAAGAGGCGGGTCACGTCTCGAAGGGGGCGCGGCGGCGCCCGATCAAGGTCAGACGAAGAACGCCCGGTCGAGCGCCATCGTCAGGAACAGCAGGGCCAGGTAGAGCATCGAGTACTTGTAGAGCGGCAGCGCCCGCGCCTTGTCGATCGCGATGCCGGCCCGCACCTGGTTCCACAGCGCCAGCACGCGGATCGCGAGCACCACGTTGAGCGCCGCCGCCGCCAGGAAGTACACCAGCGAGAACTCGTCCAGCGCGAACGGGATCAGGGTCAGCGCGATCGTCAGGACCGCGTACATGATGATCTGGAGCACCGTGGCGCGTTCCCCGATGACGTTGGGTGCCATCGGCACGCCGACGGCGGCGTAGTCGTCCTTGATCATCAGCGCCAGCGCCCAGAAGTGCACCGGCGTCCACATGAACACCAGCGTGAAGAGCAGCCAGGCCAACAGGCTGAGCTCGCCGGTCACGGCCGCCCAGCCCACCAACGGCGGGATCGCGCCGGCCGCCCCGCCGATGACGATGTTCTGCCAGGTCGAGCGCTTGAGCCACATCGTGTAGATGATCACGTAGAAGGCGATGCCTGCCCACGCCAGCAGCGCCGCCAGCAGGTTGCTGGTGGCCCAGATCACCACGAAGCTGAGCAGCGTCAGCACCGCACCGAAGATCAGCGCGTGCGGCGTCGGCACGACCTGCGTCACCATCGGCCGCTTGGCGGTGCGCTTCATGCGCTGGTCGACGTCGCGGTCGTAGACCATGTTGAACACGCCGGCCGCGCCCGGCGCCATGTAGCCGCCGATCAGGATGCCGAGGAGCGGCCAGAAACCGGGCCAGCCGCCCGCCGCGATGAACATCGCGCCGACCGTGGTCAGCAGCAGCAGGCTGATGACCTTGGGCTTGGTGAGGACGAGGTAGTCGCGCCAGGTGGCGCGCCGCGTCGGCGTGGCGGGGGCGGGTTCGGCCATCAGGCATTCTCCATCGCTGCGGCCCGACCGGTGGTCGCGCGGCGCGCAGCCGGCGCCTCGGCGCCGAGCAGCAGGATCGAGGCGGCGGCAAGCAGGCCGAACGCCGCCACGGCCACCCCGAGGTGCAGCAGCTGCAGAACGGCCGGCGCCAGGAAGGCGAGGTTGACCGTGCCGATGATCAGCTGCGCGACGTAGGTGACGAACAGCGCGCGGACCATGCCGCGAGCCTCGGCCGCGGGCTTCAGCCACCAGCCGAAGCCCAGCGAGACGAACAGGTAGACGCCGACCGTGATCGCGATCAGCGGGTGCAGCGCCCGCAAGCGGATCAGCGGGTGCGAGTCGGGGTCGAAGTCGGCGGCCAGGCCGGCGGCGAGCGACTCGCTCGGGAAGATGGTGTTGCCCATCGCCGCGATCCCGCCGGTGAACATCAGCACCAGCATGCCCACCAGCGCCACGCCCAACGTCGCGGTGAGGGTGCCCTGCCGCAGGGGCCGCAGCGGCCAGCGGCCACGCCCGGTGGCGTAGACGACCGTGCCGGCCAACGCGCCCACCAGCAGGACCGAGTTGACCAGGTGCGTCGCGACCATCAGGCCGCGAGCCACGGTGGTGTTGTCCCCGGTCAGGCCCCAGAGCACCGTCAGAGCGCCCAGCAGCGCCTCGATGATCAGGAAGACGAACGAGGCCAGCGCGAAGGCGTAGGTGCCCGGCTGGTCGCGGCGCACGCGGAAGGCACGCGCCAGCAGCCAGGCGCCGAGGATCAGCACGCCCAGCGACAGCAGCCGGTGGGTGAACTCGATCGTGGTCTCGGTGCTGGCGGCGAGGGGGACGACCTCGCCGTTGCAGAGCGGCCAGTGCCGTCCGCAGCCCGCGCCGGAGTGAGTGATCCGGACGATGGCGCCCTGCAGGATCACCAGCAGGTTGCCGGCCAGGGTGATCCAGGCCAGGGTGGGCAACGACAGTCTCGAGGGTCTCATCGGCAACGCGTCCTCCGGTAGCGCGTGGGGGTGCGGCAGCGGTCGCGTGGGCCCGCTCGAGCGGCGGGCGGGCGGTGGCGAGGATAGCACCCCCTGCGCGACGCGACGGTGGTGCCAGGGCACCGAACCGGACACGGTCGCGGGTGCGGTGCCTACGTCAACCATCGTGCAGACGCGGTCGGATGCCTGGCTCTAGCCTCGCCGCACGATTGCGGCGGGTGCGCCTACGCGCCCTCCGCCGCACGAAGGAGGACCGCGCATGACGACCCTGATCCTCGCTTCCGTCGCCGCCGGCGTCCTGGGTACCGCGCCGATGCTGGCCGTCACCTACCTGCCGACCCTGTGGCGAGGCCCGCCCTGCGACGTGACGGGCATGCTCGGCTCGGCGCTGACCGGCACCGAGAACGCCCGCTCCCGCTACCTCGGCACGGGGCTGTTCCTCGTCGGCGGCGTGGCGTTCGCCTTCCTCTACGGCCTCGTGGTCATCGCCTTCATGCAGGCGGGATCGCAGTTCCCCAGCGTGCCGGTCCCCCTCGACCTACCGGCGACGCTGGATCTCGCGTACCTGCTCGTGGGCTTGGCGATGGGGGTGGTGCACGGGGGCCTGGTCGTCCTGCTGGCCACGATCCTCATCACGGAGCACCATCCGCTCGATCGCTACCGCGGAGGCTGGTCGTTCGTCGCCCCGCTGCTCGCGGGCCACCTCGCCTTCGGGGCGACCGTCGCGGTCTTCCAGCATCAGTTCCTGCAGCTGCTCGCCGGCTAGCGCGGCACACGTCGTTCTCACCCGCCACGCCGATGATGGGGCATCGCGACGTCCGACTCCGCCCGCGACCCGCATGAAGCGTGCACCGGGCGGGGTACACTCTTCGGACCCGAGGACGACACTCTCCCGACGGAGGCGACCCCTGTGACGATTCGACATCTGCTCGCACTGCTCGTCGTGCTGCTCGGCACCGGTGCCGCGCTGGCCCAGGAGCAGGACGGCGCCGCGCAGGATCCCGCCGCGCTCGTGCGCGACGGCGACTTCTACATGGACCGCGGCGACTGCGCGCTCGCGCAGTACTTCTACGAGGAAGCGCTCGGCCAGGCGCCCGACGACGTGGAGGCGCTGGTCGGCGTGGGCCGCGCGCTGCGCTGCCAGGATCGGCTGACCGACGCGGTCGACGCGCTGCGCCGCGCGGTGGACCTGTCCGGCGATGGTGCGGAGCCGCTGGTGCAGCTGGCCCTCACCTACCGCGAGCAGTACCTGAGCGACCCGAACGCCTACGCCACCCGGCTGGGCGACGCGCTGGACGTCGTCACCCGCGCCGAGCAGACGGCGCCCGACGACGCCAAGGTGCTCAACACCAAGGGCGTGATCCTCTACCAGAACGGCGACCTGGCGGGGGCGCGCACCGCCTTCGAGCGCGCGGCCGAGGAGTCGGACCGCGGCGGCGTCGACCTCAGCAACCGCGAGCGCTCGACCATCCGCGTCAACCTGGGACGCGTCTACCGCGACGCCGACGAGATGGAGCTGGCCCGGCGCACCTTCCAGCGCGCCGTGGTGCTGGACCCGACGAACGCCGACGCGCACAACCTGCTGGGCAACGCGCACTTCCGCCTGGGCGACTGCGAGGATGCCGAGTACGAGCTATCGCAGGCCGTGACGCTGGCGCCGTCGTCGCTGTCGGCCGTCTCGCAGCTGGGCATCACGCTGTTCGAGTGCGGCGACGCGGTCGCGTCGCTGCCGGTGCTCGAACGGGCGCTGGAACTCGAGGGCGCGGTCTTCACCCCGCCGCTCTACACCTACCTGGCGCGCGCCTACCTGGACGCCGGTCGGATCGACGAGGCGCTGCGGCGCGCCCAGCAGGGCGCCCTGCTGCCGCCGGAGAGCGCCGAGGCGCACTACTGGCTGGGGCAGGTCTACCAGGCCCGCGGCGCCGACGGCGACGTGCAGGCCGCGCGCGACGCCTACACCCGTGCGCTGGAGCTGCGCCCGAACTACGGCGACGCCCGCCAAGCGCTCGACGCGCTTCCCTGATCCGAGCGCCGCGGCCCCCGCGCCGCCCTCCTGCCGCACCCCGTCGCCCCCGGCCTTCCCCGCCGGGGGCGAGGTCTGCTATGCTCGCTCGGTTTCGGTCGCGACGGCAGCGGGACGTCCGTCGCGAGCGATCTCCCCGGCGGCGCCCCGCGCCCGCCCGGCCCCGGCCGGCGGGAGCGTGACGACCGCGACACTCCACGCTGAACGTCCCGCCCTTGGAGGCACCCATGTCCTATCTCGGAATGAAGCAGCTGCTCGAGGCCGGCGTCCACTTCGGCCACGAGACCAAGCGTTGGAACCCGAAGATGAAGCGCTACATCTTCGCCGAGCGCAACGGCATCTTCATCATCGACCTGCAGAAGACGCTGGTCGAGAGCGAGAAGTCCTTCGACTTCCTCAAGGATCTCGCCGGTCGCGGCGGGACGATCCTGTTCGTCGGCACCAAGAAGCAGGCGCAGGAGATCCTGGCGGCCGAGGCCAAGCGTTGCGGCATGCCGTTCGTCAACGAGCGCTGGCTGGGCGGTCTGCTGACCAACTTCCGTACCATCCGTACCCGTGTCGAGCGCCTCAAGGAGCTCGAGGCGATGTTCGAGGACGAGTCGATCCGTCGCTACAGCAAGAAGGAACAGATCGAGCTGGGCAAGGAGCTGCAGCGCCTGCAGCGCTACCTCGGCGGCATCCGTGACATGCACCGCCAGCCGGACGCCCTGTTCATCGTCGACCCGACCAAGGAGGCGATCGCGGCGCAGGAGGCCAACAAGCTCGGCATCCCCGTCGTCGCGTTGGCTGATACCGACAGCGATCCGGACGTCCTGGACTACATCATCCCCGGCAACGACGACGCGATCCGCTCGATCCAGTTGGTGACCGCCCGCCTCTCCGACGCCATCGTCGAGGTCAAGGGCGGCGCGGACGAGAGCGCTGAGCCGGCCAAGCCCCTCTCGGCCCTCAACCAGGAGGACCGGCAGACGCTGCCGACCCCGATGTCGTCGCCCGAGCGCACCATCCAGGAGGCCGCGGCCGGCGGCACCACCCCGGCACCCGCCGCTCCGGCGGCCGCGACGCAGGCCGAGCCCGCCGCGACGCAGGCCGAGCCCGCCGCGACGGAGGCCGAAGCGGCCCCCGCCGATGAGGCCCCCGCCGCCGACGAGGCGCAGAGCGACGACGCGCAGGCCGCCGGCTCGACGACCGAGGACGAGACGAAATCCTGATCCCGCTGGGACAGGATCCGTGGAGCGACGCCCGCCCCGGGCGCCGCCCGAAGGAGGACCCACGATGGCCGTGACCATGGAAGCGATCAAGGAGCTGCGCGCGCTGACCGGCGCCGGCATGATGGACGTCAAGAAGACCCTCGAGGAGACCGGCGGCGACATCGAGCAGGCCGCCGCCCTGCTGCGCGAGCGCGGCATCGCCAAGGCCGCCAAGAAGGCGGACCGCGAGGCCAAGGAAGGCTTCGTCGGCAGCTACGTGCACCACAACGGCAAGATCGCGGTGATCGTCGAGCTCAACTGCGAGACCGACTTCGTCGCGCGCAACGAGCAGTTCCAGGACCTCGCCAAGAACATCGCGATCCACATCGCGATGGCCGCTCCGCAGGCGGTGTCGCGCGAGCAGCTCGACCCCGCCGTCGTCGAGGAGGAGCGCGAAGCGCTGCGCGCCCAGGCGCTAGAGGAGGGCAAGCCCGAGAACATCGTCGACAAGATGGTCGAGGGCCGCCTCGGCAAGTTCTTCGCCGAGACCGTCCTGCTCGAGCAGCCCTACGTCAAGGACGACAAGAAGACGGTCGAACAGCTGGTCAAGGAGTCGATCGCCACCATCGGCGAGAACATCCAGATCGGCGCGTTCCACCGCATCGCGATCGGGGAGTGAGACCGTGCGTCGGGTGCTGCTGAAGCTGTCCGGCGAGTTCCTCGCCGGCGAGTCCGGCTTCGGCGTGTCGCCCGACGCCACTTCATCGCTCGCACGCGAGATCGCCGCGGCCCATGGCCGCGGCGTTCAACTCGCGGTGGTCGTCGGTGCGGGCAACTTCTGGCGCGGCGCCCAGCAGGGCGTCGGCATGGACCCGGCCACCGCCGACTACGTCGGCATGCTGGCCACCGTCATGAACGCCGTCGCCTTCCAGGACGCGCTGGAGCGCCAGGGCACCGACACCCGCGTGATGTCCGCGCTGACGATCCAGGAGGTCGCCGAGCCGTACATCCGCCGGCGCGCCCTGCGCCACCTCGAGAAGGGGCGCGTGGTGATCTTCGGTGGCGGCACCGGCAACCCGTTCTTCACGACCGACACGGCGGCCGCGCTACGCGCCCTGGAGATCGACGCGGACGCGGTGCTGATGGCCAAGAACGCGGTCGACGGTGTCTACGACGACGATCCCAACGCCAACCCCGCAGCGCGCCGCTTCGCGACGCTGTCCTACCTCGACGTCCTCAACCAGGACCTGAAGGTGATGGACGCCACCGCGATCAGCCTGTGCATGGGGCGTTCGCTGCCGGTCCACGTCTTCGACGTCTTCCAGGAAGGCGCGCTGGAACGGCTGCTGGCCGGCGATCCGGTCGGCACGCGCATCGCCTCCGACGTCGAAACGCGCTACGCCTGAGCGCGGACCCGCGGCGCGGACGGGCGCGGTAGACTCGGGGACACCAAGGACGACGCGGCGGGTCCCCGCCGAGGGAGGCGAAGATGAAGACGGTGCTCAAGGACGCGCGCGAGCGCATGCAGAAGACGTACGACTCGTTCGACTCGAACGTCTCGACGGTGCGCACCGGCCGCGCCAACCCCGCGGTGCTGAACCGCATCCAGGTCGAGTACTACGGCACCAAGATGCCGCTCAACCAGGTCGCCAACATCAGCAGCCCCGACCCGCGAACGCTGGTCATCGCGCCGTTCGACAAGAGCGTCATGAACGAGATCGAGCGCTCCATCCGCGAGTCCGACCTCGGCTTCAACCCCAACAACCAGGGCGACGCGGTGTTCATCACGGTGCCGCCCCTCAACGACGAGCGCCGCCAGGAGCTCGTCAAGGCGGTCAAGCACATGGCCGAGGAGGCCAAGGTGGCGCTCCGCAACATCCGGCGCGACGCCAACCACGAGCTGGCCGAGATGGAGAAGGAGAACGAACTCACCGAGGACGACCTGCGCCTCGGCGAGGGCGAGGTCCAGAAACTCACCGACGAGTTCAGCCACAAGATCGACGACCGCGTCAAGGCCAAAGAAGCGGACATCCTGGAGGTGTGAGCCGGTCGCGCGCCCGGCGTGACCCTCCGGCTGGCGCTTCGTCCGACCGGACCGACCGCACCGCGCGCCGTGTGGCGTCGGCGGCGTTCGCCTTCGTGGTGCTGCTGGTCTCGTTCTGGGCCGGCCTGCCCGCCCTGGTGCCGATCTACCTGGTCCTGGCGGCCCTGGCGATCTTCGAGTACGCCGCCATGCTGCGCCTGCGCGCCGTCCGGGTCCACCGCACCGCGCTGCTGGTCGCGACCGTCGCGCACGTGCCGGCCGCCCTCCCGGCAGGCCACCCGCTGGCCCTCGAGACCCTCCTGTCGATCCCGGCGCGCGAGGCGCTGGGCCTGGCGTTCCTGCTGGTCATCCTGACCGCCGCCATCCGTCGCCCGCACCGCGACGCGCTGTCGACGGTCGGCTACACGCTGCTGGGCTACCTGTGGATCCCGGTCTTCTTCAGCTACCTGCTGACGCTGCGCGTCTCGCCCGACGCGGCGATGGGCCTGGCCACCCTGCTGCTCCCGGCCCTTGCGGCGGTCGCGTCCGACGTCGGCGGCTGGACGTTCGGTCGCGCCTTCGGACGCCGGCCGCTGTCGCCCGATCTGAGCCCCGACAAGACGATCGAGGGGGCCATCGGCGGCCTGGCGCTGGCGGCCGTGGTGACGCCCGCCGCCGCATGGGCGCTGGCCACGTGGGGGGCGGGGGCGCCGATCTCGCCCGCCTGGGCGCTGCCGTTCGGGCTGCTGGTGGCGTTCGCTGCGCAGGTGGGCGACCTGTTCGAGAGCCTGGTCAAACGCTGGGCCGGGGTGAAGGACGCAGGGCTGTTCCTGCCCGGCCAGGGCGGCGTGCTGGACCGGATCGATTCGCACCTGTTCGCGCTGCCGCTGGCCTACCTGGTGCTGACGCTCGGCGGGGCGCTCTAGCCGGACGCGGGGCCGTGCCCCGTGCGGCGACCCCGCCGCGCGGCGGCCAACGCGATGCCGGCCGCCACCGCCGCCACCCCGACGGCGTGGAAGGCCGCGAAGCGTTCGCCCAGCAGCAGCACCGCGCCGAGGGCCCCGAGGACCGGCATGAGGTGCAGGTACACCCCCGCCCGGGCCGAGCCCAGGAGCGCCACCCCACGGTTGAACGCCAGGTAGGAGAGGATCGAGGGGAACACCGCGACGTAGGCCAGCGCCGCCAGCGCGGGCGGGTTGGGCTCGAACGGTCGGATCGCGTGCTCCCACGCCCAGAACGGGGCCAGCAGCAGCGTGCCCACCAGGAAGGTCGTGAACGCGAACGGAACCCCCGCCACCGGCGGGCGCCGCCGCAGCATCACCGAGTAGGTCGCGTAGGCGAGCACGGCGACCGCCACCAGCAGGTCCCCGGCCGTCACGTCCAACGCCAGCAGGCGCGCCGGTCTCCCCTCGGCGATCACCCAGATGGCGCCGGCCAGCGACAAGCCCAGGCCCGCGAGCTGCCGCACGCTGGCGCGCTCCGCGAACAGTACGGCCCCCATCGTCACGATCGCGACCGGCATCGCCGCCTGTAGCAGGAAGGCGTTCAGGGCGGTCGTCGTCTGAAGGCCGAGGTAGATGAGCGTGTTGAAGGCGGTGACGCCCGTCGCCGACAGGATCAGGACGACCCAGCCGCTCCGTAGCAGGACCCCGCGTTGTCGCCACGCGTCGCGGGCCGCGAACGGCGCCAGCAGCGCCGTCGCCAGCGCCCAACGTCCGAACGCCAGAGCGACCGGGGGCGCGTCGGCCCGGACCGCCCGCCCGATCAGGAAGTTGCCGGCCCAGAAGGTCACGGCCAGGATCAGCAGCAGGTGGGCGTTCTCGCCGAGGCGTCGCACGACGGGCGATCGTACCGCCCTTGGGGGCGCGTGTAGACTCGGGATCCATGGACGAGGCAGCGGCCAGCCGCATCCCCGAACGCGACGAGGACCGCGTCGTCGCCCCCAACTTCGTGACCGCGGTCGTGGACGAGGACCTGCGCTCCGGTCGCGTCCGGACGGTCGTGACGCGCTTCCCGCCGGAACCCAACGGCTACCTGCACATCGGCCACGCCAAGGCGATCTGCCTGGACTTCGGGGTGGCGCAGGACTACGGCGGCCGCACCAACCTGCGCTTCGACGACACCAACCCGACGACCGAGGACCCCGAGTACGTCGCCGCGATCGAGCGGGACGTCCGCTGGCTGGGCTTCGACTGGCACGAGGAGCGCTACGCGAGCGACTACTTCGGGCAGCTCTTCGACCTCGCCTGCCGTCTGATCGAGAGGGGCGACGCCTACGTCGACTCGCAGCCGATGGAGGCGATCCGCGAGGGTCGCGGCACGGTCACGACGCCGGGCACGCCCAGCCCCTACCGTGAGCGGCCGGCCGAGGAGAGCCTGGAGCTGTTCCGGCGCATGCGCGACGGCGCGTTCGAGGAGGGGGCGCACGTCCTGCGGGCCCGCATCGACATGGCCTCGCCCAACATGATCCTGCGCGACCCGGTGCTCTACCGGATCCGCCACGCGCACCACTACCGGACCGGCGACGCCTGGCACGTCTACCCGATGTACGACTTCGCCCACCCGCTCTCCGACGCGATCGAGGGGGTGACGCACAGCCTCTGCACGCTGGAGTTCGAGAACAACCGCGAGATCTACGACTGGCTGGTGGAGCGCCTCTTCCCCGAGCCACGCCCGCGCCAGTACGAGTTCGCGCGGCTGAACCTCGACCACACCGTCGTCAGCAAGCGCAAGCTGCTGAAGCTGGTGCAGGGGGGCTACGTCTCGGGCTGGGACGATCCGCGCATGCCGACGTTGGCGGCGCTGCGGCGGCGCGGCGTGACGCCGGCCGCGATCCGCGATTTCGCCAACCGGGTGGGCGTGACGAAGACGAACGCCCGCACCGACCTGGGCCTGCTGGAGTCGGCGGTGCGCGACGACCTGAACCACCGGGCGCCGCGCGTCATGGCCGTGGTGGAGCCG
This sequence comes from uncultured bacterium, assembly GCA_964545455.1. Lineage (GTDB taxonomy): Bacteria > Deinococcota > Deinococci > Deinococcales > Trueperaceae > SLSQ01. Next base: position 18,313 of record CAZJGU010000015.1, on the reverse strand, counting down.
ATCCCGCTCACGTTGAGCGACGTACCGGAAGGTCCGGCGACGTCGAGCGACGCGCCGCTGTGGCCGCACGACGTGCCGCGCGAGGGGCGTCGGCCGCTCCCGTTCGCGCGCGAGGCCTGGATCGAGCGGGGCGACGTCGCCGTCGACCCGCCCAAGGGCTGGCGTCGGCTCGCACCCGGCACGGCGGTGCGACTGCGGCACGGTCCGGTGATCGTGTGCGAGGCGATCGACGTCGATGCCGACGGTCGCCCCGCGGCCGTGCGCGCGCGGACCGTGGCCGACCCCGACGTCGAGGGCGTGAAGGTCCGCGGGGTCCTCCATTGGGTCGAGCGCAGCCACGCCGTCCCCGCCGAGTTCCGCCTGTTCGATCGCCTCTTCGCCGAGCCCGACCCGGAGGCGGGCGGACGCGACGTGACCGCGGCGGTCGATCCCGCCTCGCGGGTCGTGCGCCAGGGCTGGGTCGAGCCGTACGTCGCCGACGCCGATCCCGACACCCGCTGGCAGTTCGAGCGCCAGGGCTACTTCTGGCGCGATCCGGTCGACGGCCGCGGCGAGACGCTGGTGTTCAATCGCATCGTGACGCTCAAGGACGGTTGGAGCCGCAAGGTTCGGGACGCGGGCGAACCCCCGGGCGGGGGCGACACGCCCCCCGCCCCGAGCGACGACCCCGCCGCGACGCGCCGCCCACCGGCCGGCCGCGCCGGGGGCGAGCCGGATCCGGTCGATGCGCTGGACCAGGCCGGCCGCGAGCGCTTCGACGCCCTCGAGGCCGTCGGCGTCGCCCGTCTGGACGCGGCGCGCCTGGCAGCGGACGAGGCGACGGCCGCCTGGTTCGAGGCGGCCCGGTCCGCGAGCGCCGATCCCGACCCGGCCACGCTGGCCAGCTGGCTGGTCAACGAGGTGCCACGTGCCCTGGCGGGGACCGACCTGAAGGACGCGCGCATGACGCCGGACGCCTTCGCAGAGCTGGTGCGCCTGGAAGCCGACGAGGCCATCTCGGCCACCGTCGCCAAGGAGCTGCTGGCCGAGCTGGTGGCGCAGGGGGGCGACCCGGCGGCCCTGGTCGAGCAGCGTGGTCTGCGGCGCTTGGACGACGCGGCGGCGCTGGCGGCGACGGTCGAGGGGGTCCTCGACGCGCACCCCGGCGAGGTCGCCGCCTACCTGGCCGGCAAGGAGGGTCTGATCGGCTTCTTCATCGGCCAGGCGATGCGCGCGACCGGCGGTCGCGCCGACGCCAAGGCGGTGCGCGACGCCCTCGCCAGCGCCCTGGACGCGCGTCGCTGAGCCGAGGCGCGACGGTACGGCGGGCTACGGCGGGCGGGGGCGGGTCCGCGGCTACGCTTGGCGTATGCGACGTCTCCTCGCCCTCGCGGCCGGCCTGGCGACGACCGCCTTGGTCGCCGCCTCGCTGACGATCGCGCAGGAGGCGCTGGACGCCGGCGATCGCCTGCGCCCCGGCGACCTCGCGCCGGACCTGCGCGCGTTGGTCCCCAGCGACCTCTACGTCGTCGACGATCGCGACGACGGCGGGGCCCTGCGCCTGAAGTTCGCGACGGTCATCTGGAACGCGGGCGAGGGGCCGATGGAGATCCGCGGCTCGTCGGATCCGGACGACGGCGAGGTTCGCGTGCGCCAGATCGTCCACCGTGCCGGGGGCGGCACGCGTGTGGCCGGGCCGGTCGGCAGCTTCGACTTCGAGCACCGTCACGGCCACGTCCACCTGTCCTCCTTCGCGCGCTACGAGCTGTGGAGGCTGGAGGGCGACGCGCCCGTCACGCTGGTGGCGATCAACCCCAAGGTGGGCTTCTGCCTGATGGACAACCTCCCGGTCGACGCGGGTCGCGCCGCCGAGGAGCCGGTCTACGACCAGGGCTGCGACGCGACGCGGCAGGGCATCTCGCCGGGCTGGGGCGACCAGTACGTCGCCCAACTCTACGAACAGGACCTGGTCATCGACGGGCTTCCCGACGGGCGCTACCGCCTGGTGAACATCGCCAACCCCGAGGGCGTCCTGGCCGAGGCCGACCGCTCGAACAACGCCGCCCACCTCGATCTCGAGCTGCGGGACGCGACGGTGACGGTCGTCGAAGCCGGCCGTGCGACGCCGATCGATCGTCGGACCGGATGGCTCGGCGGCGTTCGCTGAGCGTCCGACGGGAGCGGCGGTCGCCTCACGCCCGATCGTCGGCGCCGGCCTACGACAGACGGTAGACGCGCGCCTCCCAGCCCGACAGGCGATCCGCGGGCGGCGGAGCGTCCCCCTCCGGCTCGGTCCCGAGCAGCAGCTCGGCGCCCGGGGGGACCGGGACGCCCTCCGCAGCGGGATCCAGCGGCACCTCCGACAGGTTCGCGATCATCAGGACCTCCTCGTCCCCGAGGTGGCGACGGATGGCGTAGAGGCGCTCGTGCTCCGGAGCGAGCAACTCGAACTCGCCCAGCGCCACGACCGCGTTCCGGTGCCGCAGCTCGATCAAGCGGCGGTAGTGGTGGAAGACCGAGTCCGGATCGGCGCGCTGCCCCTCGGCGTGGACCGTCCCATGGTTCGGCGCCAGCGCGAGCCACGGCTCCCCGTCGCTGAAGCCGGCGTTCCGACCCGCCGTCCACGGCATCGGGGTGCGCGCGTTGTCGCGGCTCTTGGCGCGCAGGCGCCGTAGGATCTCCGGCTCGGACAGGCCACGCTGGCGGGCGGAGCGGGCGTAGTTGAGGGACTCGACGTCGCGGAACGCGCCCACCTCCGTGAACGGCACGTTGGGAAGGCCCAGCTCCTCGCCCTGGTAGATCCAGGGCGTGCCGCGGTGCAGGTGCAGGACCGTGGCCAGCGTCTTGGCCGAGCGTTCGCGCCAGGCGGGCTCGTCGTTCCCGAAGCGCGACACCACCCGCGGCTGGTCGTGGTTGCTCCAGTAGAGGCTGTTCCAGCCGCGCTCCGCCATCACCCGCTGCCAGCGCGCCAGCGACCCCTTGAGCACCGGCAGCGGCAGGGGCGCGAGGTCGAACTTGTCGCCCGACGCCTGGTCGAGGGTGACGTGCTCGAACTGGAAGACCATGTCCAGCTCGTCCCGCGCCCGGTCCGTGAAGTCGCGGGCGTCCTCGGCGGTCACGCCCAACATCTCGCCGACGACCAGCAGCTCCTTGCCCGCCCCGGCGAACACCTCGCGGTGCAGCTCCTGCACGAACTCGTGGATGCGCGGTCCGCTCTCGTAGAACGGCGTCCCGTCGCCCAGGCCGTCGGGCCCGATCTGGCTCCCGTCCCGTAGCGGCAGCGCCTTGGAGACGAGGTTGATCACGTCCATCCGGAAGCCGTCGACGCCGCGCGCCAGCCACCAGCGCAGCATCGCGTAGAGCGCTTGGCGCACCGCCGGGGTCTCCCAGTTCAGGTCCGGCTGCGAGCGGTCGAAGAGGTGCAGGTAGTACATCCCGCTGGCCGGGTCGTAGCTCCAGGCGGGTCCGCCGAAGTAGCTGCGCCAGTTGGTCGGTTCGGCCCCCGGCTGCCCGGGCACGGTGCCGGGCCGCGGCGGCCGCCACCAGTACCAGTCGCGCTTGGGATCGTCCGGCCCGCGACGAGCGGCCTGGAACCACGGGTGCTGGTCGCTGGTGTGGTTGAGGACCACGTCGAGGATCAGCTTCATCCCGCGCGCGTGCAGCTCCTCGATCAGGCGGTCGAGGTCCGCGAGGGTGCCGAAGCGTGGGTCGACCCCCTGGTAGTCGGCGACGTCGTAGCCGCCGTCCTTCATCGGCGACGGGTAGACCGGCGAGAGCCAGACGACGTCCACCCCGAGCGCCTCGAGGTGGTCGAGGCCCGTCAGGATGCCGCGCAGGTCGCCGACGCCGTCGCCGTCCGCGTCCTGGAAGCTGCGGGGGTAGATCTGGTAGCCGACGGCGGAGGTCCACCACGGGACCGCCGGCGCGTCGGGGTTCCGGTCGGGGGGCATGCGGGAGGGTACCCGGGGTCGACGCGTCAGCGTGTCTGGGTGACCTTGCGCAGGTGCCGCGGCGCGTCCGGGTCCAGGCCCCGCTCGGCCGCCAAGCGCAGCGCCAGCCACTGGCCCGCCACGACGTGCACGAACGCCTGCACGACGGGCGAGTCGGCGGGGGCGATCGGAACGGCGGCGCTGGCCAGCTCCAGCAGCTCGGGGTCGCTGGCCACGACGGTCAGGTGCGCGCCGGTGTCGCGCAGGCGCCGCGCGGAGTCCAGGGTGGTCGGCGCCGACGCGCCCACCAACCCCAGAAGCAGGAGCGGGTCGCCCGGCCCCAGCGAGGCGATCGGACCGTGCTGGAACTCGGCGCTGCTGTAGGCATGGGCGTGCAGGTAGCTGGTCTCCTTGAGCTTCAGCGCGATCTCCAGCGCCGGGCCGAACGCCAGTCCGCGACCGAGGACGTCGAGCTGCTCGGCGTGCGTGAGGCGAGCCGCGGCCGCGTCGATGGCGCCGGGCTCGGCCAGCAGCCGCTGAATCGCGTCCGGCACCTCGGCCAAGGCCTGGCGCAGCGCCTCGTCGTCGGCCCACTCGGCCACGACGCGGGCGAGGGCCATCATCTGGCTCGAGAAGGTCTTGCTGGCCGCGACGGCGCGTTCCTCGCCGGCGCCCAGGCGGACGGACAGGCCGCAAACCTGCTCCAGCGCCGATCCGGGGCGGTTGTGCACGCCCAGGCTGGGCACGCCGCTCGCGGCCAGGGCCCGCACCGCGCCGACGACGTCCTGGCTCTCGCCCGACTGGCTGACGCCGACGACCAGGGCGCGCTCGGTGCGGAGGCGGGCCTGGTGCAGCGTCACCAGGCTGGGGGGCACGCTGGCGACCGGCAGGCCGAGCGTCAAGCCGACGAGGTAGGCGAAGAAGGTGACCGCGTTGTCGCTCGATCCGCGCGCCAGGCTGAGCACCACGGTCGGCGCGGCGTCGCGCAGGGCTGCCCCCACCTCGCCGGGGGCCGGGTCGGCCAGCAGGCGGCGCAGCACCTCGGGCTGCTCTCGGATCTCACGCTCGAAGTGCGTCATGACGGAAGTCTATCCCCCGTCCGCCACGGTCGCCGGATCCGCGGCCCGGTACGGTGCGGCATGGACGCCGTGGACGCCGTGGTGGTGGGCGCCGGGCCGAACGGCCTGACGGCGGCGGTCGCGCTGGCGCGCGCCGGCCTGCGGGTGCGCCTGATCGAGGGGGCGGAGGAGGTGGGCGGCGCCGCCCGCTCGGCCCAGGCGACGCTGCCCGGCCTGGTGCACGACCTCGGCTCGGCGGTGCACCCGCTGGCGGCGGGCAGTCCGGTGTTGGCGTCGTGGCCGCTGGAGCGGCACGGCCTGTCGTGGGTCCGCCCGCCCCTGGCGCTCGCGCACCCGCTGCCGGACCGGCCGGCGGCGGGCTTGCACGCCTCGGTCGAGGCCACGGCGGCGGACCTGGCGGGGGACGCGGCGGGCGACGGCGACGCCTGGCGCTGGTGGACCGGACCGGCGTCGCGGGGGTGGCCGGAGCTGGCCCCGTCGTTCCTGGGCCCGCTGCTGCGCTGGCCGGAGGCGCCGGTCGCCTTGGCCCGCTTCGGGGCGCGCGGCGTGACGCCGGCGACCTGGTCGGCCCGGGCGTGGTCGGGGGAGCGGGCGCGGGCGTTGTGGGCGGGCCTGGCGGCGCACGCGTCGCTTCCGCTGTCCGCCCCTGGAACCTCGGCGATCGCGCTGGTGCTGGCGGCCCTGGCGCAGCGGGAGGGGATCGGCTGGCCGTTCCCGCGCGGCGGGGCGGGCCGGATCGCCACGGCGCTGGAGGGGTACCTCCGCGAGTTGGGCGGCGAGGTCGAGACGGGGCACTGGGTCGCCTCGCTGAGCGAGCTGCCGCCGGCGACGATCACCCTGTTGGACGTGACGCCGGCGACGCTTGCGCGGATGGCCGAGGGGCGGCTGCCGCCTCGCTACGCGGCGGCGCTGCGGCGCTACCGCCCGGGCGAGGCGGTCGTGAAGCTGGACCTGGCGGTCGAGGGGGGCGTGCCGTGGAGCGATCCGGCCTGCCACGAGGCGGGCACGGTGCACCTGGGGGGCCGCTTCGAGCGGATCGCCCACGCCGAGGCGGAGGTCGCGGCGGGGCGCCTGCCGGACGATCCGTACGTGCTGGTGGCGCAGGCGGGCCGCTTCGACCGCAGCCGCGTGCGGGACGAGGTCGAGCCGGTCTGGGCCTACGCCCACCTGCCGCGGTCCCTTGCGTCGGACCGCGAGGCGGTCGGCGTGCTGGCGCATCGGATCCGGGCGCAGATCGAACGGTCGGCGCCGGGAACGGCGGCCCGGACGCGCGCGGTGCGGACCTGGGGACCGGCGGAGCTGGAGGCCTGGAACCCCAACCTGGCCGGGGGCGACATCTCGGCCGGCGCGGCGACGCTGTGGCAGCTGCTGGCGCGGCCGGTGCTCTCCCCGAACCCGTACGCCACGCCGCTGCCCGGGGTGTACCTGTGCTCGGCCGCGACGCCGCCCGGTCCGGGGGTGCACGGCATGGCCGGCTTCCGTGCGGCGCAGGCGGCGGCGCGACGGTGGTTCGGGTTGGACCTCGAGGCGGGGCCGGCGGGCACCTGAGGAGCGCCTGGCGTTCCTGGACGCGCCGGGCGATCGGGCGTCAGGAGGGGTCCGATCGTTGGTGCAGCTGGACGACCATCTTGCCCTCCTCGACGTCGTACCAGCAGCGTTGGATCCAGACGTCGTGCGCCTCCCCGTCGAGGGCGCGTACCCGCACGGCACCGTGCGAACCGGAGCGCATCAGGTCGGCCAGCAGCTGCGGCGTCATCTCGCCGAGCCACAGGAGCGGGGCGTCGGCGCGGTCGAGCAGCTCGCCATCGTGCGCGTCGAGCGTGGCGGGGGTGCGGGAGTCCGGGAGGCTCACGCCCCTACGGTAGCGGACCGACGCGGACGCCCCGTCGAGCATCTGGGCATGTGCCCAGGGGTCGGCTACCGTGGTCCCGATGCGGAGGCACGACGACCTCGATGCGCGGCTGGACGAGCTGCTTCGGCACGCCGACGCGATGGCCGCGGCCGCGGACCGCGTGCGCCCGCAGCCCGGCGAGGATCCGGCGCCCTACCTGCTGCTCCGGGCCCTGGCGACCGAGCTGACGCTCAAGGCGCTGCTGCTGACGGTGAAGGGCCGCTACCCGCGCGTGCATAGCCTGCGCGCGCTGCTGGGGGACCTGCCCGAGGACGCCCGTCGCCGGCTGGACGCGCTGCACCGGACGTACTACCGGGCGCACCGGCCGGGGGCGAGCGACGCCGAGGCCGACGCGGCGCTCGCCGGGATCGCCGACGCGGCGGGCGACCTGTTCCAGGCGGCGCGCTACCCGCTGGACCACGACCTGCGCGAGGCACCCGATCCGGAGCCGCTGCGGCGGGTGGCGCGGGGGCTGATCGAGACGCTGCGCACGCGCGGCGCGTGAGCTACGGTCGGGGCGGTCCGGCGAGGTCGAGCCCGTGCTCGCGCGCGACCGCGTCGAGGTCGGCGGACGCGTAGGCCACCACCGCCCCGTCCCGCAGCCCGACCAGCCGCGTGACCGGCTCGACGCCCAGCACCCGCCGAACCGCTTCCCGGTAGACGGCCAGCTGGAAGGCGTAGCGCTCCGGTTTGAGGGTCCGGTCGGTCTTGTAGTCGTCCAGGTACCAGGTGCCGTCCGCGAGGTAGAGGCGGTCGACGACCCCCTGCCAGACCTGCCGCCCGGCGGGCAGGATCACCGGCCATTCGCGCAGGTCGCGCTCGCGGTCGCGCAGCCCGGGGAGGCGTGTGCCCAGCAGCTCCCGGTAGACGCCCAGCATCGCGCGGACCTCGTCCAGCAGCCGATCCTGTTCGTGCGGCTCGTAGGGGAACATGACCTCCTGGGCGCGCAGCAGGTCCATCTCGCGCGCGTCGCCCGGATCGGCGTCGCGCCGGATCGCGTCGTGCAGCAGCGTGCCGACCGCGACCGCCTGACCCGGCAGGCGTCCCTCCTCGTTCAGGTCGCCCTGGTGGACCGGCTCGGCGTCCTCGCGCGGAAGGGCGGCGTCCCCGCGGGCCCGGCCGTCGTCGGCCCCGGCCGCTCGGTCCTCGCCCCCACGGATGCGCGAGGGGCTCTCGACCGGCGGCAACTCGCCCGGGGGGAAGCGCCGACGGGTCCACGGAGCCTCCGGCAGGCCGCGCGCGGGCGGCTCCTGCTCGGCGGCGGCCGCCGCCACGTCGGCGCGCGGGGCGTGGACGGCCAGCACCACGCCGTCCCGATCGCGCAGCGGCGCGTCCGGTCCGAGGTTCATCGCGTCCAGCACGGCCGCCCAGCCCTCGGCCCCGCGGTCGGTGACGCTGCCGGCCAGGATCAGCTCCTCCCGCGCCCGGCTGATCGCGACGTAGAACAGCCGGTGGCCCTCCTGCCGCTGCCGCTCGGCGTCCGCCTCCGCCGCGGCGCGGAAGCCCGGGCCGCGCGGTAGGTGCAGCCGGCCGTCCTCCACGTGCAGGTCCTTCGGGCGCCCGCCCCCACGCGCGCCCACGTCCGCGACGGCGACCAGCGGCCACTCGAGGCCCTTGCTGCCGTGGACGGTCACCAGCTCGACGCCCCGCCCCTCGGCCGGCACGTCGCCCGCCTCCTTGGCCTGGCGCGACAGCAGGTCCAGGCGCTCCAGCAGGACCTCGATCTCGCCGGGTGGCGCCTCGGCCACCTCGAACAGCAGCGCGTCGACGTTCTCGCGCTGACGTTGCGACAGGAGCTCGACGAAGCGGCGGCCCATGATCATCGGGTCGCGCACCAGCGTGCGCAGGGCGTCCAGCGGCGATCCGGCCACCGCCTCGCGGGTGCGCTGGAGGCGCGCGTGCAGGTCGGGGTGCACCGTCTCGAGGTGGGCCAGGGGGTCGCCCGAGCGGACCAGCGCGTCGATCGCGCCGGGGTCCAGTCCGCCGAACGGCCCGCGCGCCCAGGTCGCCAGGCCGGCCCGGTCGCTCGGGTCGATCCCGACCCGCAGGGCGGTCGCCAGGTCGCGGATCTCGCTCCGCTCGTAGTAGCCGCGGCCCTGCTTCAGGACGGCGGGGATGCCGCGCGCGACCAGGGCGACGCGGACGCGCTCCAGCACGTGGTGGGCGCGGGCCAGCACCGCCATCTCCGACCACGCGCGACCCCGCTCGTGCGCCGCCTGCAGGCGGTCGGCGAGCACCTCGGCCTCGCTGGGCCGGAGGTCGTCGATGCGCGTCGCGCCGGTCAGCCAGTGGATCTCGACCCGGCCGCGTACCTCGGCCTGCGGCCCGGCGGCGCGCACGTCCGGCGCCTCCTCGGGTCCGAAGCCCCAGCCCTCGGCCGCCTGCGTCCGCGTGGTCGCGTTCAGGAAGCGGACCAGCAGCTGGGCGTGGCGGCGACTGTCGACCAACGGCGGGTCGAGGGTCCCGGCCGCACGCGCCCCCCTCGCGGCGGCGCGGAAGACCTCGACGTCGGCGTGCCGGAAGCCGTAGATCGACTGCTTCGGGTCGCCCACCACCTCGACCTGGACGCCGCCCGCCTCCAGCGCCGCGAAGAAGCGACCCTGCAGCGGGTTGACGTCCTGGTACTCGTCGACCACCACGCGCGGGTAGCGGGCCGCCAGCCGCGCCAGGGCGCCAGGGACGCGGACCATGGCGAGGGCGCGGCGCTCGATCTCGGACGGCGCCAGCCGACGCCCGCCGGTCCGCGCCTCGAAGCGCGCGTAGGCGGCGTCCAGCAGGGCGATCGTCGCGGCGGCGTCGTCATCGCCCGGCGCGGGCGTCAGCCGCTCGGCCAGGGAGCGTGCGGCGAACGCCGCGAGGACCCGCTCCGAGGCGCGCTCCCCGAGGCGGGCCGCAGCGGCGTGCCGCGGGTGCGCCGGGTCGGCCGCCGCCAGCAGCAGGCCGTCCAGCTCCTCCTCGAGGATCGCGGCGGCCTCCCACTCCGGCAGCGTGCCGAAGTCGGGGTCCAGACCCAGCGACGGCGCGACCAGCCGCAGCCCGGTCGCCATGAAGCCGTGGATGGTCGAGAGGGTCGCGCCGCCCAGCTCCCGGCGGGCCTCCTCGAAGCGTTCCTCCGACCCGTCAGGCGCGACCGCCAGGCCACCGAGGTAGGTCCCCTCCGCGAGGATCTGGTCCAGGCCGGCGCCGACGCGCTCGCGCAGCTCCGCCGCGGCGGCGCGGGTGAAGGTGACGCCGGCCAGCCGGCGCAGGGGCTCCCCCGCGGCGATCAACGTCAGGAAGCGCGCCACCAGGCTGGTGGTCTTGCCGGTGCCGGCCGAGGCGACCCGGACCCTCACCGGCGTCCCTCGCGGCAGAGGTCGAAGACGGGGCAGTCGCGGCATACCCAGCCCGGGCTCGGACGCACCTCGCCCGCCCTCCGGAGCGCGTGCGCGGCCTCGACCTCGCGTCGGACCCGCGCGAAGCGGGCCCAGGGCGCACGGGTCGAGATCGAGCGTCCGTCCGGCAGGTCGATCGGCTCGCCCAGGATCGGCCAGACCCGGAAGCGCAGCGACCTGACGGCGCGCGCGTGGCGGGTGCTCAGCAGGTCGGCGGCCCAGTACTCGACCCCGCGGCGCGACAGCAGGTCGTCGGCGGCGGCGTCGCTGTCGATCGTGCCCGGTCCGGCGAAGCGCACCAGCAGCGCATGGCCCGCCTCGCGCCGGGCGGCGTCCAGGCGCGCGACCGGCCCCTCCTCGTCGCCGCGCAGGGTCACGCCGTAGGTGTAGCGGGCCAGCTCGGCCGCGTTCCGGTCGATCCAGTCGGCCGCCTCGGGCACGTCGGCGGCGAGGGCGTGCAGGTCGGCCTCGCTCCACCCCTCGCGGTCGCGCAGGGTCGTGCGGAGGTGGACCCACCAGGGCGGATCGTCCGCGGGGCGCAGCCGGTCCTCGGCCCAGGTCCGCAGCCCGCAGCGGGCGAAGCGCACCAGCCGCGCCACCGAGGGCGCGCCCAACGGCACGGCCCCGTCCGGTGGACGGTAGAGCTCCTCGGCCCCCAGGTCGAGGACGCTGCCCGCGGGGCGCTCCGGCGGACGCTCGCCCTCGCCGCGAACGAGGAGCGGATCGGGCGCGGCGCGGCCGCCCCGGTCCGCCTCGGCGTGGCTCACGATCGTGACGTCGCCCCGCGCGAGGAGCTCGTCCGCCTCGGCCCGCTGCCGCGCCAAGAAGCGCTTGGGGAGCAGCGGACGGGCGAAGGTCGCGCCCCAGGCCGAGCGGTCCTCCTCGGGCACGAAGTAGTCCTCGCGCTCGCGCTGCAGGTGGGCCCCCTCGCGCGCGCCGACGATCCAGACGCGGCGGAAGCGGCGGCCGCTGGCCTGCACGGCGTGCAGCAGCGCGACGCCGGCGTCGGGACGCTCGAAGACGATCGTCTCCTGCAGCAGCGCGGCCCACCAGACGCGCAGCGCGGGGCCGGAGGCCACCTGGCGCGCCTCGGCCAGGCGCTGCAGGGCCAGGTCGCGGAAACGGGCCTCCCGCTCGGCGTCGTCGGGCCGCGGCGCGGCACGGGAGGCCCCCACCGCGGCGAGGGCGGCGTCGACCAGCTCGGCACCCCAGGCCAGCGGATCGTCGCCCGGCTCCAAGCGCTCCTGCCAGGCGCGCCAGGCGTCGGCCTCGCCCCGCGCGGCGGCCAGCGCGTCGATCGCGTCCGCACCGCCGACGCCCGCCGCCAACGCCGCCACGCCCAGGTCGTGCAGCTCCGGCACGGCCAGCAGGCGCGAGGCGGTGGGGTGCTCGGCCAGCTCCAGCAGGTCCAGCAGGCGCCGGCCCTCCGGCCGGTCGGCCAGGCCGCGCGGCGTCTCGTCCATCAGCGGCACGCCGTACTCGGCGGCCAGCGTGGCGATCGCGCGGGCCCGCCCGGGCGCGACGATCAGCGCCAGGTCGAGGGGGTCGGCGCCCTCGGCCAGCGCGGCCTTGACGTCGCGCAGCACCCAGCGCGCCTCGGCGACCGGGTTCGCGAAGGCGTAGCGCTCGTGGCGCACGTCGTCGCGGGTCGGGAGCGTCGCGTCCGCCGCGCGACCGGGCGGCGCGACGGTCACCGCCGCCCGTACGTCGGCGTGGCGGCCCAGCGCCTCGACCAGCCGCAGGTCGGCGGGCGCCAGCTCGCGCAGGCCGTCGACGATCGCGACGGCGGGCAGCAGGTCCGGCGTGGCGTCGCCTGGGCCGGCCGCCTCCAGCCAGGCCGCCGCCTCGCGCCGGACGTCGTCGTAGTCCCAGCGCTGACCCTTGTGCCGCTCGTAGCCGGCGAAGACGCGCCGCAGGCGCGCGATCTCGTCGTCGCGCCCCGGGATGCGTCCGGGCGCGACGCCGTGGCGCTTGGCCTCGGCGAGGGCGCGGGCGAACAGCCGGGCCTCGCCGGGGGCGGGCGGATCGCCGCGGTCCTCGAGGAGCGCCCGTCCGACGGTCGCGAGGCGGCCGGTGCCGGTCAGCAGCGGACGCAGGGTGCGCGCGTCGGAGAGGATCCGGTAGGCCAGCTGCTGGGGGCTCAGGAACTCGACGCCCAGGAGGGGTCCCTCGTGGGCGAGCGCACGCAGGACGTGGCCGCGCTGCGCCGGCAGCCCGATCCACCAGACGCGCCGGCCGTCCGCGGCAGCGGCGCGCGCGACGGCGACCATGCGGCGCGTCTTGCCCGACCCGGGCGGCCCGACGGTGAGCGTGACCGGCACGCCGCCTACCGTACCGTCGGCGTGCGACGGGAGCCGACGTCAGGGCGGCAGGGGATGGGGGCGAGCCGGCGTGCGGAGGAGGAGCGACCACGCGGAGCGGCGTCCGTACGCTAGGATGCTCATAGAGACGAAAGGCAGAAAGGAAGAACCGATGCCCCTCAACATCAAGAACCCCGAGGTGGACCGCCTGGTCGAGACGGTCGCCCGTCGGACCCGCGAGACGAAGACCGAGGTCGTCCGTCACGCCCTCGAGGCGACGCTCGAGCGCCTGGACCGGCCCGCCGCGCGCGGGCGCGGCACGCGGGCCCGCGTGTTTTTGGAGCGCGACGTGTGGCCGTACCTTCCCGGCGTCGGATCCGCACCCGACAAGGGGGAGCGGGAGGCCATCCTCGGCTACGGCGAGACCGGCGTGTGATCGTCGACGCCAGCGCCCTGATCGCGCTGATCCACCGCGAGCCGGGCTGGGAACGGCTGGTCGAGGCCCTCGACGCTGCGCCCTACGCTGCCGTCGCCGCGCCCACGCTGGCCGAGGCGATGATCGTCCTGGCCGCGCGCGACGTCTCCCCCACGATCCTCCCCGCCCTGCTCGCCGCGGCCGACGTCGAGGTCGTGCCGTTCGGTCCCGACCACGCCTACGAAGCCGCGGCCGCCTTCCGGCGCTTCGGCAAGGGCCGTCACCCGGCCGCGCTGAACTACGGCGACTGCATGGCGTACGCGGCGGCACAGGTCGCGGACGCCCCGCTGTTGTTCGTCGGCGAGGACTTCGTGCGGACCGACGTGCGGCCCGCGCTCAGCTGACGGGTGCGCCCGACGCGTCGTCCAGCGCCCGCGCCAGCCGCTCCGGACCTACCTCCGGCAGCCGGCAGGCGTAGCCCTCGCACAGCCACGCCGCGGCGCGACCGTCGACGGTGGTGCGCCCCTCGACCAGCGGCCCGTCCATCGGCTCGGGCGCCCGCTGCACGATCCACGCGTCCAGCGGCCGGCGTGCCACCTCGGCCCACAGCGCCGCGCCCCCCGCCTCGTCCGGCCCGGTGACGGCCAGCTCGCGCGGCGGTGCGCGCATCAGGTCCACCAGCGTCAGCACGCTCCCGAGCGCCTGGGGATGGCGGCCGGCGGCCTCGGCCAGGGGGGCCACCGCCGCGCGGGCCCGCGCCTCGTCCTCCGGTCGGTCGCGCAGGCGGGCGGTCCGCCAGACCAGCTCCGCCGCGGCCACCCCGTCGGCGGGCACGGCCGCGTCGGTGTACGACCGCGGCGCCAGCGGCAGCGGGCCGGACTCCCCGCGCGGGGCGCTGCGGAAGCCGCCGTCCGGATCGGCGAAGCGCTGAAGCGCCTGATCGGCATGCCAGCCGGCCCGCTCCAGCCAGCGCGGATCGCCGTCGGCACGGTGCAGCTCCAGCAGCCCCAGCCCCAGGTAGGCGTGATCCTCCAATCGCGCCTCCAGGCCCACGGCGCCACGGAAGGCGCGGCGCAGCAGGCGCCCATCGTCCGTGACGAAGGTCCGCTGGACCCAATCGGCGCAGGCCCGCGCGGCCTCGATCATGGCGGCGTCCTGGAGCAGGCGGCCGGCCCGGGCCAGACCCAGGATCGCCAGGCCCTGCAGCGAGGCCAGCGCCTTGTCGTCGGTCGCGGGGCGCGGTCGGCGGGCGCGGGCCTCCAGCAGCGCCGCGCGCACCCGCTCCAGGCGCTCGGACGCGTCCGCTTCGGGTACGCCGAAGCGCTCCGCCAGCTCCGCCGGCTCGGCGGCGATCCGCAACACGTTGCGACCCTCGAACGGTCCGACCGTCTCCACCCCGAATGCGGCACGGGCGAACGGCACCTCGTCCTTCCCCAGCGCCTCCTGCACCGCCGCGTCGAACTCCGTGGCCGTCCAGGCGTAGAAGGCGCCCTCCTCGTGCCGGCCGTCCGGCGTCTCGCTGTCGGCGTCCAGCGCCGTGGCGTAGCCGCCGTCCGGCAGCCGCATCTCCGCCTGCAACCAGGCGAAGGTGGTGCGCGCCGCGCGCAGGAAGGTCGCGTCGTCGCTGCGGCGCCCGGCCTCGGCCCAGCGCGGCAGCAGCTGGACGTTGTCGTAGAGCATCTTCTCGAAGTGCGGGACCGTCCAGCGTTCGTCGACCGAGTAGCGCGCGACCCCGCCGCTCAACGGATCGTGGATGCCGCCCCGCGCGATCGCGCGCAGCGTCGCGTCCGCCAGCGCGTGCGCCTCCGGCTCGGTCCGAGCGTTCAGCCAGCGCAGGGTGGCGTGCGGCGGGAACTTGGGCGCGCCGCCGAAGCCGCCGTGCCGCTCGTCGAAGGTGCTGCGCAGCACCGCCAGCGCCGCCTCGCCCACGTCGGGCAGGTCGCTCGCGGGCGCCGCGGGGTCCCAGTCGGGCGGCGTCGGCAAGGCCGCCATCTGCCCGCGCAGGTGCGCGTCGAGGCGCTCGGCGTCCTGGATGAGCGCCTCGCGACGGTTCGTCCAGGCGTCGTGGATCGCGTCCAGGACGCGGCCGAAGCCGGGCATGCCCGGCCGGTCCTCGAGCGGGAAGTAGGTGCCGGCGAAGAAGGTGCGACCGTCGTGATCGGTGACCGCGGTGAGCGGCCAGCCTCCCTGGCCGCGCATCGCCTGGAGCGCGGCCATGTAGACCGCGTCGACGTCGGGGTGCTCCTCACGGTCGATCTTGATCGCCACGAAGCGGTCGTTCATCAGCGCCGCGGTGGCCGGGTCCCGGAACGACTCGCGCTGCATCACGTGGCACCAGTGGCAGCTGGCGTACCCGATCGAGACCAGCACCGGCACGTCGCGCCGGCGCGCCTCGTCGAACGCCTCGGCGCCCCAGGGGCGCCAGTCGACCGGGTCGTCCGCGTGCGCGAGGAGGTACGGGCTGGCAGCGTCGGCGAGGGCGTTCATGCCGGCGACGCTAGCAGCCATGGCGGCGCGGTTCCGTGGCCCGGACCGGACGACGGCCGGTCCGGAGCGCGGGTAGGCTTCGTCCATGGACCTGGACCGGATGCGGATCGCGTACCGGCGCGGCACCTTGGAGCCCGAGACCCTGGGCGCCGACCCGCTCGCGGCGCTGACCCGTTGGATCACCGACGCGGCCGACCAGGGCATGATCGAACCGAACGCCATGGCCCTCGCGACGGTCAGCGAGGACGGCCTGCCGTCGCTGCGCTTCGTGCTCTGCAAGGGCGTCGACGCCGACGGCATCGTCTTCTACACCCACAGCGGCAGTCGCAAGGGAGAGGAGATCGCCGCGACCGGGCTGGCCGCGGCGACGTTCTGGTGGGACCGGATGGAACGACAGGTGCGACTCGAGGGTCCCACCGGGCCGGTCCCGGCAGCGGTGTCGGACGCCTACTTCGCCTCGCGCCCGCACGGCAGCCAGGTGGGCGCCTGGGCGTCGCCGCAGAGCCACGAGCTGCCGGACCGGGCCGAGCTGGAGCGACGCTTCGCCGACGCGGCGGCGCGCCACCCGGTCGGAAGCGAGGTCCCGCGCCCACCGTTCTGGGGCGGTTACCGCCTGCGGCCGCTCCGGATCGAGTTCTGGCAGGGTCGCGAGAGCCGGACGCACGACCGCATCGTCTTCACGCGCGAGAACGTCGAGGCCACGAGCTGGAGCACCGCCCGCCTGGCGCCCTGAGGCGCCCTGAGGCGCAAAGGCGCGGGAGCGCCACCCCACGAACCGACGAACGGGCCGCCCGATGCCGGGCGGCCCGTGAAGGTGCGGTTCCGGACAGCGTTCAGTTCGCGCCGTCGCCCTCCCCTTCGGGCGCGGGCGGGGCGGGCAGTCGGTCGGGGTACGTGACGACGCCGCTGGTGTCGATCAGCACGCCCACGACCCGGTCGGTCGCTTCGGCCCGCAGGGTGGCCCGCAGCTGCTCGGCGACCTGCTCGAAGGGCGCCACGCCGCCCTCCTGACGCTCGCTCACGAGGATCAGGTGCTGGCCGAACTGGGTCTCGACCGGGCCGCTGGGGACGCCCACCTCGGCCGCGAAGGCGGCCTCCTCGAACGGGCCGACCATCTGGCCGCGCCCGAAGCAGCCCAGGTCGCCGCCGTCCGGACCGGACGGGCCGACGCTGACCTCGGCGGCCAGCTCGGCGAAGTCCTCGCCCTGCTCCAGGCGGGCCAGCGCCGCCTCGGCGTCCTCGACCGTCTCGAGCAGGATGTGGCGGGCGCAGACCTGCTCGCCGACGGCGAACTGGTCGCGGCGCGCCTGGTAGGCGGTGCGAAGCTCGTCGTCGCCGATCTCCTGCTCGGCCTCGATGGCGCCGAAGAGCAGGTTGATCAGCTCGCTCTCCTGCACCAGCGTGCGCAGGGTCGTCTCCTCGCCGATGCCGCTGGTGACCAGCAGCTCGGCGAACGACCCTTCGTCACCGGCGTTGGCGCGGATCTCGTCGATGCGGGCGTCGAGCTCCTCGCCCTCGAAGCTCAGGCCGCGCTCGCGCGCTTCGGACACCAGCACGACCTCCTGCGCGCGCTGCTCGAGGTAGGCGGGGCGCAGCGCTTCGAGCTGGGCTCGGACGTCGTCGTTCATCTCCATGCCGCGCGAGGCGACGACGCTGCGGATGGCGATCTCGAAGCGCTCCTCGAACTCGGAGAGCGTCTCGACCTGGTCGCCGAGTCGTAGCACGACCGGGTCGTCCTGGTGCTGGACCTGCGCCAGCACGAAGGCCAGGGAGGAGGCGAGGAAGGCAAGGGTGGGGATCAGGATGCGTCGCATGTCGGGGCAGGCTAGCAGGCGAACGGGCCGGACGATGTGTGTCCGGCCCGGAGGGGACGGGGCGCCATGACGCCCCGACGTTCAAGGGGATCCGCGTCAGGGCGCCTGAGGAGGCGTCGTCGGCGCCGCAGGCGCCGCCGCATAGGGGAGGCGGTCGGGGAAGGTTTCGATGTCGACGTCGACGAGGAGTTCGCTCAGGCGTGCCTGAACCTGCTGCTGGACCAGGCTTGCTTCGACCTGGTCGCGGACCTCGTCGAACGGCGGCAGGTCCTGGCTGGCCGCAGCCTCGTCGTAGGCGGCCTGGACCTCGGCCTCTCCGACCTCGACTCCGGTGGCGACGTCGTCCTGGAGCTGGCGGATTCGCGCGTTCTCGCTCAACAGCGTGCGCAGGGTGGCTTCGTCCGCGATGCCGCTGGAGGCGAGCAGGTCGTCGAACTCCGCCGTGTCAGCGCCCGCGCGCACCTCGGCGACGAGGGCGTCCACCTCGGCCTCGCCGACCTCGATCCCGCGCTGATCCGCGAGCTCCAACAGGGCGAGCTGTTGCCCACGCTGCTCCAGGAACTGCGGCGCGAGCGCTTCGAACTGGGGTCGATTGTCGTCGGTCAGGGGCATGCCCTGCTGGGCCGCCGCCCCGCGGATGGCGATCTCGAAGCGCTTGGCGAACTGCTCGAGGGTGCGCTCCTGCTCCCCAACGCGCAGCACGATCGCGTCCGGATCGGCGTCGTCGGGGAGCGGTGCAGGGCCGTCCTGCGCCAGCACGAGCGACGGGATCGCCAGCGCGGCGAGGAGCAGGGAGAGGAGGGCCGTGAACGGATGGGGTCGTCGGGTTCGTTCCATGGCCGCGACCGTAGCCGCGCAGCGCATGAACGAGGATGGCAGGAGATGAGAGAGGGAGGCGAATCGGGCGTGGGCAAGGGCGTACCCCCGCTCATCGCCCCCTCGCGACCCGGCGCTCGCAAGCGCGGATCGGGCTCAGCCCGCTTCGACCGTCACGTCGGGGTCGACCTGGTCGCCCTCGGCGCGCGCTAGCTCGCGCAGCCGCCGG
>CAZJGU010000014.1:0-37522 GCA_964545455.1 uncultured bacterium | reverse complement strand
TGAATGCTCGGGTCTGTCTCATGCTCATGGACGTTCGCTCCCCGGAGCCCCCGTGCTGATAAAGATCTGCGGCGTGACGCGGCCCCAGGACGCGGCGGCCGCGGTCGCGGCCGGCGCCGACCTCGTCGGGTTCGTGCTCGTGCCCGGCACGCCGCGGGCGGTGGACCCCGACCGGGCCGGCTGGATCCGCGAGGTGCGCGGAGCCGAGCGCGTCGGCGTCTTCCGCGACGCACCCCTCGACGAGATCCGACGGGTCCGGGACCGGTTGCGGCTCGACCGGATCCAGCTGCACGGCGACGAGCCCGACGAGTGGCTCGAGCGGCTCGCCCCCGGCGTCATCCGACGGGTGCCGGTGCCGAACCGGGTCGACTGGGCACGGGTCCGGGCACTCTCCGACGCCGGCGTCCTGCCGCTGCTCGATCCGGGGGCGGGCGACGGCGTGGCGTTCGACTGGCGGCTGCTCGACATCCGTCTCGACGGCGTCAGCTTCGGCCTCGCAGGGGGCCTCACGCCGGCCACCGTCGCCGCCGCGGTGGGGGTGGCCGGGCCGCAGCTCGTGGACGTGTCCTCAGGGGTCGAGGCGCGTCCGGGGGTCAAGGACCCGGCGGCGGTGCGCGCGTTCGTGGCGGCGGCGCGGAACGCGGCGGCGGCCGCCGACGGTTCTCCGCCCGGGAGGGACGATGACGACCCAGCCTGACGCACGCGGCTACTTCGGCGCCTACGGCGGCCGGTTCGTGCCCGAGACGCTGATGGCGCCGCTCTCAGAGCTCGAAGCGGCGTACGACACGGCTCGGAGGTCTCAGGCGTTCCGCGCCGAGCTCGACGGCCTGCTCGCCCGGTACGTCGGCCGCCCGACGCCACTGACTCCCGCCGCGCGCCTGTCGGACAGCCTCGGCGGCGCGCGCATCTGGCTCAAGCGCGAGGACCTGTGCCACACCGGCGCCCACAAGATCAACAACACCGTGGCGCAGGTGCTGCTGGCCGTCCGGATGGGCAAGACGCGCATCATCGCCGAGACCGGCGCCGGTCAGCACGGGGTCGCGACCGCCACGGCGGCGGCGATGTTCGGTCTCCCCTGCATCGTCTACATGGGCGAGGAGGACGTCCGCCGCCAGGCGCTCAACGTCTTCCGCATGAAGCTTCTCGGAGCCGAGGTACGCCCGGTGGCCAGCGGGACGCGAACCCTCAAGGACGCCACCAACGAGGCGATCCGCGACTGGGTCACGAACGTTCGCACCACCTTCTACGTCATCGGCTCGGTCGTGGGGCCGCACCCCTACCCGATGATCGTCCGCGACTTCCAGGCGGTCATCGGCCACGAGACGATGGACCAGCTCGAGGAGCGCACCGGCCGCCGCTCGCCCGACGCGGTGGTCGCTTGCGTCGGCGGCGGCAGCAACGCCATCGGCATCTTCGCCCCCTACGCCTACCTGCCGGCCGAGCGGCGCCCGCGCCTGATCGGGGTCGAGGCGGCCGGTCACGGCATGGACTCCGGGGCGCACGCCGCCAGCATCTCGGCCGGCAAGCGCGGCGTGCTGCACGGCGCGCTGATGTACCTGCTGTCGGACGAGGACGGTCAGATCTCGCCGGCCCACTCGGTCTCGGCCGGCCTCGACTACCCCGGCGTCGGACCGGAACACGCCTGGTACGCCGACGAGGGGATCGCCGAGTACGTGGCGGTCAACGACGGCGCGGCGCTGGACGCCTTCCGGCTGCTGGCCGAGGTGGAGGGGATCATCCCCGCTCTGGAGACCAGCCACGCCATCGCCTACGTCCTGGGCCTCGCCGCCGAGCTGGGTCCCGACGCCGACATCGTCCTCAACCTGTCGGGCCGCGGCGACAAGGACGTGACCGAGGCGATGCGCGTGCTGGAGGCGCTGACCGGGGACGTCGCGGAGGTGGCGTCGTGAGCCGGCTGCGTGCCGCCTTCGACGCCGCCCGGGCGGACGGGCGGGCAGCGTTCGTGCCCTACCTGACCGCCGGCTTCCCGGACCGGGACGGTTTCCTGCGGGCGGCCGAGACGCTGCTGCGCCACGCCGACGTGCTGGAGGTGGGGCTGCCCTACTCCGACCCGCTCGGGGACGGGCCCACCATCCAACGCTCCAGCGAGCGTGCCCTGGCCCAGGGCACGCGCACGCGCGACGTCTTCGACATGATCGCCACGCTGCGTGCCGACCACGCCACGCCGATCGCGCTGATGACCTACTACAATCCGATCTACTGCTACGCGGACGGGGGTCCGGAAGGCTTCGTGCGCGACTTGGTCGCGGCCGGCGCCGACGGGGCGATCCTGCCCGACCTGCCGCCGGACGAGGCGGACGAGCTGCTGCCCATCGCACGCGAGCACGGCTTGGACACGGTCTTCCTGGCCGCGCCGACCTCGACCGACGCGCGCATCGCACGGGTCGCGGCCGCCAGCCGCGGCTTCGTCTACGCCGTCTCGGTGACCGGCGTGACCGGCGCCCGGGCGTCGCTGCCCGACGACGTGCCCGCGCTGGTGGACCGCATCCGTGCCGCGGGCGAACTGCCGGTCGCGGTCGGCTTCGGCGTGGCCGGGGGCGCGACCGCCTCCCGCGTCGCGGCGGCGGCGGACGGCGTGGTGGTGGGGAGCGCTCTGATCCGCACGTTGGACGAGGGGGGCGACCTCGAGGCGCTGGCGTCCGAGATCGCGCGGGCCTGCGTGCGCCGCTGACGGCGGCCGCGGGGCCCGGAGGTGGGCGGCTTCAGTCCAGGGCCACGCTGGCCACCGCGCCCAGGCGATCGGCCAACCCGGCCGAGGTCCACACGTCGAAGCCATCGCTGCCGCTCGCCGTGGGGGGCTCGGCGGCGACGACGCGCGTCAGGACCTGGACGCCCGAGGCGCTGCGCAGCACCACCAGCGTGCCGGGCGTCGCGCCGGGGACGATCACGTCGTACCCGCTCAGGGTCGGGTCGACCCGGAGCGGCCGCAGGCCTTCGGGACCGCCGGCCAGGACGATGCGCACCGGGGCGACGCCGCTGGCGATCAGGCCGATCGCCTCGGCCGCGGCCCGGGAGAGGTCGATGATGCGATCGCCGACGAACGGTCCGCGATCGTTGATGCGCACCACGACGCTGCGGCCGGTGTCGAGGTTGCGGACCTCGACCCGGGTTCCGAAGGGCAGCGTGGGGTGGGCCGCGGTCAGCTGGCGCGGATCGAAGACCTCGCCGTTGGCGGTCGGACGCCCGGCGAAGCCCGGGCCGTACCAGGACGCCTCGCCCTGTTCGGACCAACCGGCGGGCACCTCGGGAACGAGCCGGGGCGCGAGGGAGGAGCCCGACCCACCGGTCGCGGCGGGCGCACAGGCGGCCAGCGAGGCCAGCAGGAGCAGTGCCATCGCCAGGGTCGGAACCACGAACGAACGAGGATGACGGCGTGGGTCCATCGCCATCATCCTACTCGGCGGCGCATGCCGCGGCAACGCGCCGGCGTCAGGCCCAGGTGCGCCGAGCGAGCTCCTTCTGGCAGAGCACGAACGCTTCGTAGTCCTCGATCTCGGCCGAGCCGTCCGCGATGGCACCCTCGCAGCGCTCGATCGTGGCGGCCAGCTCCTCGTTGGTCATCCGCCGGACCGCATCGGGCGAACCGCCGGAAGCGGGTCGGGTCATCGGAGCCTCTCCGTTCGGTCGGGGGGGCCCGCCGGGCTGACGGTCGTAGCTAGGTGCACGCATCGAGCGTAGCCTAGGCCGGTGACTCTTACACGACTCTCACAGGGGCCCGCGACGCACCGGTCGGGCCGGTAGGCTGGGGCCCGTGATCGACAGCCACTGCCACCTCGACCGGGTCGACGATCTTCAGGACGCACTGTCGGCCGAGCTGCGCGCGTTCGTGACCGTCGGCACCGACCTGCCCCGGAGCCGTGGCGCCGTCGCGCTCGCCCAACGCGATCCGCGCGTCTTCGCCGTCGTGGGCGTGCACCCCAACGAAGCCTCCCTCGCCGACGACCCGGAGCTGCGGCGCGGCATCGAGGAGCTGGCCGTCCACCCGCGCGTCGTGGCGATCGGCGAGACGGGCTTCGACGACCACTGGCGCGACGAGACGCTCGACACGCAGCGGCGTGCCTTCGACTGGCACGCTCGCGTCGCGCGGGCGGTCGACAAGCCGCTGGTGCTGCACGTGCGGGACCGCCAGGGCGGCGACGATGCGTCGCGCGCCGCCGAGCGCGCGCTGCGCTCCGCGCCCGACGTGCGGGGCGTGCTCCACTGCTTCGGGGGCGACCCGGGCCTGCTGGCCACCGGGCTGGAGCTCGGGTGGATGGTGTCGTTCGCGGGCAACCTGACCTACAAGAGCGCCGTCCACCTGCGCCAGGTGGCCGCCGAGGTCCCGACCGAGCGCTTGCTGGTCGAGACCGACGCGCCGTTCCTGACGCCGGTACCGCACCGCGGGAAGCGCAACCGGCCCGGCTGGGTGGTGCACACCGCGCGGGTGCTGGCCGAGGTGCGCGGCGAGGATCCCGACGCGCTCGAGCGGCGCCTCGACGCCAACGCCGAGCGCTTCTACCGGCTGCCGCCCTCCTGACCCTCGCGCGTCGCGACCGCTTCGTGCCCGTCCCAGCGCAGCACCTCGGCCAGACGCGTGCGTGAGATCGCCCGGTGCGGGTCGCGCGGGATGAAGGCGGTGACGACCTCGACGAAGCGGGGCTTCGCGAACTCGAGCACGACGTGGAGCGGCAGCTTGACCTCGGCGCTGACCGGCAGCCAGCCGAGCACCAGCAGCCGCTCGTCCTCGAGGTAGCGCACCAGCTCGCGTCCGTGCAGGATCGTGGCGACGATATCGCGCTCGGTGAAGCCCTCCGCCGCCGCGTGTCGGACGGCGTGCGGCGCGATCCGGTAGCGACCGTCGCGCACGAGCGGTCGGAGGTCGGCGAGGGTTCGTCGTTTCGGGGTACGGCGCGGGCCGCGTCGGGGCTGGGCGTCGCGCGGCGCGTCCGGATCGCGATCGGAATCGTCCACCAGCGCCTCCTCGCCCCGGCGCACCGCGCCGGACGTGGGCAGGCTACCACGGGCCTGCCGCCCCGGCGGCTAGGCTCGGGGGTATGCCTGCCCTCCGGTTCGTGACCTTCATCGAGCGCTCCGGCACGGACGCCGACGCCCGCCTCGCCGCCCTCGCCGCCCGCCTGCGCGGGTCGGGCGTGGCCGTCCGGCTGCTGCGCTCGCGCGAGCAGGCCGACCTGGCCCTGCTGGTCGTCGAGGGCGACCCGCCGCTGGCGACGAACGACGTCGCGGGCGCCCGCGTCTGGCGCTTCGAGGAGGGCGCCGCGTGAGCGCGTGGATCGACGCGCCGATCACGGTGCGGACCGACAGCGCCGACCTCTACCTCGAACAGGTCGGCCCGCAGGACGCGCCGGTGGTGCTCTACCTGCACGGCGGCCCCGGCTACGGCTCGTTCAGCTTCCGCGACCTCGTCGGCGACGACCTGGCCGGCTACCGCATGGTCTACGCCGACCAGCGCGGCGGAGGACGCAGCTATGCCGGCGAGCCGTTCGGCGTGGACGACCTCGCGGACGACGTCGCCACGCTGCTGTCGGCGCTTCGGCTCGAACGGGCCACCCTGCTCGCGCACGGCTTCGGTGCCCAGGTCGCGGTGCGTGCCGCCCGACGCCATCCGGACCGCGTCGAAGGGCTGGTCCTCGTCAACCCGTGGTTCTCGATGCCGTTGCTGGCCCGCACGCTGCAGCGCCACGCCGCCCACCTCGCGGGCACCCCGGACGACGCGCTCCCGAGCGAGGCGACGCTGGCCGATCCCGACGCGCTCGATCCGGACGAGATCGCCGATCGCGCCTTCGGGATGGTCGACCCGAAGACGCTCTTCGACGCGCTGGAGTTCCCCAGCCCCGCCTCGCGCATGCGCCTCGAGCACGCCGACGCGGTCGCGCAGTACGGCCCGCAGGGCGCCGCTTCGCCCGATGCGATGTGGAGACTCGAGGTCCTGAGCGAGCTGGACGTCTCGCTCCCGCGCACCGTCGCGCTCTTCGGCACCCGGGACGGCACCTCCTTCCCCGACCAGGCCGAGGCCGGCTTGGCGCGCCTGCCGCACGCGACGACCGGCCTGCTCGAGGCCGGCCACTACCCCTGGATCGACGATCCGGACGCCTTCCTACCGCTGCTCGTCCAGGCCCTTCCGACCCTCGCGGAGGGGGCCGCGGAGGCGGTCCCGCCCGAGGGCGAACGGACGTGAGCATCTCGACGTGGCCGCCGCGCCCGGCTTGGTAGCATCCGCTCGTGAACTTGCGACCCGACCTCCGTGTCGACCGGGTCGAGCAGGTGACCGCCCGGAGGCTCGAGGGCCTCGACGTCGGGGGGCTCCTGCTCGACGTGGACGAGACGCTGCTGCCCGCCGCGGCCCGTACGCCCGACCCCGCGATCGTCGCCTGGGCGCGTGGCCTCGAGGACGCGGGGATCCGCTTGGCGATCGTCTCCAACGGCCGTCCCGGGCGGGTCGCGTCGGTCGCCGCCGCCCTGGGGGTTCCCGGCCGGGCGTTGACCGGCAAGCCCTGGCCCGGCGCCTTCCGCCGCGGCGCGCGAACGCTCGGCCTGCCGCCGGAGCGCTGCGCGATGGTGGGCGATCAACTCTTCACCGACGTCCTGGGCGCCCGCGCAGCGGGGCTGCGCACCGTGCTGGTCGCTCCGCTCTCGCACGGCGGGCTGGTGCACACGCGCCTGCTTCGGCACCTCGAGGCACGGCTGCTGAGGGGAGGTGAGCATGGCCGTACTGTCCATCGGTGACAAGCGCCTCGGCGCGGTGCTGCTCGAGCGCGGCTACGTGACCGACGGTTCGCTCCAGGAGGCGATTCAGCGTCACGCCGACGTCGGCGGCCGTCTCGCCGACGTGCTGGTCGACATCGGCGTCATCAGCGAGCTGCGCATCGCACGCGCCATCGAGGAATCGATCGGCGTTCCGCTCGTGAACCTGCCACGCGTCGACGTGATGGGCGACGCGCTCGCCAAGGTGCCGGCCGACCTCGCGCAGGAGGTGGGCGCGATCCCGTTCGCCATCGACGGCGATCGGCTTCGCGTCGCCTTCGGCGATCCGCT
The DNA here is from genome assembly GCA_964545455.1 of uncultured bacterium. Classification (GTDB taxonomy): domain Bacteria; phylum Deinococcota; class Deinococci; order Deinococcales; family Trueperaceae; genus SLSQ01. Next base: position 30,469 of record CAZJGU010000014.1, on the reverse strand, counting down.
GGACGCCTTCGCGATCGAGGAGGTCGAGGACGCCTCCTCGTGCCTGGTCGAGCCGTACCAGGCGCTCCGCAAGGAGTTGGCCTGGGCGCTCGCGACCTACTACCCCGAACTGGGGCTCGAACCTCCACCGGACGTCGACCTCGACGTCGGCCAGCGCATCGGCGCCCTGGCGCTCGCCCAGGGCCTGATCAGCGAGGAGCAGCTCCACGCCGCCGTCGAGGCCCAGCAGAAGACCGGCGGCCTGTTGGGGCGACAGCTGGTCGAGGCCGGCGCCCTCGACGAGCTGCAGCTCGCCCGCCTGCTCGCGGAGCAGGCCGAGCTGCCCTTCGTCGAATCGCTGGACGACGGTCAGGACGAAGCCAAGCTCGTCTCGAGCCTGCTGCGCCTGGACGCGGTTCAGTTCAGCGCCGTCCCCTACCGCAAGGAGGGGGACGCGCTGGTGATCGCCATCGCCGACCCGCGCCGGCGCGCCGACATCGAAGCCATCGTCTCGGGCGAGGTGCGCTTCGTCGGGACCACCGAGGCCGCCGTCCAGAAGCGCATCGACGTGCTCTACGCCGACGACAAGGGTCGCCTGGGCGAGACGCTGCTGATGACGAAGAAGCTCAAGCGCGAGCAGCTCCGCCGCGCGCTCGAGGAGCAGCAGAAGCTGGGCAAGGTCAAACCGCTGGGCGAGCTGCTGGTCGACATGGGCTACGTGACCCAGGCCGAGGTCGACGAGGCGCTGAACAAGCAGCGCTCCGGCGGAGGCCGGCTCGAGGACACCCTGGTGCAGTCGGGCAAGCTCAGTCCCGAGATGCTGGCCAAGAGCCTCGCCATGCAGCTCGGCTACGAGTTCGTCGAGGAGGACGAGATCCGCGTCGATCCGTACGCGGTCAGCCTGGTCCCGGAGCAGACCGCCCGCCGTTACCAGGCGATGCCGATCCGGCTGGACGACGACGACCTGCTGGTCGTCGCGATGAAGGACCCCCGCCACGTCTTCGCGATCGACGACATCCGCCTCATCACCGGCAAGGAGCTGGTCCCCGCCGTCGCCACGGAGGAGACGATCTCGCGCCTGATGAATCGCTTCTACCGCTCCGACACCGACATGGACGAGCTCGCCACGGCGTTGCTCGAGGAGGTCGGCGGCCAGCAGCAGGAGCGCGAAGAGGACACCAGCGCGATCGACGAGAACGCTCTGGTCAAGGTCGTCAACAACATCATCCGCGAGGCGGTGCTGGCCGACTTCTCCGACATCCACATCGAGCCGCGACCCGACCGCGTTCAGGTCCGCGTCCGCAAGGACGGCAGCCTGCGCGAGTACATGACGATGCCCAAGGCGACCTCGGGCGCCCTGATCGCGCGCATCAAGATCATGGGCGGGCTGAACATCGCCGAGCGGCGCGTGCCGCAGGACGGACGCGTGCGGTTCAAGGACCGCAACGTCGAGACCGACCTGCGCCTCTCGACGCTCCCCACCGTGTACGGCGAGAAGGCCGTGATGCGCGTCCTGAAGAAGGCCGCCAGCATCCCCGAGATCGAGCAGCTGGGCTTCGCCGACTACAACTTCCGCGCCTTCGAGGACGTCATCTCGAAGCCCTACGGCATGTTCCTCATCACCGGCCCCACCGGCTCGGGCAAGTCGTTCACGACCTTCAGCATCCTCAAGCGCGTCGCCCGGCCCGAGGTCAACGTCACCACCGTCGAGGACCCGGTCGAGTACGAGATCCCGGGCATCAACCAGACCCAGGTGAACATCAAGGCGGGCATGGACTTCGCCCGGGCGCTGCGCGCCTTCCTGCGCCAGGACCCCGACATCATCATGGTCGGTGAGATCCGCGACCACGAGACCGCCAAGATCTCGATGGAGGCGGCCCTGACCGGCCACCTGCTGATCGCGACGCTGCACACCAACGATTCCTCCGGCGCCATCGTCCGCCTGACCGAGATGGGCATCGAGCCGTTCAACGTCTCGGCCTCGCTCATCGGCGTCCTCGCCCAGCGCCTCGTCCGCAAGGTGTGCGATCACTGCCGGGTCGAGTACACGCCCGAGCCGGACGTGCTGCGCCGCCTCGAGCTGGACCCCAAGGAGGTCGCCGGCAAGACGCTCTACCGCGGCGTGGGGTGCGAGAAGTGCAGCGGGTCGGGCTACAACGGGCGCTACGCCATCCACGAGCTGCTCGTCGTCGACGACGACATCGAGGCCGCCATCGTCCGCGAGGAGTCGGCGCTCGAGATCCGTGACCGCGCCATGGAGAAGGGCATGCGCACGCTCCGCCAGGACGGCGTGCACAAGGCTTTCCAGGGCATCACCACGCTGGAGGAGGTGCTCGCCCGCACCGCAGAGTGAGCGGTGCGACGCGCAGCGCCCGGAGGGACGCCATGGCCGACCAGATCCGCCAAACCCAGATGCAAGTCGACATCGTCGATCTCCTGCGCCTCGCGCTCGAGCGCAAGGCTTCGGACCTGCTGCTCACCGTCGGGCTGCCGCCGATGCTGCGCGTCGACGGTGAATGGAAGTCGACCGAGTACGAGACCCTGACGCCCAACATGACGCGTCGGCTGATGTACTCGATGATGGACGAGAAGAAGCAGCGCACCTACGAGGAGCGCAAGGATCTCGACTTCTCCTTCAGCCTGTCGGGGCAGGGTCGCTTCCGCGTCAACTGCTTCCAGCAGCGTGGCTCCGTCGGCGGCGTGCTCCGGACGATCAGCGAGGAGGTCCTCAGCTTCGACCAACTCGGCCTGCCCAAGGAGGTCGCCGACATCGCCCGCAGGCCGCGCGGTCTGGTGCTGGTGACCGGTCCGACCGGATCCGGCAAGTCCACCACGCTCTCGACCATGATCGACCTGATCAACGACGAGTACCCGAAGCACATCGTCACGATCGAGGATCCGATCGAGTTCTTCCACCGCCACAAGACGTCGGTCATCAACCAGCGCGAGATCGGCGAGGACACGCGCGACTTCCAGGCCGCCCTGCGCAGCGTCCTTCGGCAAGCGCCGGACGTCATCCTCGTCGGCGAGATGCGCGACTACGAGACGATCGGCGCGGCGGTCACCGCGGCCGAGACCGGCCACCTGGTCATGGGGACTCTGCACACCAACAGCGCGCCCGAAGCGATCGACCGCATCATCGACGTCTTCCCCGAAGCCCAGCAGGAACAGGTCCGCGTCCAGCTGGCGAACAACCTCGTCGCCATCCTGACGCAGCAGTTGCTGCCCAAGGCCAGCGGTACCGGACGCGCGCTGGCGTACGAGTTCATGGTCTCGACCCCCGCCATCGCGAACCTCATCCGCGAGGGCAAGACGCACCAGATCCTCTCCTCGATCCAGACCGGCGGCCAGCTCGGCATGATCACCATGGACGCCTGCCTGGCGGACCTCCACCTCAAGCGCGTCATCAGCTACGAGCTCGCTCGCTCGCGCGCGGTGGACGCCAACGAGTTCGACCGCCTCATCACGACCGGCGGCATCTCCGGAACCCCCGCCGGCGCTTCGAAGAACGCTCCCACGACGCCCCCCGCCAAGAACGACGGGCGCGGCGGCTTCAGCGGCGGCGGACGCGGGAACTTCGGTCGCGGCGGCCGCTGAGCCGACCGTCGCAGCGCTCCCGGACGCCCGGGGCGCGATCGGGAACCGGCGTCCAGGACGCGCGTTGACAGCACCGCGACGCGCTTGTATGCTCCGCTGCGATGCGCATTCGACGCCGCCTGCGCGCGATCCAGTTCCGTCAGACCCTCGGCCTAGCCTCGACCGGGGTCGGAACCGCGTAGCGCCGGTGCGCGCGCTCTGCAGCGCGCCTCCGTTCGAAGCAAGGTGTCCGCCCCCGGTCCGTGGCCGGGGGCGTCGTCGTGACGGCGCGCCGGTCCTCCCCCTCCTCGCACGTAGGCCGCGCCGCCCGGCGCACCCCCCGAAAGGACCCGCATGACCCCTCCCCGCAACCTCTACGAGAAGGTCTGGGACGCCCACACCGTCCGTGAGCTCCCCGGCGGTCGCACCCAGCTGCTGATCGGCACGCACCTGATCCACGAAGTCACCAGCCCGCAGGCGTTCGGCATGCTGCGCGAGCGCGGCCTGGGCGTCCGCATGCCGGAACGGACCTTCGCCACGGTCGACCACATCGTTCCGACCCACAGCCTGGTCGAGCCGTTCGAGGATGTCCTGGCCGACGAGATGATCCGCGAGCTGCGCAGGAACACCGCCGAGCACGGCATCATCCTGTTCGACCTCGACACCGGCCGGCAGGGGATCGTCCACATGGTCGGACCGGAGCAGGGCATCACCCAGCCGGGCAGCACCATCGCCTGCGGCGACAGCCACACCAGCACCCACGGCGCCTTCGGCGCGATCGCCTTCGGCATCGGCACCAGCCAGGTGCGCGACGTGCTGGCGACGCAGACGCTGGTGATGGACCGACTCAAGGTGCGCCGCATCGAGGTCAACGGCGAGCTGCGCCCCGGCGTCTACGCCAAGGACGTGATCCTCCACATCATCCGCACGCTGGGCGTCAAGGGCGGGATCGGCTACGCCTACGAGTACGCCGGCGACGTCTTCGACCGTATGAGCATGGAGGAGCGTATGACGGTCTGCAACATGTCGATCGAGGGCGGCGCCCGCTGCGGCTACGTCAACCCCGACCGGACCACCTTCGCCTACCTCGAGGGGCGTCCGTACGTCCCCGAGGGCGCCGACTGGGACGCCGCGGTCGAGCGCTGGGAGGCCATCGCCAGCGATCCAGGTTGCTCGTACGACGACGTCGTCGTGATCGACGCGGCCGACATCGCGCCGACCGTCACCTGGGGGATCAACCCCGGTCAGGCGATCTTCATCGACGAGACCGTGCCCGACCCCGCCAAGGCGCGCGACGAGAGCGAACGCGCCTCGATCCAGGAGGCGCTGGACCACATGCAGCTGCAGGCCGGCGCCCCGATCGAGGGCACGAAGGTCGACGTGGCCTTCTTCGGCTCGTGCACCAACGCCCGCCTGAGCGACTTCATCGAGGCCGCTCGGGTGCTGGAGGGCCGTTCGGTCGCGCCCGGCATCGAAGCGATCGCCGTGCCCGGCTCGCAGCTGGTCAAGGCCGAGTGCGAGAAGCGCGGCATCGACCGCATCTTCATCGACGCCGGCTTCGAGTGGCGCGGCGCCGGCTGCTCGATGTGCCTGGCGATGAACCCGGACAAGCTGCAGGGCGACCAGCTGTGCGCTTCGAGCTCCAACCGCAACTTCAAGGGCCGGCAGGGCAGCATCACCGGCCGGACCGTGCTGATGAGCCCCGTGATGGTCATGGCCGCCGCCGTGACCGGGCGCATCTCCGACGCCCGCGAGGTGTTCGGAACGCCGCAGGAGGTGGTCGCGTGAGCGCCCTCGAGCCGATCCGCACCGTTCGCGGCCGCGCCGTCGTCCTCCCCGGCGACGACATCGACACCGACCGCATCATCCCGGCCCGGTTCCTGAAGTGCGTCACCTTCGACGCGCTGGGCCCGCAGCTGTTCTACGACGAGCGCTTCGCCGAGGACGGCACGCCCAAGGCCCACCCCCTGAACGCCCCGGAGGCCGAGGGCGCCACCATCCTGGTGAGCGGCCAGAACTTCGGCAGCGGCAGCAGCCGCGAGCACGCCCCCCAGTCGATCCACAAGGCGGGCTTCCGGGCCCTCGTCGCCGGCAGCTTCGCCGAGATCTTCTTCGGCAACGCCACCACGCTCGGCATGCCCTGCGTGACCCTGGACCCCGAGGACCTGGGCGTGCTGCAGGCGCAACTCCGCGCGGCGCCGGAGACGATCGTCGAGGTCGACGTCGCCGCGCGCGAGGTCCGCGCCGGCGAGCGCGTCTTCCCCGCCCACCTGCCCGACGGCGCCCACGGCGCCCTGGTCGAGGGACGCTGGGACCCGCTGGGCGACCTGCTCGAGGCGGCCGACGACGCGGTCGCCCTGGCCGACCGGTTGGGCTACGCCGGCGTGAGGAGCGCCGGGTGAGCCGCCACGCCGACGTCGCGCTGCTGGCGGGCGACTTCATCGGTCCCGAGATCGTCGACGCGACCGTCGCGGTCCTGGACCAGCTGACGCCGCGCCACGACCTGCGCCTGAGCTACCGGCCGCTCCCCTTCGGCGGCGCCGCGATCGACGCCCACGGCGAGCCGTTCCCGGAAGCGACCCGCGCCGGCGTGCTCGAGGCGGACGCCGTCCTGCTGGGCGCCGTCGGCGGTCCGCAGGACCACCCCTGGAACCGGCTCCCCCGCGAGCAGCGGGTCGAGACCGGCCTGCTGGCGCTGCGCAAGCACCTGGGCGTGTTCGCCAACCTGCGTCCGGTGACCGTCGTCCCGGGTTTGGAGCGCCTGAGCCCGCTCAAGGAGGAGGTCGCCCGCGGCACCGACCTGCTGATCGTGCGCGAGCTGACCGGCGGGATCTACTTCGGCCGGCCCAGCGAAGCCGGCGAGGACCGCGGCCTGTCGACCATGGTCTACACCCGGCCCGAGGTCGAGCGCATCGCCCGCGTCGCCTTCGAGGCCGCCCGCGCTCGCGGGGGCCGCGTCACCAGCGTCGACAAGGCCAACGTCCTCGACGTCTCGCAGTTCTGGCGGGACGTGGTGGTGGGCGTGCGCGAGAGCGCCTTCCCCGACGTCGAGCTCGACCACCTCTACGTCGACAACGCCGCCATGCAGCTCGCACGGGACCCGCGCCAGTTCGACGTGGTGGTGACCGGCAACCTGTTCGGCGACATCCTCTCCGACCTCGCGGCCGTCATCCCCGGCTCCCTCGGCCTGCTGCCGTCCGCCAGCGTGGGCGGCTCGGTGGGCCTGTTCGAGCCGGTGCACGGCTCGGCGCCCGACATCGCCGGCCAGGGGATCGCGAACCCGGTCGGCATGCTGCTCTCGGCGGCGATGATGCTGCGCCACGGCCTGGACGCCGACGCGGCCGCCGACGACCTCGAGGCGGCCGTCGGCACGGCGCTGATGCAGGATCCGACCCTCGACCTGGGCGGCAGCCGCGGGACCGCGGCGTTCGTCGCGGCCGTCTCGGCGGCGCTGCCCGAGCGGAGCGGCGCGACGGCGTGAGGGTCGGCGCTGCACGGATCGCCGGCTTCGGCGAGACCGTCTTCGCGACCTACGCTCGCCGGGCGGCCGAGCACGGCGCCCTCGACCTCGGTCAGGGCTTCCCGAGCGACGGGCCGCCCGCCTTCGTGCGGGCCGCCCTGCGCGACGCCGCCGACGGGCCGCAGCAGTACGCGCCCCTCCCCGGCCTACCGGAGCTGGCCAAGGAGATCGCCTTCGACCATGGCCGCTGGCTGGGCCGGCCGCTGGACCCGACCGGCAACGTCCAGGTCACCGTCGGCGCGACCGAGGCGCTGTTCGCCGCGCTGCAGGCGCTCGTCGACCCGGGCGACGAGGTCGTGCTGTTCGAGCCGTTCTACGACGCCTACCCTGCCGACGTGACGATGGCGGGCGGCGTGGTGCGGACCGTGCCGCTGGAACCGCAGGCCGACGGACGGTGGACCTTCGACCCGACGCGCCTGGACGCGGTCGTGGGCGACGCCACCCGCGCCATCGTGCTGACGACGCCGCACAACCCGACCGGTACCGTCTTCCGCGAGGCCGAGATGGACGCGATCGTGGCCGCCGCGATGCGGGCCGACGCGCTGCTGATCTCCGACGAGGTCTACGAGCACCTGGCCTTCGCGGGGCCCGTCCGCCTGGCCACTCGGCCGGGCGCCTGGGAGCGGACGCTGACGATCTCGAGCTTCGGCAAGACCTTCTCGGCGACCGGCTGGAAGCTCGGCTGGGCGATCGGGCCGGAGCCGTTGATCGACGCCCTCCGCAGCGCCCACCAGTGGATCCCCTACGCGGTCGCTACACCGCTGCAGCGCGCGGCGGCGGCGGTGCTGCGGCGCGCCCGCGAGGACGACGACGCCGTCTACCGGCAGCTTCGAACGGAGTACCGCACCCGCGCGCAGGCGTTGATCGAAGCGCTTGCGCCGACGCCGCTGCGCGCCCACCTGCCCGAGGGCGGCTACTTCGTGATGGCCGACGCCTCCGCGCTGGGCTACCCGGACGACGTCGCCGCCTGCCTCGACCTGCCCGCCCGTGCCGGCGTGGGCGCCATCCCGCCCAGCGCCTTCTACCTGCCGGACCACCGCGCCGCCGCCCGGCGCTGGATCCGCCTGGCCTTCTGCAAGCCGGTACCGGAGCTGCAGGAGGCCGGCCGTCGCCTCGCCGCCCTGGCGAGCGCGCCGGCACCATCCCCGCCCCCCGCGAACGAGGAGACCGAACCCGCATGAGCGACGAACCCGCCAACCGCCACTCCCGCGTCGTCACCGAAGGCCCCAGCCGAGCCCCCAACCGCGCCATGCTGCGCGCCGTCGGTTTCGGCGACGAGGACTTCGGCAAGCCGATCGTCGGCGTGGCCAACGGCCACAGCACCATCACCCCCTGCAACGCCGGCCTGGGCGACCTGGCCGATGCGGCCGACGCCGCGATCCGGACCGCGGGCGGGATGCCGCAGATGTTCGGCACGATCACCATCAGCGACGGCATCAGCATGGGCACCGAGGGCATGAAGGCCAGCCTGGTGTCGCGCGAGGTGATCGCCGACTCGATCGAGACGGTCTGCCGCGGCCAGTCGCTGGACGGCATCCTGGCCGTGGGCGGCTGCGACAAGAACATGCCGGGCGCGATGCTGGCGATGGCGCGGCTGGACCTGCCCTCGATCTTCGTCTACGGCGGCACCATCAAGCCGGGACACTTGGACGGCGAGGACCTCACGATCGTCAGCGTCTTCGAAGCGGTGGGCGAGCACGCGGCCGGCCGCATCCCGCTCGAGACCCTCAAGGCGGTCGAGACGCACGCCTGCCCCGGCAACGGCTCGTGCGGCGGCATGTACACCGCCAACACCATGTCGAGCGCCTTCGAGGCGATGGGCCTGAGCCTCCCCTTTTCGTCGACCATGGCGGCCGAGGACGAGGAGAAGCGCGACAGCGCCGCCGAGAGCGGCGAGGTGCTGGTGCGGCTTGTGCGCGAGAACGTCACGGCGCGCCAGATGATGAGCAAGGAGGCGTTCGAGAACGCCATCCGCGTGATCATGGCGGTCGGTGGCTCGACGAACGCCGTGCTGCACCTGCTGGCCGCCGCGCGCTACGCCGAGGTGGATCTGACGCTCGACGACTTCGAGCGCATCCGCCGCGACACCCCCCACTTCGCCGACCTCAAGCCGTCCGGTCGCTACGTCGCGACCGACCTGCACCGCGTCGGCGGCATCCCGCTGGTGATGAAGATGCTGCTCGAGGCCGGCCTGCTGCACGGCGAGCTGCCGACCGTGACCGGCAGGAGCGTGGCCGAGAACCTCGCCGACGTGCCGTCGGTGCCGCCCGAGGACCAGGACGTGGTCCGACCGATCGACCGGCCGATGTACCCCCACGGGCACCTCGCGATCCTGAAGGGCAACCTGGCGCCCGAGGGCGCGGTCGCGAAGACCAGCGGCCTGAAGAGCACCCGCATCACCGGCCCGGCACGGGTGTTCGAGTCGGAGGAGGACGCCATGGAGGCGATCCTCGGGGACGGCGTGAACGAGGGCGACGTGATCGTCATCCGCTACGAGGGGCCCAAGGGCGGCCCGGGCATGCGCGAGATGCTCGCGCCGACCAGCGCCATCATCGGACGTGGCCTCGGCGACAAGGTCGGCCTGATCACCGACGGGCGCTTCTCCGGCGGGACCTACGGCCTGGTCGTCGGTCACGTCGCGCCCGAGGCGGCGGTCGGCGGACCGATCGGCCTGCTGGAGGAGGGCGACCCGGTCACGATCGACGCCGAGCGCAACCTGCTCTCGGTGGACGTCGGCGAGGAGGTGCTCGAGGAGCGGCGCGCGGCCTGGCGCCCGCCGGCCCCCCGCTACGAGCGCGGCGTGCTGGCGAAGTACGCCAAGCTGGCCGGCAGCGCGGCCGAGGGAGCCAGCACCGACTGACCCGCGGTGGATCCTCGATCGATCTGCGCCGCGGGGGGCGGGTCGCGGCCCGCCCCCGCGGTAGGCTGCCGCACGAAGAGGAGGACGTCATGTCCGAGGTCAAGGTCGTCATCTGGAACGAGTACCTGCACGAGGTCGAGAACGCGGGCGTCGCCGAGCTCTACCCGGAGGGGATCCACGGCGCGCTGAAGCAGGCGTTCGAGGAACGCGGCGGCTTCGAGGTGCGGACCGCGACGCTGCGCGAGCCCGACCACGGCCTCTCGCCCGAGCTGCTGGCCGACACCGACGTGCTGCTCTGGTGGGGCCACAAGGCGCACCACGAGGTGGCCGACGCGACGGCGGCGATGGTGCACGAGGCCGTGCTCTCCGGCATGGGTCTGGTGGTGCTGCACTCCGGTCACATGTCCAAGCCGTTCAAGCGCACGTTGGGGACCCACGGCACTCTGTGCTGGCGCGAGGCGGACGAGAAGGAACGACTCTGGAACCTGCGCCCCGACCACCCGATCCTGGCGGACGTGCCGGACCAGATCACGCTGGAGCAGGAGGAGATGTACGGCGAGCGCTTCGACGTGCCCGAGCCGGACGAGCTGCTGATGCTCAGCTGGTTCCAGGGCGGCGAGGTGTTCCGCAGCCTGTGCACCTGGCGCCGTGGATTGGGTCGGGTCGTCTACTTCCGCCCCGGGCACGAGACCTACCCGACCTACCACCACCCCGACATCCGTCGGATCGTGGTCCAGGCGGGCGCCTGGGCGGCGGCGCGCATCCGGCGCGACGCCTCGCGCTGCCCGAACACCGAAGCGTTCGAGCCGGTTCCCAACCCGACCAAGGAGCACATCGTCTAGCCCGTCGTCAGGACAGCCGGGGCGGCTCGGGTGCGAGCGGCGCGCGCGCCGCTCGCACCCACCAGTCCGGCCGCTGCGTCGCGATCCGTTCCGCCGCCTCGCGCGCCCGATCCTCGTCCGGCGCCACGGCGAAGCAGGTACCGCCCGATCCGGACAGCAGCGGCGCCTCGAGGCCCGCGTCGGCCAGCGACGCCCAGGCCGCACGCACGCCCGGCTCGGAGGCGAAGACGCCGGCCTGCAGGTCGTTCCGCCAACGCGGTGCTCGGCCCGAGCACCAGGCGTCCACCAGTGCCTCCCACTCGACCGGCGGGCCGAAGCCGCCCAGGCGCGCGTAGGCTCGCGCGACCGGGACCGCCACGCCCGGGTTGACGAGCACCAGCCAGCGCGGCGGCAGCTCGAACGGCCGCAACCGTTCGCCGCGGCCGCGACCGCGGGCCGACGCGACGCCCGCCGCGAAGAACGGCACGTCGCTGCCCAGCTGCGCGCCCAGGCGCACCGGATCGACCGAGCGCTCCGGGTCCAGCGCGGCCAGCGCACGGAGCACCGCCGCCGCGTCGCTGCTGCCCCCACCCAGGCCAGCGGCGACCGGCAGGCGCTTGCGCAGCTCGATCCGGACGCCGCCGGACGCCCCGCTCTCGCGTAGCCAAGCGTCGGCGGCCCGCCAGGCGAGGTTGCCCTCGTCCATGCCGGGCAGCGTCTCCCCCGTCGCAGCGGCGCCGCGCTCGTCGCGGACGACGCCGCTCACGCCCACCTCGGCGCTACGTTCGACCCGCAGCAGGTCGCCGACGTCGAGCGCCGCGAAGACGGTGTCGATCTCGTGGAACCCGTCGCCGCGACGGGCCGCCACCCGCAGACCGAGGTTCACCTTGCCCGGCGCCGCGACGGTCGCCGTGCGCGGCACGACCGGATCGCTCACGCCGGCGCGCGGGCGGCGTCGTGGGCGCGGGCCCGCGCCAGCGCCTCGAGCCAGGGAAGGTCGGTCGGCCCGGTCAGCTTGTGCGACCAGGGGCTGCCCTCGACCCAGCTCACGGGGCGGCCCAGCGCGCGCACCAAGCCGGCATCGTCCGTCGCGAGGAGGCCCGCCTCGCGGCCATGACGGTGGGCCTCGAGCAGCAGGTCGCGCGCGAACGCCTGCGGCGTCTGCACGGCCCGCAGGGCGTCGCGCGGCACCGGGGCGTCGCGCTCCACGTCGTGGAGGGTGTCGGCGACGGCCAGTCCGGCGGTCGCCGCTCCCGACGCGCGGGCGGCGGTCAACACCCGCTCGACCACCTCGGACGGCGTGAACGGACGGGCGGCGTCGTGGACGATCAGCCAGGCCGCGTCGCAGGCGAGGATCAGTCGCTCGACCGTCGCTTGGCGCGTCGCACCGCCGGCGACGACGGTGACGTCGGTCGCGCGTCCCTCGTCGCGCAGCGTCGCCTCGATCGTCTGCCGGGCCTCCTGCTCGCGGCCGGCCGGCACGGCCACCACCAGTGCGTCGACGAACGGCGCCAGCAGCGCAACGGCGCGCTCGATCAGGCTGCGCCCCTCGATCCGCACGAACGCCTTGGGTCCGCGGCCCAGCCGAAGGCCGTCGCCGGCCGCGGGGATCAGGCCGGCGACGCTCACGCCTCGTCCTTCCAACGCGGACTGCGGTGGTGCTCGACGCCCAGGTGGTCGAGAACCCGCGCCGTCACCGATCCGATCAGGTCGGCCACGTCGCGCGGGCGGTGGTAGAAGCCTGGCGAGGCCGGCACGATCGTCGCGCCGGCGTCGTGGGCCTTGAGCATGTTCTCGAGCAACGGACGCGAGTAGGGCGCCTCGCGCACCACCAGGGCCAGCGGCCGACGCTCCTTGAGGAAGACGTGGGCGGCGCGCGAGACCAGGTTGTCGGTCATGCCCAGCGCCACCTTGGCGAGGGTCCCTGCGCTGCACGGCACCACGGCCATGGCGGACGCACGGAAGGAGCCCGAAGCGATCCCTGCGCCCAGGTCGCGGTCGTCGTGGACGACGTCCGCCAGGGCGACCAGGTCGTGGTAGGTGCGCTCGGTCTCGCTGGGGAGGACCTGCTTGGCGCCGGCGGTCACGACCAGGTGGGTCTCGACCGGGGCATCGGCCAACGTCTCGAGCAGGTCGAAGGCGTAGAGGACGCCGCTGCCGCCGCTGACCGCGACGACCACGCGCGCCAGCGTGGATTCGGTCACGCCGGCATGCTACCCCGCGTCCGGGGCCGGCTATGCTGCCGGGCATGACCGATGCCGCGAGCTGGCAGGAGGGCCGGGCCCTGTTCGACGCGGGCGACTTCTGGACCTGCCACGAGGCGCTGGAGCCGGCCTGGCTGGCCGCCGAGGGGACCGAGCGACGGTTCCTGGCCGGCGTGATCCTGCTGGCGGCCGCGCTGCACAAGGCGCGCGCGATGGGATCGCCACGGGGCGGGCGGCGCAACTACGCCAAGGCGCTGCGCCACCTCGCGACGGTGCCCGATCGCTACGCCGGGGTCGACGTGCGCGCCTTCGAGGCGATCGTCCACCAGGCGCTGCGCGACCCTGCGTCGTCGCCACGCGTCCCGCTGGTCGCCGGCACGGACGGTGCGGCGTGAGCCTCCCCGAGCGTCCCGATCCGCTCCGGCACGAGCAGCGTCGCGCCCGCCGTCCCAGCGGCGGCGGTGCGCCCCTGCGGCGCAGTCGCGACGGGGGCCGGATCGCCGGCATCGCCGCCGGCATCGCCGCGTTCGTGGGCGCGGATCCCCGCACGGTCCGCGCCCTGTTCGTCCTGACGATCCCGTTGTCGCTCGGCCTGACGGTCCCGGGCTACCTGCTGCTGTGGCTGCTGCTCCCCGTCGAACCCTGATCAGGCCAGCAGCCGGAGCGGCTCCTCGAGCAGGTCGGCGACCCGCGCCAGGAAGGCGGCAGCGTGGGCCAGGTCGTGGTCGCCCGCGAAGGTCAGCGTGCCGTGCAGCGCCCCGTCCTCCTCGTCGCTCAGCACGCGACCCAGGGTGAGTTGCGGCACGTCGCCGGCCAGGATCGCCTCGTCCACGCCGAGGCCCGACAGGTCGGCGACCCACAGGTCGGCCGCGTCGTCGGACGCACGTCCGCTCTCGGCCGCCGTCGCGAGCTCGGCCGCGATCTCGGCGATCCCGCGACCCGCCGGCACGACGGCCACCACGCCGCCGCCCCGGCCGGGCAGGGCGACGCCGGGCGCCTCGAGCTCCAACCGCTCCGCCGCGCGGCGCACGGCGGCCAGCAGGACCGCGGCGGCGCTGACCTGCTCGCGCCCCGACTCGAGCGCGGCCGCCCGCTGCAACGCCAGCAGGCCGCCGAGGTCCACGTGGCGACGCACGACCGTCCGAACCCGCGCCAGCGGCCAGGCACCCTCCGCCGAGGGCGACGCGGCGGGCGCGGCGACGGGCGCCGGCGCCGCGTCGCCTGCGTCGCGTTCCTCCGGAGCGGCTGCGGCCGCGCCGCTCGCGATCGCGTCGTCCTCGGCGGGCGCGGTCTCCTGACGCTCGTCCCCGGCGACGCCGGCGTCCGTCGCCTCGGCCGGAGCCGGCTCCCCGACCGGGGCGCGGGTCGGCTCGCCGAAGGTGACGGCCGCCCCATCGTCCTCGTCGGCCTCGGCCGACGGGGCGGACGCCGCCGCACCCGGCAGCCCGCCGAAGTCGAACGCCCCTCCCCGACCGGCGTCCTCGCCGCTCGCCGCGTCGGACTCGAACAGGTCGGGCACCTCGCCCACGCGACCGCGCCCTGGCTCGCTGTCCGCGAACAGGTCGGGCGCCCCGGTCGCGTCCGCAGCGGCGTCGTGCGCGTACGGCACGTCGTCGCCGTGCGCGTCGATCGACCCCGGCACCGCCTCGTCCGCGGGGGCGGCTTCGGCGGTGTCGGCGCCGACCAGCAGGTCGTCGCCCGCCAGCAGCAGGTCCTCCTCGTCGGGGCCCGCGGCGCCGGCCTCGTCGCTCGCGAGCTCGACCGCTCCGTCGTCGTCCGCGTCGATCGCCCCCGGAGCGTCGATCGGCCGGCCTTCGTCGTCCACCCACGCCTCCATGCCCTCGGGCAGCGGCTCCGGCGTGGGGTCGGTCGCCTCCTCGCCGGCCATCACGCGGGCGAGGTAGTCCAGCACGTCGCGCTCGACGATCCGACCGTTCTCGCCGGTCCCTTCGAGCGAACGCCACTCGACGTTGTTCTCCTCAGCGAGTCGCTGAGCCAGCGGTGCGATGTCGGGATCCATCGATGCCTCCTCCTAGGGACGGGCCACCTGGGCCGGGGTCTTCGCTAGTCTCTCGCGTCCTGGGACGTCGTTCTGCCAGGTTCGTCACCTCGTCCACCGCGGCTAGGGGCGCCACGCCTGGAAGAAGACGCCGTTGACGAACGTCTGCAGCAGCGGCTCGTCGCCGTGCACGACGATGCTGGTGCGTAGCGCCGAGCCGGCCGGGATGCGGCGGTCGAGCACCGTCCGCTCGCCCAGGTCGTCGCGCACGACCAGCCGCAGGTCGTAGTCGCGTTCGTTCAGCGCCCGCACGCCCAGGACGGCGGGGTCGAAGGCGAACGGGATCAGCCGTCCCCCGGCCGGGTCGCCGCCGACCACGCTGGGCACGTCGGCGTCGTCGCCGGCTCCCACCGTGGGTCGGTCCTGCCCGACGTCCCCTGCGGGCCCGGGCGCGGGCCCGTCCACCAGGCCGCCCGGCAGGTCCTGTGCGGTCGCGTCGCCGAGGACGTTGACCACCAGCGTGACCGGCGCCCCCGCGACGGTGAGACCGGCGGGCCGGGTCTCCACCACCCCCTCGGGCAGGTCGTCACGGCGGACGGTCTCGAGCGGCCCGATCGCCAGGCCGGCCCGCCGCAGCTCGACCCGCGCCCGCCAGGCGGGCAGGCCGGCCAGGTCGGGCACGTCGACGATGTCGGCCCCGTCGACCGCGTAGCCCAGGGCCAGCGGCTCGCCCGGGGGCACGATGGCGCCCGGGCCGGGACGTTGCAGCGTCACCACGCCCGGGCGCTCCGCCCGGACGGCGACCGGGAGCGCCTCGACCCGTCGCAGGCCCAGCGCGGCGGCCTGCGCGCGCGCGGCCTCGACGTCCAGACCGCGCAGGTCCGGCAGCTCGATGCGACCGGGTCCCTCGCCGCGGCTGACCACCAGGCGCACCGCGGTGCCGGTCGGCAGCGCTCGCTCCGGATCGGGCTCCTGGCGCACCACGCGCCCCGCCGGCGTCGACGTCGCCTCGTAGCTCAGCGCCGGGGCCGGCAGGCCGAGGTTCCTGAGCGTCGCGACCGCGTCATCCTCGGGCAGACCCACCAGCGAGGGCATGCGGTCCGCTTCGGACGGCACGTGCACGCCGATGTCGATGCGACGGCCGGCCCGCACGATCGCTCCCGCCGGGGGCGACTGCTCGACCACCACGTCGGCGCCCAGGTCCCGCCCCTCGACCGGGTAGCTGCGCAACTCCAGCCCGGCACGCTCGGCGACGCGATCGGCGTCGGTCAGCGGCAGGCCGACCAGCGCCGGGGTGCGCGTCTCCTCGACCGCGAGGTGGCGCGCGAGCACCCAGCCGGCCAGGCCCAGCACCAACGCCACGAGCAGCCACGCAAGCAGCGTGACGCCGCCCGCGATGCGTCCTGCACGACCCGCGCGCGCCCTGTCCCTCACGCCACGGACGCTACCACGGGGCGGCGTCGGCGCCGACGCCGGCGCTGCTATCCTCGGACGCCATGGACGAGCTGCGCGACGTCGGTCTCCCCCACCCCGCCACCTCCGGCCCGCCGCCGGGCGAGGATCCCGAGAGCCGCTCCCTGGCCCGCTTGGCGGACGAACGGGCGCTCGCCCCGCGCGTCGTCGTCCCGGCCGACGCCGAGGCGGCGTTCTACCGGCTCAACCACCTGGGCGGCCGGCTGGACGCGCTGTTCGACGGCCTCGCCTCCGACGATCCCGACGAGGACGAGATCGAAGAGGTCGCGCCCGAGGCCCGTCGCCTGCTGGCCGGCCACGTGCTCCTCGACGTCTGGGTCGACGCCTTCTACGACGCCTGCAGGCCCCTGCCGCCGCGCCTGCGGGTGCGGCGTGCCGGCGATGCGGGCCGCACCGCCACGAACGGCCGGCCGGCCCTGCTTGCGCTCCGGGCGGTCTGGGCCGACGCCTGGCGGGACGAGGCGATCGTGGCGCGCCTGCGCGCGGGCGGAGGGGTGCGTCCGGCTCCCAGGGCGACGATCGTCCACGGCGACGACCGACCGCTGGACGCGAACGCGCAGGCGACGGTGGAGGCCGTCCTCGGGAGCGGCTGGCAGGCCTTCGCGGGAGCGCGAGGGGCGATCACCCGCCTCGCGCGGACCTGACCGGACCGCGTCGGCGCGGCGACGGAGCGGAACCGGGCCGCGGCGCTACCGTACGCGGGTGGCCTGGCTGACCCCCCAACCCCTCCCCGACGGGGACGAACGTGCCCTGAACCGCTGGCTCGGCGCGCTGGCCGAACGGCTCGACGATCCGGCCGAGGACCGCGCCGTGGTCGTCCGCGAGCTGCTCGCGCCGCTGGTCCACGGTCGCCCCTACGACGAGCTGGCCGAGGCGGCGCCGTGGGCGGCGTTCGCCCTCGACGCGCGCAACGTGCGCTTCGAGGCCGAGCACTACGTCGCCACCGACCTCGAGCGCTTCGCGCAGGTCAAGCCGCTGCTGTGGGCGTGGACCCGAGTGGACGCGACGCCGTTCGGCGCCTCGCTGGCGACCGGCATCCCGTTCCGGCGGATGCTGGCCGAGCGCGTCTTCGCCCGGGCCGGCAGGAACCTCAAGATCTTCGCGAACGTCGAGCTGTCGGTCGGCTACAACGTCGAGGCGGGCGACGACGTGGTGCTGCACCGCCACGTCTTCCTCGACGACATCGGCGGCATCGAGCTGCACGACGGCGTCAGCCTGTCGGACCACGTGCACGTCTACTCGCACACGCACGACCTCGAGGACCCGGCCGAGGTGACGCTCAAGCGCACCGTGATCGGTCGTGGCGTCCGGGTCGCCTACCACGGCACCGTGCTGGCCGGCACGGTGCTGTCCGACGACGCGATGCTGGGCGCGCTGGGGCTCGCGACCCGCTCGATCGATCCGCACGTGGTCGCGTTGGGGATCCCCGCGCGACCGCGGGCCCGCAAGGCCCGGCCGCTCGA
Source organism: uncultured bacterium (assembly GCA_964545455.1). GTDB lineage: Bacteria > Deinococcota > Deinococci > Deinococcales > Trueperaceae > SLSQ01. Next base: position 12,574 of record CAZJGU010000014.1, on the reverse strand, counting down.
CGATCCGGCCGCGGCCGACCTGGTCGTCGACGCGCGCGAACGCGCGCCGGACCTGGCCGTGCGCGGATCGCGCGACTGACGCGACCGCGCCCCGGCGTCGGGTTCAGCGGCGCGCGGAGCCCGGCGGGCGGCGCACCGCCGCGAGGCTCGCGTCGCTGACGACCTCCTTGTCGACGTAGGGCGAGTGGAGCAGCTTGAGCGCGCCCATGTAGTCGACCGCGAAGCACAGGCGTTCGCCCACGCGGGTCGGCGCGGCCCGTCGGCCGACGTCGACCACGGTCATGTCGCTGCTCACGCCGACCACCTCGATGCCCGCGTCCTTGGGCGTCAGCAGGTGCGGCTCGAGGTCCAGCCAGCCCGCGTCCAGCAGGGCGCGGCGTGTGGCCCCGACCGGACCGTCGCCGCCGGCGCCGTCGGACGCGCCCAGCGGCGCCTCGCCGAACGGGCCGCTGGGGCGGTCGGGCTTCTCGGCCACCTCGACCACCTCGGCCTCGAGCTCGAAGACGTCGTCACGCATGCCGCCGAAGGTCGTCCCGTTCACCAGGTCGCGGCCGTAGTAGAGCGTCTCGCCGATACGCAGGTGGTTCACCTCGGCCGGTACCTCGCCGGCGAAGAGCATCGGGAGCACCACGCTGCTGCCGCCGCTCACCCAGCGCAGCATCAGGCCGTGCCGCGCCTCGATGCGGGAGCGCAGGCGGGCGAGGCGCTCGAGCTTCTCACGGTTCGGCAGCGTGCCGTTCAAGCAGTTGAAGTTCGCGCCCAGTCCTTCGAGGCGCAGGTGCTCGAAGCGCAGGGCGCGCGCCACGAACTCCTGGACGCGGTCCTCCATGACGCCCTCGCGCAGGTCGCCCATCTCGACCATGACGAACACGCCGTGCCGGACGCCCTGGCGCCGGGCCGCGTCGTCCAGGGCGGCCAGGGTGGCGAGCTCGCTGTTGAGGCTGGCGTCGGCGACGCGAACGACGTCGTCGGCCGCTCCGGGCGCGGGCGGCTTGATGTAGACCGTGCGCACCTCGGGATCGATGCGCCGCACCGCCTCGAGGTTGCTGACGCGGGCGTCCATCACCTCGCGTGGCCCGAGGGCGAGGAGCTCGCGCAGGAACGGCTCGGTCCCGCACAGCAGCTTGCTGACGACGCCGTAGGCCACCCCGTGGGCGGCGGTGCGGCGGTCGAGCTCGGCGGCGTTGGCACGCAGCGCGTCGCGGTTCAGTCGCAGGGTGGCCATCTCAGCGCTGCAGGCGCATCTCGAGGTACTTGTTCGTGAAGCCGAGCGCGCGGTAGAGGCCGACGGCCGGGTTGTCCGGCTCGACGTGAAGGGCGACGGAGCCCGGGAGCTCCTCGACGGCGTGCTGCAGCAGAGCGCGGCCGATCCCCTGGCCGCGGTGGTCCGCGTGGGTCGCGACGTAGACGAGCAGGTGCTCGGGCGTGTAGCCGCTCATGTGGGTGGCGTTGGTGACGACCGCGCCCACCAGCTCCCCGTCGATCTCGGCGAGCGTGACGCTGCCGCCGTCGCTGGGGCCGTCGCCGCTGGCGCGCAGCAGCGCGGCACGGACGTGCTCGAGCGGATCGCCGTAGCGGCCGAGGTGGTCGTGCAGGAAGCGCGCCACCCGGTCGAGGTGGCGTTCGCGGAAGGCGGCGCGCTCGCTCGCGGTCGCCAGCGGCACGCGGACGAGGGCGTGGGTCGGTGCGTTGGTGGTCATGGCGTCCCTTCGAGAGGTCGCGTCGGAGTGGGCTTCATCGTGCAGGCGGCGCGACGGGGCCGTCGCAGCGCGCGCTTGCATATGCAAGGGTTCCATGCATCGCGCGCGGACCGTGCAAGACAGGTCACACACGTCCCCGCCACGGGGCCCGACCCCGAAGGCGCTCGTTTGACGGTCGCGCGTGACGATGGTATGCACAGAGGCACCGCTCGAGCCAGGCACCGCCAGGACACACGACGGACCGACCGTCGAGGCGGACCGGGGTGAGAGCCTACGCGCGAGGGAACGAGCCCTGCGCGTCCGCATCCGCACGTTTCGCCCACAGCACGAAGGAGTCCCGATGAAGCTTCGTACCCTCAAGGCTCTCGTAGCCGGTCTCGCCCTGTCGCTGGTCGCCGCCGCTTCGGCCCAGACCCCGATCGACGACGGCGTCTTCACCGTCGCCATGTCGTGCGGCTACCCGCCCTTCTCGATGCCCGCCGAAGCCGGTGGCTGCGAAGGCTTCGACGCCGACGTGGCGGCCGCCATGGCCGACGTGCTGGGCGTCGAGGTCGAGATCGTCCAGGCCGAGTTCAGCGGCATCATCGCCGGCGTCCAGACCGGCCGCTTCGACGCCTCGGTCGCGTCGCACGCCCGCACCCCCGAGCGCGAGGCCGCGGTCACCTTCCTCGACACCCCCTACTACTTCGGTGGCGGCCAGTTCTTCGTGCCGGTCGACAGCCCCTACGAGAGCTTCGAGGAGCTGATCGCCGACGGTGGCACCATCGCCGTCGACCGGGGCGGCACCAACCAGCAGTGGCTCGAGGACAACGGCTACAGCGACAACACCGCCACCTACGCCGACGTCCCGACCTCGCTGTCGGCGATCCGCGCCGGTAACGCCGACGCGATCTTCACCAACCCGATCGTCGGCGGCCAGGCGTTCCGTACCGCCGGCATGGAGATGGAGCCGCTGGGTGGCCTGGTGTTCGAGGAGAACGCCTGGATCACGATCGCCAACGGCCAGCCCGAGTTCAAGGCGCAGCTCGAGGAGGCGCTCGACACCATCCGTGCCGACGGCACGCTGCTCGCCATCAGCGACGAGTGGATCGGCGTTGACATCGTCACGCCCCCGTCCGAGTAGAACCCAGCCCCTTCGCACCTGGGCGCGGCCGGCCTCCTGGGCCGGCCGCGCTTCGTGATCGGAGACCGGCATGATCGCCTACTTGCAGGATCTGTTCGCGACCGTCTTCACCCCCGTGGTGCTGGGCCGGCTGTGGGAGGGCACCCAGGTCACCGCCGCGGTGACGATCCTCGCCGGCGTCTTCGGCCTGCTGCTGGGCCTGCTCTCGGCGCTGGGTCGCATGTCGTCGTTCGTGCCGACGCGGATCCTCGCGGTCGGCTACGTCGAGTTCTTCCGCGGCACGCCGCTCCTGGTGCAGCTGTTCATCCTCTGGTTCGGCCTCCCCACCCTGCCGTTCTTCCAGTGGGAGAACGCCTTCCAGGCCGGCACGGTCGGGATGAGCCTGTACGCCGGCGCCTACTTCTCGGAGATCATCCGCGGTGCCTTCCAGGCCGTACCCAAGGGACAGTCCGAGGCCGCGCGGGTGCTGGGGTTGAGCAACTTCCAGGACTTCCGCTTCGTGCAGCTGCCGCAGGCGACGCGCATCGCCGTGCCGGCGCTGGGGAACCAGTTCATCTCGCTGATCAAGGACTCGACCCTGGTGACCGTCATCAGCGTGCACGACCTGCTCTTCCAGGCCAGCAACGTCGTGGCCCGGACCTTCCGGCCGTTCCCCGTCTACATCGGGATCGCGCTGGTCTACCTGGCCCTCAGCAACCTGGCGTCGCTGGGTGTGAACCGGCTCGAGGCCTACTACAACCGTCCCTACCGCGGCGCGCGCTGAGGCGCGCCGCGCGCCCGCCTCACTTGCGAGGTCGGGCGGCCGGGAACGCCGACAGGCGGACCGGGTTGGTGCCCTCGAACGCCACGAAGGCGTCGGGCGCGGCCTGCCGAACGAGCCGCATGGCATCGGCGACGCGCCGCCGCGGCAGCACCGAGAAGGCGACCGACACCTGGCCGTCGCGGCCGGAGGCGTTCATCTCCGTCACCACGTAGCCGGCGTCCCGAAGCGCCTGCGTGGCCGAGGGCCCATCGACCGGCGCGACCACCCGCATGAGCACGTCGCCCACCGCCACCCAGCGCTCGATCTGGACGCCCAGCATGGTGCCGGCCGCGTAGCCGCCGGCGTAGGCGACGAACTTGACCGGGCTGTCGAGGTTGGCCAGCACCTGCGCCGCCGCCGCCAGCCACACGAGGCTCTCGAGGAAGCTGAGCGCGCCGGCCACGCGGGGCCGGCCCCGGACCAGGAAGCCGATCCGAAGCGTCCCGATCGCGACGTCGGCGATCCGCAACAGGAAGATCACCGCGGCCGACAGGGCCAGCTCGAGGCTCACGTCTCGTGCGCGGCCACGGCGGCCGCGCCGATCACCCCCGCGTCGGTGCCGAGCCGTGCGGGGAGCAGCACCGGAGCCGGCCAGCCGACCAGGTAGCGCTCGGCCGCGGCGCGGATGCGGTCCAGGTAGAACGGTCCGACCTGGCTCATGCCACCGCCGATCACGAAGCCGTCGGGGTCGACGATCTTGACCAGGTTGGCCAGCCCGATCCCGGTGAAGAGGGCGGCGTTGTCGACGATCTTGAGCGCCTTGACGTCCCCTGCCCGGGCCCGCTCGAACACCTCCGCGGTCTCCATCGATCGGCCGAAGACGTAGCTGCCGTCACGCGCGATCGAGCGTCCGGCGGCCAGCGCTTCGAGGCTGCCGTCGTGGCCGTCGCCACCGACCGGTCCGCCCGGCAGCACCGTCATGTGGCCGATCTCGCCGGCGACGCCGTGAGCGCCCCGGACCACCCGGTCGCCGATGAACAGGCCCCCGCCGATGCCGGTCGAGATGGTGACATACACGCTCGAGGCCAGGTCGCGGGCGGCGCCGTAGAGGTGCTCGGCGTAGCCGGCGGCGTTGGCGTCGTTCTCCAGCACCACCGGCAGGTCCAGCCGCTCCGTCAGGCCGGCGACGATGGGCGCGTCGTCCATGCCGGGGATGTTCGGGGCGAACAGGATCGTCCCGGTCCCCAGGTCGAGCGGACCGGGCGAGCCCACCCCGATGGCCCGCACGTCGTCACGTCCGTCGAGCAGCCGCCGAGCGAGCGCGACCATCGCGTCGCGCACGTCGGGGAAGCCGGTCTGCGGCGTCGGTGCCCGCTCGGCGACCAGGATGCGTCCATCGTCGACCAGCGCGGCGGCGATCTTGGTCCCGCCCAGGTCGATGCCCAGCGTCGTCATGCCGTCTCCTTCGCGGCCGCCGCCCGTGCCAGCTCGGCGATTCGGCCCTCCTCGTCGGTCGGGATCACCCAGGTCTCGACCGGCGCACCGTCGGACCCGATGCGGGGGCCGTGCGCGGCGTTCGCCTCGGGGTCGATCTCGATCCCCAGGAAGGCCAGCTCGTCGCACGCCTCCGCGCGCGTGCGCGCGTCGTTTTCGCCCACCCCGCCGGTGAAGGCGACCGCATCGACTCCGCCCATCGCGGCCGCCATGGAGGCGATCGTCGTGCGGATGCGGTAGGCGTACGCCTCCAGCGCCGCGGCGGCGGTCTCGTCGCCGGCCTCGGCGGCTGCGCGGACGTCGCGCAGATCGTTCGAGACGCCCGACAGCCCCAGCACCCCGGAGCGCCGGTTGAGGAGGTCGTCGAGGTCGCCGACCTCGGTTCCGCCGCGCAGCAGGTGCAGCAGGATGCCGGGGTCGACGTCGCCGCTGCGCGTGCCCATCATCAGCCCCTCGAGCGGCGTGAAGCCCATGGTCGTGTCGACGCTGACGCCGTAGCGGACGGCCGCGGCGCTGGCCCCGTTGCCGAGGTGCAGGGTCACGATCCGAAGCTTCTCGCGCGGCCGGCCGAGCCGGGCGGCGAGCCGCTCGGACACGACGTCGTGGCTGGTGCCGTGGAAGCCGTAGCGACGGATGCCGTCGCGCCGGTAGAGCTCGATCGGCAGGCCGTAGAGGTAGGCGCGGCGCGGCAGGTCGGCGTGGAAGGCGGTGTCGAAGACGGCCACGTGCCGGGCGTGCGGGAGCAGCGAGCGGGCCGCCCGGACACCGGCGAGGTTGGCCGGGTTGTGCAGCGGGGCGAGCGGCGAGAGGCGGTCGAGCTCCTCGAGCAGCTCGTCGGTCAACACCGTCGGCGCCCGGAACCGCTCACCGCCGTGGACCACGCGGTGGCCGACCACGGCGACGCCGTCGGCGGTCGCGCCGCCGGCCCGCTCGGCCGCGGAGAGCGCCGCCGCGAACGCCTCGTGCACGTCGCCGATCGGCCGTTCCTCGACCGTGGCGCCGCCGACCGCGATGCGGGCGTCGCCGTCGGCGCCGATCCGCTCGACCAGCATCGAGGGACCGTCCGGAAGCAGCCGCGCCTTGAGGCTGGAGCTGCCGGCGTTGACGACCAGGACGGGGGATGCGGACGGCGGAGCGTGCGAGGCGGAGGACGTCACGGCAGGACTCTACCAAGCCGCGACCAGCGGCCGTCTCGGCCTCGAGTTGAGCCGGGTACACTCAGGTTTCCGTACGCCTCATCACGCTACCCAGCGGTTCCGACCGGGTAGGCTGCGAGCAGGAGGTGGGGCGGGTGTTCAAGCTCTTCACGCTGCAGGGCGCGAACCGGATGCTGCCGGACGTCGACGCCCACTTGACGACCCTTCAGCACGCGGTCCGCGACCTCGAGGAGGCCCAGGGCCGGGCGCGCACGGTCCGCTCCGGCAGCGCCGAGGCGCTGGCGCTGCGCCAGGAGCTCGCCTTCCTGGTTCGGGCGGTCCACGACGCCAAGCGCGACTTGGCCGCCCTGGGGGTGATGGTCCCCGACGTGGGTCGCGGCGTGGTCGAGTTCCCCTGCCGCCTCGGCGGCGAGGTGGTCCACCTCGTCTGGGAACGCGGCCAGGACGCGATCACCCACTACCACCGCCTGACCGGCGACGACGCCCGCCGCCGCGTGCCGGACGGACCGGACGCCGCCTGAGCACGGCGCAGGACGCCGCACGATCCGCGGTCAACCCGGCTCGGTCAGCGGCGGCAGGTCCGCCGGCGTCTCCAGCACCAGCATCGGCCGGAACCCCAGCGCGTCGGCCGCGACGAAGCGCACGTCCACCCCGTCGATCGGCGCCGCGGCCACCTCGCGGCCGCCGTGCACGTGCCCGAAGACCAGCACGTCCGGGCCCGCACGCACGATGCGCTCGCTGAAGCCCGACGGCTCCGAGCGGGGGTTCGTGGGCGGGTAGTGCAGCATCACCACGAGCGCGTCGCCCGGCCGGCGCAGCTCGGCCGCCCGAGCCAGCGACAGGTCCAGGCGGCCCAGCTCGCGCTGGTAGATGCGCTCGTCCTGCTCGCCGAACTCGTGGCTGCCGGGGCACACCCAGCCGCGGGTGCCCGCCACCACCACGTCGCCGATGCGCAGCGCGTCGTTCTGGATCGCCTGCATCGAGGGCGGCAGCGCGCGGCGCAGCTTGCCGATCGACGGCCACCAGTAGTCGTGGTTGCCGCGCAGGATCACCGTCCGACCCGGCAGCGCGGCGATGTCGTGCAGGTCGTCCAGCGCGTCCTCGAGCCGCATCGCCCACGACAGGTCGCCCGGGATCAGCACCAGGTCGTCCTCGCGCACCGTCGCCCGCCACCCCTCGAAGAACGCCTCGGGGTGGCCGTCCCAGCCGGGACCGAAGACGTTCATCGGCTTGGGGTCGCGACGCGACAGGTGCGGATCGGCGATCGCCAGGACGCGCATGCGGGCCGCAGTCTACCCTTCCGTCCAGCACGCCCCGGACGGCCGCACGCCACGCGCGTCCAGCTCGGCCAGCGCGTCCGCGGCGCGGCGGCCGCTGCGCGCATCGCGCCAGTCGGGCGCGACGTCCAGCAGCGGGATCAGCACGAACGGGCGCTCGAGCGCCCGCGGGTGCGGCAGCACCAGCTCCGGCCCGTCCACCACCCGCGCGCCCAGGGCGATCAGGTCGAGGTCCAGCAGGCGCGCCTCCCAGCGCACCCGCCTGTGCCGACCGAACGCCCGCTCGATCGCGTGCAGCTCCTCCAGGAGTCGTAGCGGATCGCGCCAGGCCGGCGCGGGCGTGAACGCCACGACGGCGTTGAGGTAGTCCGGTTGGCCCGGCGGTCCACCGACCGGGTCGGTGCGGTAGAGGCGGGAGCGCTCCAGGTCGGCCCCCAGCGACGCGAGCCGCCGCGCCGCGGCGCGCAGCGTGACGACCGGATCGCCCAGGTTGGCGCCCAGCGCGATCAGCGCGCGCTCCTCCTCAGCGACGGCGCACCACCTCCGCGACGACGTCGCGGACCACGCCGGGCAGCGGCGCGTGCGGCTTGTGCACCCGCACCGTCACCGTGCCGATGCGCGCGTCGAGGTCCAGCACGCGGGCCGCGATCGCCGATGCGAGCGCCTCGATCAATCGGTAGCGCCGGCCGGTCACCTCCCCGGCGACCAGGTCGTAGACGCGCGCGTAGTCGATCGTCGCCGCCAGGTCGTCCTCCTCGGGCAGCTCCACGTTCAGCTCGAGGTCGACGACGAAGCGGGCGCCGAAGCGGGCCTCCTCCGGGAACACGCCGTGGTAGCCGTGGAAGGCCATCCCCTCGAGCACGATCCGGTCGGTCGACGCCGGCGCGGCGGCCGCGACGCGGGAGCGCCCCGCGTCCAACGCCGCCCGGACCGCCAGCGCCTGGCGCTGACCCGCCACGTCGTGGACGCGCAGGATCGCCGCGCCCAGCCGGGCCGCCTCGAGGTGCACGACGTGGCTGCCGGGATCCCGACGGGCCGGGTCCGGCTCGTCGGCCCAGCGACCGATGGTGCCCTTGCGCGACGCGCCGATCAGCACCGGCCGGCCCGTGGCCGCCAGGCGCGGTAGGGCCCGCAGCAGGGCCAGGTTGTGTTCGTCGCGCTTGCCGAACCCCCACCCCGGATCGATCAGCACCGAGGGCACGCCGGCCGCCTCGGCCGCCTCGGCCCGCTCGAGCAGGAACGCTTCGACCTCGGCGACGACGTCGCCGTAGCGGGGGTCGTCCTGCATCGTGCGCGGCTCGCCCCGCATGTGCATCGCCACGGCCGGCACGCCCGCCTGGGCGCAGGTCTCGCGCATCGCGGGGTCGCCCAGCCCGCCGACGTCGTTGATCAGGTGCGCACCCGCCGCCAGCGCGTCGCGCGCCACCTCGGCGTGGCGCGTGTCCACGCTGACCACCGCGCGGCCGGAGGCGACCAGACGCTCGACGACCGGCAGGATGCGACGCAGCTCGACCTCGGGCGGGGTCGGCGCGGCGCCGGGGCGGGTCGACTCGCCGCCGACGTCGACGAAGGTCGCCCCCTCGTCGATCAGACGCTCGGCCGCGGCGACCGCGCGCTCCGGGTCGAGGTGGGCGCCGCCGTCGCTGAAGCTGTCGGGCGTGACGTTGACGACGCCCATCAGCGCCGGCCCGCTCCAGCGCAGCAGGTGGCCGCCGGCGCCGTCGGGCTCCGCTCCGGGCAGGGGGCGGCGCGACCGGATCTGGTGTTCGCTCACGAACCGGACGATACCGGAGCGGCGCCCGACCAGTCGGCCGGCCGCTCGCCCCGCCCCAGGCGCCAGGCGACCGCCGCGGCGATGCGAACGCCCGCACGGCCGTCGCCGTACGGGTTGGGGCGATGGCGCATGACGGCCCGTGCCGCCGCGTCGTCCAGCAGTCGAGCCAAGCGGGCACGCAGCCGCTCGGGGTCGGTGCCGACGAGCTCGAGCACGCCGGCGTCGATGCCCTCGGGCCGCTCTGTCACGTCGCGCACGACCGCGACCGGCACGCCCAGCGCAGCGCCCTCCTCCTGCAGACCGCCCGAATCGGTGACGATCAGGTCGGCCGCGGCCAGCAACGGGGCCATCCGCTCGTACGGCAGAGGATCGCCGGTCGCGACGTTCGAAACGCCCGCGACCGCGGGCAGGACGGCGTCGCGCACGACCGGGTTGAGGTGCACCGGCCACGCGAAGCGCCAGTCGGGACGGGTTCTCGCCAGGTCGGCCAGCACGCGCGCGAGGGCCGGCAGGACGGGCAGGTTCTCGCGCCGGTGGAGGGTGATCACCGCGCGCAGGCGCCCGTCGCCCTCCGGCGCCGGCGGAACGCGGGCCACGACCGCTCGGATCGCGTCGACCGCGGTGTTGCCGGTCACGACCACCCGGTCGGGGTCCTTGCCCTCGCGCAGCAGGTTGCTCCGTGCCCACGGCGTCGGCGCAAGGTCCAGGTCGGTCAGCACGTCGGTGAGCCGCCGGTTGGCCTCCTCCGGGAACGGTTGGGCCAGGTCGAAGCTGCGCAGGCCGGCCTCGACGTGGCCGACCCGGATGCCCTGGTAGAACGCCGCGAGCGCGACGGCAAAGGTCGTCGAGGTGTCGCCGTGGACCAGGCAGTAGGCGGGCCGGGCGGCCTCCAGCGTCGCAGCGGCGGCCGGAACGATCCGGGCGATCAGGTCGGGCAGGCTCTGGCGCTCGCGCATGACCGCCAGGTCGGCGTCGGCCACCAGGTCGAACAGTCGCAGCATGGCGTCGAGCTGCTCGCGGTGCTGGCCACTGATCAGCAGCCACGGCTGGAGTTCGGGGTGGGCGTTCAGGGCCTCGACCACCGGCGCCATCTTGGTCGCCTCCGGCCGGGTGCCGAAGGCGACGGCCACCCGGGCCGGCGGCGTCACCGCGAGGGGTGCGAGGGCGGCGGCGAGGAGCGTCCGGCCACCGGCTCGGTCGCCGCCCGCTCGGCCGCGCGTTCGTCGGCGCGCACCTCGGCCCAGCGCAGGGCGCTGGCACCGCCGATCGCGACGACCGCCGAGCCGGCCGTCAGGACCAGCAGGATCGGCGGGGTCTCGGCCAGCGACATGCCGGCGATCCCCAGCAGCAGCGTCGCGGCCCACAGCGTCAGGACGGTGCCCTGCTCGCTGCGGCCGCGGGCGCGCAGCAGATCGTGCAGGTGGTCGTTGGCCGCGACCGTGGGGCTGACGCCGCGCCGCATGCGCCGCAGGATGACCTGCGCGATGTTGACGACCGGCAGGCCGAGGATCAGCAGCGGTGCGGCGACGGTCACCGCCGCGGTCACCTTCAGCGCGCCCAGCACGCTGGCGGCCGCCAGGACGTAGCCGAGCAGGTACGATCCGGCGTCGCCCATGAAGATCTTCGCCGGGCCGGCGTTGTGGCGCAGGAAGCCGATGGCGGCGCCGGCCAGGGCGGCCAGCAGCAGCACCGACGGACCGCGGCCGTCGGCCTGCAGCGCGACCGCCAGCAGGCTCAGGCTGCCGATCGCGGCGACGCCGGAGGACAGCCCGTCGACGCCGTCGATGAAGTTGAAGGCGTTGGTGAAGCCCACCACCCACAGCAGCGTCAGCAGCGCCGCCACGGTCTCGCCGAAGAAGACGAAGCTGCCGTCGCCGGCCCAACGGGCCAGCGGTCCGGCCGCGAAGTAGTTGGTCACGAAGTCGATCGTGACCCCGTGCACGATGAGGATGCCGGCCGCCACCGCCTGCGCCGCGAGGCGCATCGTGACCGGCAGCTCCCACAGGTCGTCCAGCAGGCCGACCAGCGTCATCAGCACCCCGCCCAGCACGATCGCGAGCAGCTCGGTGCGGTCCGCACCGAGGGCGGCGGGCGCCCAGGCGGCGCCCACGATCACGGCCACCAGGAAGCCACCGAGGATGGCGATGCCCCCGATGTTGGGCACCTCGCCGGCGTGACGCCGACGGCCGACGCCGTGGCCCCCCCCGCCGGGCTGGACGGCGCCGACGCGCAGCGCGAAGGCACGGACCCGCGGCACCGCCAGCGCCACCACGGCCAGCGCCGCCAGGAAGGCGACGCCGGCCAGCGACAGGAAGGGCAGGGCGGTCTCGGTCACGTGGGCATCCTACTCCGCCCTCGCGCGCGGCCGTGCGAAGCGCTTCGCGTCACGGTGACGATCAGCGCGTGCCGTAGATCCGGTCGCCGGCGTCGCCGAGTCCGGGCACGATGTACCCGTGCTCGTCGAGGCGCTCGTCGAGCGCCGCCAGGACGATCTGGACGTCGGGGTGGGCGGCGCGCACCGTCTCGACCCCTTCGGGCGCGGCCAGGATGCAGAGCAGGCGCGGATCGTGCGCCCCTGCCTCCTTCAGTCGGTCGAGCGCCGCGACGGCGCTGCCGCCGGTCGCGAGCATCGGGTCGACGACGAAGACGTCGCGCTCGGCGATGTCGCCGGGCAGCTTGGCGTAGTAGCTCACCGGCGCCAGCGTCTCGGGATCGCGGTAGAGGCCCACGTGGCCCACCCGTGCGCTCGGGACCAGGTCGAGGATGCCGTCGACCATCACCAGGCCGGCGCGCAGGATCGCCACCAGCGCCAGCTTCCGAAGACCCTCGCGCATCGCCTCGAACGCCATCAGCATCGCGATCTCGGTCGCGAGGGCGCGGAAGTCGCGCACCGAGGTCGATCGGTCGCGCAGGATCGAGAGCTTGTGCTGGATCAGGGGGTGGTCGATGATCAGCGTGGACACCGGGAACCTCCGTCCGCGCAGCGTCGCGGCGCCGCGCCGGCATGGGAACGGCCGCCCGTCGGGGCGGCCGATCGTGCGACTGGCGGAGAGGGTGGGATTCGAACCCACGGTACCGCGTAAGCGATACAGCGGTTTTCGAGACCGCCCCGTTCAGCCACTCCGGCACCTCTCCTCGGTCGTGACGCGAGCGTAGCGCGACCTGCGCGGTCGTGCCCGCTCGCGGCTTGGGATGCTACCACGCGTCCCGCCGGCTGCCAAGGCCGTGGCGACGTCGGCGCGCTTGACGCCTGCGACGCCGCTCGCGTAGACTGCCGGCCGCGCTGGCCCGTCGTCTAATGGCAGGA
>CAZJGU010000013.1:32434-38969 GCA_964545455.1 uncultured bacterium | reverse complement strand
GCACCCAGGCGCGCTCGGTCTGCCACGCGGGTCCCCGCGAGAAAGATATAAGGCGCCCTCAGGCCAGGTCGTCGTCGCGGGTCATCAGGCCGGCCCGCCAGGCGTGGACCGCCGCCTGCGTCCGATCGGAGAGGTTCAGCTTGGCCAACAGGTGGCCGACGTGGCCCTTGACGGTCGCCTCGGCGATGCCGAGCCGCTCGGCGATCTCGTGGTTCGCCAGGCCTTCCGCCAGCAGCCGTAGCACCTCGGTCTCGCGTGGGGTGAGCGACTCCGGAGCCGGATCGCCGTGCGTGGCGACGACGTCCCGCATGAGCCGCTGCACGATGCGCGGCGACATGCTGGGCTCACCACGGGCGGCGCGGCGCACGGCGTCGGCCAGCTCGTGCCCCGAGACGTCCTTGAGCAGGTAGCTGAGCGCACCGGCGCGCAGGGCCGGGAACAGCTCCTCGTCCGCCCAGTACGAGGTCAGCACGACGATGCGGGTCGAGGGGGACGCCTCCGCGATGCGGTGCATCGCCTCGAGCCCCTCCATGCCGGGCATGCGCAGGTCCAGCAGGGCGACGTCCGGCCGCCGCTCGCGGGCGGCGTGCAGCGCCTCCTGGCCGGACGCGGCCTCGGCCACCACCTCGAGGTCGGGTTGCAGCGCGAAGAAGGCGCGCACCCCGCGCCGGACCACCTCGTGGTCGTCGGCGATCAGCACGGTGATCGTTCGGGCCTGGTCGCTCACGTCGCCTCCTCGTGGGTGCGGTGGACGGGCACCACCGCCGTGACGCGCGTCCCGGCGCCGGGGCTCGACGCCAGCTCGAGGCGACCGCCGACGCTCGCGGCGCGCTCCCGCATCGAGGCCATGCCGCGGCCGGTCGCGACGGTCCGGTCGGGATCGAAGCCGACCCCGTCGTCGGCCACGACCAGGCGGAGCACGTCCTCGTCGCGATGGGCCCGGATCGTGACCTCGGAGGCGCCGGCATGGCGCAGGGCGTTCGAGAGCGCCTCGCCCGCGATCCGCTCGAGCGCCTCCGACGCCTCGGGGCTCGATCCGGGAAGGGGCTCCGCCTCCAGCCGCACGACCGGCGTCGCTCCGTGCGGTCGGGTGGCGACCAGCTCGCGCAGGGCGTCGTTCAGCGACCCCACCGCCAGCGGCCGGAGCTCCTCGATCAGCGCGGCCAGGTCACGCTTGGCGCGCTCGATCGCGGCGGCCGCTCCGTCGACCGCGTCGGGGTCGCAGGTGCCCTGCTGCCGGGCCGCCCCGAGGAGCAGGCTGGCACCGAACAACTCCTGCTTGACCGTGTCGTGCAGGTCGCGCGCCAGGCGGGCCCGCTCGCGGGCGCGGGCCAGTTCGCCGCGGGTCCGCACCTGCTCGCCCAGGTGGGCGGCCATCCGGTCCAGCCGCCGCGCCAGGCCGCCCAGCTCGTCCTCGTGGGGATCGCCGACGCTGCGGGCGAAGTCGCCACGGCTCCAGGCGCCGGCCGCGTCGGTCAGGGCCGCGATGCGATGGACCAGCGGCCGACTGGCGATCATGCCGAAGGCCGTGCCGATCCCGACCACCGCGACGCCCCCGACGAGCAGGCCGACGCCCGCCAGCACCACCAGCCCGGGCGCCGCCGGCAGCAGGGTCGAGGCCTGCAGCAGCACGCCAACCGTCGCGCCGTCCTCGGCGCGAAGCGGCGTCGCCGTCGCGGTCCGGACGAGGCCCAGCGCGGCCACGCTGTCGTCGGCGGCCAGCGCGCGGCGCACCAGCCGAACGTCGGCCGGGCGTAGGGCGGTCGCGAGCGTGGTTCGATCGGCGAGGTCGGGCGGATCGCGGTTGTCGAACCAGGCTCGGCCCGCCGCGTCCGTCACGATCGTGTAGCCGCGCGGGTCGCGGGGCAGCGTGAACGCGGTGGGCGCCCGGTCCTCGATGCTCAGCGGGCGCTCCAGGTAGGCGCGCAGGGCGGCGGGCGGGGCGTCGGCCGCCAGGATGGAGGCCGCCACCGGTGCGAGGTCCTCCGCGGCGAACAGGTGCACCAGCCGGCGCGTGTACAGCACGCCCTGCGCGACGGCCAGCAGGGCGACCCCCTCGAGGGCCAGCACCGCGACCGACGTGACCAGCACGTAGCCGACGGCCAAGCGCCAGCGCAGGCTTCGGCGGCGCCGACGCAGGGGGCGGGGCGATGGGGAGGCAGGAGGCGTGGCCCGATCCTCGACCCCCGGCAGCACCGGGCGGGTCACGTCCTGCGCCAGGGCAGGACGACGGACCATCACTTGATCGTAGCGCTCCCGACGCCAGCGTGGCGTGCCGCTTCGGACGTGCGTGCGTGCTGGGGCGGAGGAGCGACCGCGTCCGTGCGCCGCCGACCCCCACGTCGGTCAGGTCCCCCTCGCGCGCTGCGCCCCGGGACGCGCTCGGTGCGCGTCCGCGGCAGGGGGTCGACCCCGCCCCGGGACGGATGGCGGCGTGCGCGTTCGGCGCTAGCCTCGAGGGGAACGGGGCCCGACCCTGGCGATGGCCGAACGCCCCGGAAAGGAGTCGCCATGTTGCGGATCCGAACCGCTCTTCTCGCCGTCGTCACCTTCGCGCTGATCGCCGGCACCGCCCTGGCTGCGGGGGTCGTCTTCGACGCCAGCGCCTTCGATGCCTTCGACGAGGAGGAGGGCTACATCGACCTGATGCTCGAGGGCGACGTGATCACCGTCGTCTTCACGGAAGCGGAAGGTCACCTGCCCGCCAAGCTGGTCGGCGATACGCTGCCCCTCGACGAGGACTTCGACGAGGACCGCATCACCGGGCCGCGCGCGATGGCGCTGTACGGCGGCCTGCCGCTCGGCATCACCCCGACGTCGCTGACGATGGACGTCGAGGGCGACGCCCAGGAGATCGGCCGCGCGATCCTCGAGCGCTTCACCGAGCTCGGCATGACCACCAGCGAGTGCTTCGAAGGGGGCCCCATCTGCACCTACGACGTCACCCACGGTGAGGCCCACTGGCTGCTCGCGATCACCCCGCTCGGTGAACACGCGGTGGTGTACCTGCAGGGCATGCGGCGCTGAGGCGCCGGTGCGATCGCTCGTCCGCGCCCGCGGAGGCACCGCTCCGCGGGCGCGGACGTGGCACGACGCGTCGACGCGCGCGAGGAGCGGGTATCGTCCTCGACATGTTCGAGATCGTGCCCGCCGTCGACGTGCAGGGAGGCCGAGCCGTGCGCCTGTTCGAGGGCGACCCGGAGCGCGAGACGGTCTACTTCGAGCGGCCGCTGGACGCCGCGCGCCACTGGGCGTCGCTGGGCGCCGCGACGCTGCACCTGGTGGACCTCGACGCCGCCCTGGGGCGGGGCGACAACCGCGCCGTGATCGAGCCGATCGCGCGCGAGCTGGACGTGCGCACCGAGGTCGGCGGCGGCGTCCGCTCGGTCGAGGTCGCCGAGGCCTGGCTTCGGGTCGTCGACCGGGTGGTGCTGGGCACCGTCGTGCTGGACGCGCCCGAGGTGGTGGACCGGCTGTTGGCGCGCTTCGGGCCCGAGCGGATCGTCGTCACCGTCGACGCCAAGGACGGCTTCGTGGCGGTGCGCGGCTGGCGCGAGGTGACCGACGTCGCCGCGACCGACCTGGCGCGGCGCATGGCGGACGCCGGCGTGCGGGAGCTGATCTACACCGACGTCGGTCGTGACGGCACGCTGCAGGGGGTCGATCCCGAGCCGGTCGCGCGCCTGCGCGAGGCCTTCCCGCACCGGCTGGTGGCGGGCGGCGGCGTCGCGACCGACGCCGACCTGGACACCTACGAGCGACTGGGCCTGGAGGGCGCGATCGTCGGCCGGGCGCTGTACGAGGGCACGATCCGCTATCCCCGAGCTTCCTGAGGTCGAGACCGTCCGGCGCGAGCTGGACCCCTGGCTGCGCGGCCGCACGATCGTGCGGGCCGAGCGCATCGACGCGCCGCCGGGCCCGAAGTACGCCCGGCTGGAGGACGCGAGCGGCCAGCGGATCCGCGCGGTCGAACGACGCGGCAAGTTCCTGCTGCTGCCGCTGGAGCGGCCGCAGGCCGACGCGGCGCCCCGTGCGGACGGCCGCGCTCTGGCGGCAGGCGTCGACGAGCCGGACGACGTGCTGGTGATCCACCTGGGCATGACCGGCATCGTGAGCGCCACCCCGCCCGCGGCGCACGAGCGCGTGCGCCTGACGCTGGACGACGGTCCCGACCCGGTGCTGCACTTCCGCGACGTGCGGCGCTTCGGGAGGTTCCTGCTGCTGCCGGGCGGCGACCCGAGCGGCCTGCCGACCCTGGCCTCGATGGGACCGGAGCCGCTCTCGGACGCGTTCACGGTGGACGCCTTCCGGCGCGCGCTGCGCGGTAGCGAGGTGGCGATCAAGACCCTGCTGCTGAGCCAGAGGCCGGTCGCCGGCGTCGGCAACATCTACGCCGACGAGGCGCTGTGGCGGGTCCGGGTGCACCCCGCCACGCCCGCGCGGCGGTTGACCCGTGACCAGGTGGCCGCCCTGCGCGATGCGATCCGTGAGGTGCTGACCGCCTCGATCGAGGCCCAGGGGACCACCCTGAACGACTACCGCACCGTCAATGGCGAGGTCGGCGCCTACCTCGAGCACCTCGCCGCCTACGGCCACGAGGGCGAGCCCTGTCCCCGCTGCGGCCACCCCATCGAGCGTGCGGTGATCGGCCAGCGCAGCAGCCACTCCTGCCCCTCGTGCCAGCCGCGGCCGCGCCGCTCGCCACGGAGGCGCCGCGCCGTCGCGCGCCCCCCGGGCCCGCGACGCGACTAGACTTCGTTGCATGGCTCGCCTCAACCGACCGGACCTGAGCCGCGACCTGCGCGAAGCGTGGGAGGACCGCCTCCACCGCCTGCCGATCCAGGTGCGCTGGCGCGACACCGACGGCTTCGGCCACGTCAACAACGTCGTCTTCGGAAGCTGGATCGAGCTGGCGCGGATCGCCTTCCTGCGCGGCATCGACCCGCCCTCCGGCGACCTGATCCTGGCCCGGCTGGAGATGGACTTCCTGCGGCAGGTGACGATCCAGGCGGCGGTCGAGGTCGAGACCCGCGTCAGCCGCATCGGTCGCACCAGCGTCGGCCTGCGGCACGACGTGCTCGCGGACGGCGAGCTCGCGGCCCGCGTCGACAGCGTGGTGGTGCTGTTCGACTACGAGCGGCAGGAGAAGCGCGTCGTCGGCGACGCGCTGCGGGCGACGCTGCGGCGCTACGCGGCCGACGACCTGGTCGACCGCACCGGCTGACGCGCTACCCTCCTGCCATGGACGGCACCACCCTGTGGATCCAGACCCCGGGCGCCCCGACGATGCGGGGCCTGTTCGTCGGGCGGGTCGAGGGCGTCGACGCGCCGGTGCTGGCGCTGCAGACCGCCGCGGGCGCGCGCGTGCTGGCGGTGCTGGTCGACGCGGAGGCCGAGATGGAGCTGGTCGACCTGCTGGCCGGCCTGCCCGACGCGGCGCTCGAGGTGGGTGACCCGGGCGGCTTCTGAGGGCGAGACACCGCGGACCGGCGGGCGCCGGGCCGGTAGGATGGCTCGTCACGAAAGGAGATCCCCTTGGCACGCACCGAACCGCTTCGCGGCGTGAACCCCATCCTTCCCACCCCGTTCCTGGAGGACGGCGCCCTGGACGTGGGCGGCTTGGAGCGCTCGATCGATCTGATGGCCGACGTCGGCGCCGACGGCGTCGCGATCCTCGGCTTCCTCGGCGAGGCCCACAAGCTCAGCGGGGCCGAGCGCGGCGAGGTCATCCGTCGCGTCGTCGCCCGTGCCGACGGTCGCCTGGCCGTCTGGGTCGGCGTGCGCGCCCTCGGCACGGCCGGCTGCGTCGAGCAGGCGCAGGAGGCCGAGGCGCTCGGCGCCGACGCCGTCTTCGTCGCGCCGATCGCGCCCCAGGACGACGCCAAGCTCTACGAGCACTACCGCACCGTGGCCGAGTCCACCGCGCTGCCGATGATCCTGCACGACTACCCGGCCTCGTTCGGGCTGAAGCTGTCGGTGCCGCTCATCGGTCGCCTGGCGCGCGAGGGCCACGCGCCCTACATCAAGTTGGAGGAGACGCCGGCGCTCCCCAAGACGACCGCCGTCATCGAAGCGTCGGAGGGCCGCATCGGCGTCTTCGGCGGCCTGGGAGGCCAGTACTTCCTGGAGGAGCTGCAGCGCGGCTCGGTCGGGATCATGACCGGCTTCGCCTTCCCCGAGGTGCTGATCGGGATCTACCGACGCTTCGTCGCCGGCGACGTCGAGGGGGCCGAGCGCCTGTTCCACGCCACCATCGACCTGATGCGCTACGAGTTCCAACCGAACATCGGCCTGGCGATGCGCAAGCACGTCTACCGCCTGCGCGGCATCTACGCCACCGAGGTCTGCCGCCCGCCGGCGGCGACCATGAGCGACCTGGACCGTGCCGAGTTCGCACGGGTCGTGGCGCGCTGCGGCCTGGCGCTGGGCCCCGGTCCGGTCGAGCTGCCCGCCTGAGGCGCGGACCGCGCCGACGCCCCCCTTCGCTCGCGCCGCGCCGATCACGCGTGGCGCGAGCCCGTGAGGAGAACGACAT
>CAZJGU010000013.1:0-32424 GCA_964545455.1 uncultured bacterium | reverse complement strand
TCCGGCAAGCGTGCGCTGGTCCTGGCGGCCAGCAGCGGATTGGGCCGTGCCAGCGCCCTGGAGCTGGCCCGCGAGGGAGCGCGCGTCGCGCTCTGCAGCCGCGACCAGGGGCGCGCCGACGAAGCGGCCGAGGCGATCCGCGCCGAGACCGGCGCGGAGGTGCACGCCTTCGAGGCGGACGTCGCCGACGCGGCCTCGCTGGAGGCGTTGTTCGCGGCGGCCACCGACGCCCTGGGGGGGCTGGACGTGCTGGTCGCCAACGCCGGCGGTCCGCCGTTCGGGGGGTTCGGCGGGACGAGCGACGACGACTGGGACCGCGCGTACCAGTTGACGTTGATGAGCGTGGCGCGAGCATCGCGGCTGGCCATCCCGCACCTGCAGGAGGCGGGCGGCGGGTCGATCCTCGCTCTGGCGAGCTCGAGCGTCGTGCAGCCGATTCCGAACCTGCTCCTGAGCAACGTCTTCCGCCCTGCCGTGCGCGCGCTTTGCAAGCACATCGCCGAGGAGTTCGCCAGCGACGGCATCCGGGCGAACGTGCTGTCGCCCGGACGCATCCACACAGAACGTACCGAGGCGCTCGATGCCAGCCGCGCCGAGCGAAGTGGTCGAACCATCGACGAGGTGCGCGCCGAAACGATCTCGCGCATCCCGCTGGGTCGCCTCGGGAGGACCGAGGAGTTCGGGCGCGTCGCAGCCTTCCTCTCCAGCCCAGCCGCGTCGTACGTGACCGGAGTCCACCTGCTCGCCGATGGGGGCATGGTCCGCGCCCTGTAGGCGGCTAGCTTAGGGCCGATGCCACGTCCGCCCGCGTGGGCATCGGCCCCACGGCGCCTTGTCCGAGCGTCGACAGGGCTGCAGCCACGGCCGCCCATCGAGCGGCATCTCTCGGGTCGTCACCGTCGAGCAGTCGCGTCAAGAACGCTCCATCGAAGGTGTCGCCGGCGCCCGTCGCGTCGACCGCAGCGACCTGGTGCGCGGCGATGGCGTCCCGATGATCGTGCGTCGCGACGATCGCACCGTCGGCCCCGAGTTTGAGTACCACCGTCCGCGCTCCGTCGGCGAGAAGCCGATCGACGATCGCGTCGCGATCCTCGGTGCCCAGCAGCAGGGAGGCGTCCTCTTCGCTCGGAAGCAGCACGTCCACGAACGGAAGCGTGGCGAGGAAGATCGCGCGAGCCCGCTCGAGCGGCCACAGCTTCAAGCGGAGATTCGGATCGAAGGAGACCAGGGTGCCGTGCCGGCGGGCGTGGGCGACCGCGGCGAACACCGCGTCGCAGCTGGCCGTCGAGATCGCCTGGGTGATCCCCGAGACGTGCAGGATCCGACTCGCGGCGATCGCGTCGAGCGGCAGTAGCTCGGGACCGAGCCGGGTGGCGGCCGATCCGGCCCGAAGGTAGCTGAAGAGGTGGCGACCGTCGTCGTAGTCGATGAAGTAGACCCCCGTGGGCGCCTCGGCATCACGTTGCACGAGGTCGACGGCGATCCCCTCGCGTGCCCAGAGCTCGACGAACGCGTTCCCGAACGCGTCGTCCCCGAGTCGTGCGAGAACCCCGACGTCGGCGCCCTGTCGCGCGGCGGCGATCGCGACGTTCGACGTGTCGCCGCCGAACCCCTGGAGGAAGCAGCGGCGGGGGTCGTCCTGGAGCCGTGCGAACTCCATCAGAGGCTCGCCGAGGGTGAGGAGGTCCGCCATGCTCAGATCCGGTCGTACTTCGCGAGTCCGGCTCGGAGACTGCCGGTCTCTCGGATGAAGGCGGTCTGCTCCGCCTCCTTCCGCTCGATCTCTTCGGCCGCCTCCAGAACCGCGACGACGTGTTCGTGTGGGACGACGACCACGCCGTCGCGATCTCCGACGATGAGATCGCCCGGGTGGACGGAGATCCCGCCGCACACGACCGGGACGTTCGCGTCGATCGTCCTGAACCGGCCGACGGTGGTGCCTGGGGAGATCGAGCGGGAGAAGACCGGGAAGTCGAAGTCCCTCTCGATCTCCGTGACGTCGCGGACGCCTCCGTCGAGGACCGCTGCCTCGAGGCCGTTGACCGAGGCGCCTGCCGTCATGAGCCCACCCCAGACCGCGACGTCCCTCTCTTCGTCGATGGCGATGACCATCACCGAACCGGCGTCGGCTTCGTCGATGAGGTCCAAGGCATGGGTCGGGGGCCGCGGCTCGTCGCTGGGCCCTTCGAGCACGGTGACGGCTGGGCCGACGATCTTGCGGCCGTTGGCGCGCGGCTTGATGGCGTGCTGCATGTACCCACGGCGGCCGGCGACGGCGTCGACGGCATCGGCGACGGACGCCGTGGCGATGGGGCGGAAGCGTTCGATGATGTCGGGGGTCAGGCTCATGGCGCTCGAGAACCTCCAAGGCGAGAGACGGGTTCGATGGCGGCCGCGCGGTACGCGCGGGCCACTGACGGAAGGGTGCGCAGGTCGGACGGCGAAAGCGCCCCACCCACGCCGACGCTATGGACGCCGGCGGCCAGGTAGGCATGGATGTTGCTCAGATCGACGCCACCCGTAGGGATGAAGGGAACGTCGGGAAAGACGCTCCGCAATGCCTTCACGTGGGACGGGCCCCCCACGCTGGAGGCGGGAAAGAGCTTGACCGCGTCGGCGCCGGCGGCGAGAGCGGACACCACCTCGGTGGGCGTAAGGGCGCCCAGCACGGCTGCGGCAGCGCCTTCGCGAGCGGCGGATGCGACGGCCGGGTCGGCCGTGGGGCTGACGACGAACCGGGCCCCCACGTCGACGGCGAGGCGCGCTTCCTGGCGCCTGAAGACGGTTCCGACGCCGACGATGAGGTCGGCCTCGCTGGCGAGCTCGGCGACGAGGTCCAACGCCCCCGGAACCGAGAGCGTGATCTCGAAGACGCGGAAGCCGGCGTCGCGGAGCGTGTCGACGACGGTTCGCGCGCGGTCGGTCGACGCTTCGCGGATGACGGGCGTGATCACGTGGTCTCGGAGGGCGTCCAGAGCGGCACCCGGATCTACGAAGGCCATCGGTTGATCCAGTTCTCCGGAGGCGATCCGCCGAGGACACGAGCCGCCTCGCGAGCGGCGCCTCTTTGGAGTTCGTCCAACGACGCTTCGGAGTACCAGCCCGCATGGTCGGTCAGCACGACGTCGCGCCGCCGCCGAAGAGGGTGGCCATCCGGAAGCGGCTCGTCGGCGAAGACGTCGAGACCGGCCCCGCGCAGGGCGCCTCGTTCGAGCGCGGCGACGAGGGCCCTCTCATCGATCAGGCCACCGCGTGCCGTGTTGACGAGGACGGCTCGCGGCTTGAGGAGCGCGATTCGCTCCGCGTTCATGAGGTGGAGCGTCGCCGGGGTCAGGGGAGCGTGAAGGGAGATCAGGTCGGCCTCTTCGAGGAGGCGATCGAGCTCCACCGGGGTCACGCCTTCGGGAAAGGTGCTGCGAACCGGGTCGAAGGCGAGGGTGCCAGCCAACCCGAGCCCGGCGGTCTTCTGCCAGAGGCGCTCGGCGATGCGACCGAACCCGATGAGTCCGAGGGTCGAGCCGGCGATGCGGTCGATCGGTTCCTGCGCACCGACGCCCCATCCGCCTTGTCGGACGAAGCGGTCGCGCTGCGTCACTCGTCGCGCCACGTCGAGCAGCAACGCCAAGGCGTGCTCCGCGACTTCGTCCGTGCCGTAGTCGGGCACGTTGGCGACGTAGATGCCGTGTTCGGCCGCTGCGCTGAGATCGATGTTGTCGACGCCGACACCGTACCGGATGATGGCCTTGCACGACGCCATGGAGCCGATCAGATCCGAGGGAAGCGGAGCCTCCCGCACGAGAACGATGTCGGCGGCGGCGAGGCGCTCGGCGGCGTTGGGTGCGTCGACGGGGACGGGCTCGATGTGCTCGACCCCGTAGGGAGCGAGCACATCGAGTTCCGATCGGTAGGTGTCGTATCCGTGTCCGAACACGACGATGACGGGGGGTGTCACGGTCCGTCGCGCCGACGGCTCAGTTCTGGGCTGCTTCGATGGCGGCGAACAGCTCGTCGACCCAGTCGTCGCCCACGGCCTCGCGCAGGTACGTCTCGACGGCCGGCTGAGCAACGTCGCGGAAGGCACCCACCTGCTCGGGTGTCAGGACGGTGACCTCCATGCCGACGTCGCTGAGGATCTCCTCGGCGCGGAGGTCCTGCGCGGCGGTCATCCCGCGGTGGATGGTCTCCGCGATGTCGGCGCCGGTCTGCACGATGGCGCGCTGCGAGTCGTCGAGGGACGCCCAGAACGGACCGCTCATGAGGTAGAGGTGCACGCTGTAGACGTGGCCGTCGAGGCTCACGTAGTCCTGGTTCTGGTAGAGCGACGCGGCCAGGATGTTGGTGACGCCGTTCTCCTGACCGTCCACGACGCCCTGCTGAAGGGCGCTGGGAAGCTCGGGCCAGGCGATCGCGCTGGGGCTGGCGCCGAGGGACGAGACCAGGTTCTGGTAGATCGGGCTGGGCTGGACCCGGATCTTCAAGCCTTCCATGTCAGAGGGCGTCACGAGCGGACGCTCGTTGTTGGTGAAGTGACGGATGCCGTTGTCCCCGACGCCGAGGAGCATCATGTTGGCTTCGTCCATCATGCCCGCGCCGAAGGCGTCCATGAACGGGCCGTCGAACACGCGCCAGGCGATCTGCTGGTTGGGGAAGGCGTACGGCATCGACAGGACTTCGATCGGCTTGAAGAACGAGGCGATGGGGCCGTCATGGACCACGCCCAGTTCGATCGTGCCCAACTGAAGGCCCTCGAGCACCGTTGCGGCATCGCCGAGCTGGCTGGCGGGGTAGATCTCGACTTGGATCTCGCCGCCGCTGGCGCCTTCGACGTACGCCTCGAACGCGAGCGCGGCCGCGTGCTTGGGTTGATCCGGCGAGCCGGGCTGGAAGTGCGCGTACTTGATCGTGGTCTGGGCGAAGGCCATGCCGGCGAGCAGGGCGAGCGCGAGGATCATCGTGCGAGCGGTACGGGGCATACGGATCTCCTTTCCAGGAGGGGCGAGAGGCGTCCGGGTCGGGCCGCGTCCCGACCAGGTGGAATCGCGGGCGGACGAGGAGGTCACCGGGTCAGGCCGAACAGTCGCGGTACGGCCAGACTCAGTTGGGGAAACGCGATGACCAGCGAGAGGACGATCAGCTCGGCGATCAGCAGGGGAAGCACGGCGCGTGCGACGCCCTCGAGCTTGAGTCGCCCCACGGTGGCGATGACGAACAGCACGGGACCGATGGGCGGCGTGACCATGCCGATCGCGAGGTTGAGGACCAGGATCATGGCGAAGTGCAGCGGGTCGACGCCGACGTTGACCGCAACGGGCGCCAGGATCGGCGTGAGGATGATGACCGCGGGGAGGGTATCGATGACCAGGCCGACGAGCAGGATGAACACGGCGAGGAGGATCAGGGTCACGGCGCGGCTGTCGGTCAGGCTTCCGAGCCAGCTCGCGAGACCTTGCGGTACGCGCAGGATCGTCAGGAGCCAACTGAACGCCGACGCCATCGAGACGATCAGCAGGACCGCGGAGGTCAGCAGGCCGCTGCGCAGGAACACGCCCGGGATGTCGCCGAGCTTGAGGGACCGCGTGACGAACAGGCCGATGACCAGCGCGTACGCCGCCGCGACGGCGGCCGCCTCGGTCGCGGTGAAGATGCCCCCCAGGATCCCGCCGAGGATGATCACCGGCATGGCCAGGCCCGGCAGTGCGGGAATGAAGCTTCGCGCGATCTGGCCGATCGGCGCTCGCGTCGTTCCCGATTGGAAGCCGTGGCGGGTGGCCATGACGTGGTTGACGATCGCGAGGCCGAGCCCCAGCATCACGCCCGGCACGATGCCGGCGAGGAACAGGCCGGCGACCGTGACGTTGC
This sequence comes from uncultured bacterium, assembly GCA_964545455.1. Lineage (GTDB taxonomy): Bacteria > Deinococcota > Deinococci > Deinococcales > Trueperaceae > SLSQ01. The sequence goes on along the minus strand of CAZJGU010000013.1, from coordinate 26,565 downwards.
TGTCGGTGACTGCGTAGATCACGGCGATGATCGATGGTGGGATGATCGGGCCGATCGTGGCCGTGGTTGCGGAGAGGGCTGCGGCGTAGTACTTCGGATAGCCGCCCTGCCACATCATCTTCATGATGATCGCGCCGGGCCCGGCTGCATCGGCGAGCGCGGAGCCGGAGATGCCGGCGAACAGCATGCTGGTCAGGATGTTCACGTGCCCGAGGCCGCCCCGGACGTGTCCGACGAGGTACTGCGTGTGACGCAGAAGGGCCTCGGTGAGGCGCCCCGCGGTCATGAGGTCGGCGGCGAGGATGAACAGCGGAACCGCCATCAGGGGGAACGAGTTGATTCCGCCGAAAAGGCGTTGCGGAAGGACCAAGAGCGGGTAGGTGCCTCCCGCTTCGATCGCGATCCACGAGGCAACGCCCATGGACAGGGCGACGGGAACGCCGACGGCGAGCGTCGCGACGAACCCGAGGACGAGCGCGAGCGTCACGGCAGGACGCCGCTCGTCGCTTCGTCGAGCGACTCCCCGGTGACGCTTTCGATCGCTTCCGCGCCGGGGGCCTGCCGAAGCCAGTCGTTCAGGATGGCGATGAAGTGCAGCCCGAACAGCAGCGAACCGATCGGGATGGCCAGGTACACGGCTCCCATCGGCCACTGCATGACCGGGGATCGTTGACGCCAGGCGAAGTCGCTGAACTGGATGCCGACGTAGGTCAGCACGCCGAGGAACACGAGGATCGTCAGGGCGACCAGTCCGCGAACCCAGACGTGCGCGGCTTTCGGAAGCCGAGCCTGCCCGAACTCGATGGCGACGTGCTGGCCGCTTCGCATCGCCAGGCCCGCGCCGAGGTAGGTGATCCAGACCATCATGTAGCGCGAGACCTCTTCGCTCCAGTTGAGCGACGTGGCGAAGACGTAGCGTGAGACGACGTTCGTGAACACGAGCGCCGCCATGACCATCATCATGACGACGATCAGGGCTTCGTTCGTGCGCGTCAGGACGCGTTCCGCGCTACGCAGGCCAGCACGCGTGCGCTTCACGGGCAGTCACCGTCCAGCACCGTGGGGAGCCGTTCCGACGCCAATGCCTCCTTGATGCGTTGAAGGCGCTTGGACGTCGCTTCGCCGCCACCGAGCGCGACGCCCAGCGCGAGGACGTCGACCACCACCATGTGCGTCAGGCGGGACACCATGGGGGTGTACGCGTCCGTGTCCTCGGCCGTCACGATCGAGACGACGTGATCGACCTCGTGGGCGAGTGGCGAGTCGGCCGTCGTGACGGCGAGCGTCGATGCCCCCGACTCGCGAGCGATCCGCATCGCTTGGATCAACGAGCGGGTGCGACCGGTGTGCGAGAACGCCACGACGACGTCGCCCGGCGCGAGGGCCGCGGCGGCCATGCGCTGCATGTGGGCGTCGCGGTGGGCCGTCGTCGGTGTCGAGAAGCGGAAGAACTTGTGCTGCGCGTCCAGGGCCACCACGCCGGAGGCGCCGACGCCGTAGAACTCGATCCTTCGGGCCGAGGCCAGCATGCGAACGGCGCGGTCGACCTCGCTCGCATTGAGGTCGCTTCGGAGCCGCAACAGCGCGTCGAGCGAAGCGTCGACCGCCTTGGAGGCGTACTCCTGCGCCGTCGACTCGGCGGTCAGGGCGATGTCGGCGTACTGGAACTGCGTGGCCATGCCAGCGGCGAGCTGCAGCTTGAACGCGCTGTACCCGTCGCATCCGATCGAGCGACAGAATCGGATCACCGAAGGTTCGCTGACCCCGACCTGTCGGGCGAGGTCGGCGAGCGACGAGGTGGCGACCGAGGCGGGATCGTGCAGGGTGCGCTCGGCGACCCGCCGGCTCGCGGGGCTGAGGGTCGAGAGTCGCGCCTCGATCAGGCCGAGCAGGTTGTCCGCCGTTGCGTCCACACCACCGCTCCCCTCATTGTGTAGTCAAACTACACAACTGGGCCAAGAACGCCGCACGGATGCGACACGTCTAGGTCGATGATGTAGTTTTACTACATGAAGCGTTTGACGTCAACCTCTCCCCGACCTCACCCATCGGTCGCCTCGGGATCCGATCGACGGCGAAGCGTAGGTGGCACCGTGGGCGAACCGATGCGGGCTCGATCGAGGCGCTGATCCTGCGGGTGCGACGTTCCGACGGCCGGCGGCTGGGTCAAAACGCCCCGCATCGACCAGCTAGCTGGACCAGGCCAACGCCAAGAGGACGAGCACGACGCCCGAGCAGGTCCGCGCCGATGCGATCGCCACCATCCCGCTGGGGCGCGTGGGCGACCCGGCCGAGTTCGGGCGCGTCGCGGCGTTCCTGTCCAGTCCCGCCGCGTCGTACCTCACCGGCGAGCACGTGCTGGTGGACGGGGGGGGTTGATCCGGGGCCTGTGACGCTCGACGGTCGTGGAGGTCAGCTACCTGCATGCACGTCGGCGCAGTTGCCGTCATAATGCAGGCATGCCTGTCACGATCACCGTCCGAAACGTTCCCGAAGCGGTGCGCGACGAACTCGCGGCACGTGCGGCGCGATCCGGCAAGTCGCTGCAGGCCTACCTGCTCGAGGAGTTGACCGAGGCCGCGTCCCACGAGGACGTCCGCACCGTGATCGGCCGGGCGCGCGAGCGCGTCGCACGAACCGGCTCCCGCCTCCCGGCGGATGCGATCCTCAGCCACCTGGACGAGGACCGGCGCTGACCCTCGTCGTCGACGCCTCCGTGGTCACGGCGGCCCTGCTGGACGATGGGCCGGATGGGGCGTGGAGCGCCGCCACGATCGAAGCCGCGCGTCTCGTGGTCCCTCACGTGATGCCGTCGGAGGTCGCGAACGTGCTTCGCCGGGCCGAAGCCTCGGGGCAGGTGGGTCGTGACGTCGCGGCCCTCGCGCTCGCGGACCTGCTGGCGTTGCCCGCGACCTACCTCCCCTTCGCCCCCTTCGCCGAGCGATGCTGGGAACTCCGCGGCGCGGTCAGCGCCTACGACGCCTGGTACGTCGCGCTCGCCGAGCACGTCGGTGCCCCGCTCGCGACGCTCGACCGGCGCTTGACTCGTGCGCCGGGTCCGCGCGCCCGCTTCCTGCTCCCGACGTCCTGACCCTCAGTAGGTCTCGACCCGCGTCGTCCGCGCCTCGACGAAGCTCCGATCCAGCGTGACCCCCAGGCCGGGCCCGTCGGCCGGCACCGTCTGCAGCCCGTCGACCGCTTCGAGCGGCTGCTGGACCAGGTCGCGCTCCCAGTAGCGGCTGGCGCTGCTGGTGTCGCCCGGCAGGGTGAAGCCCTCCAGGGTGGAGAGGTGCAGGTTGGCGGCCCGGCCGATGCCGGCCTCCAGCATGCCGCCGCACCAGACCGGCGCGCCGAACGCCTGCGCGACGTCGTGCACCTGCCGGGCCCGCCGGAAGCCCCGTACGCGGCCGACCTTGACGTTGATGATGCGGCCGGAGCCGAGCTGCAGGCCCTTGCGGGCGTCCTCGGGCGAGTGGACCGACTCGTCCAGGCAGATCGGCGTGGTCAGCTGCCGCTGCAGCTCGGCGTGGTCGATCAGGTCGTCGTGCGCCAGCGGCTGCTCGACGTAGTCCAGGCCGAAGGCGTCCAACTCGCGCAGCAGCCGCGCGTCGGTCAGGCGGTAGGCGCTGTTGGCGTCGACGGTGAGGGGCACCTCGGGCAGCGCCTCGCGCACCGCGGCGACCGGCGCGACGTCCCAGCCGGGCTGGATCTTGAGCTTGACGCGCCGGTAGCCCTCGGCGACGGCGCTGCGGGCCGCCTCGACGGTCGCCTCGACGCTCTCCTGGATGCCGATCGAGATGCCGACGGGGACCTGCCGCTCGTGCCCACCGAGCGCCACCCACAGCGGCACCTCCCAGGCCTTGGCCTGCAGGTCCCAGAACGCCATCTCGACCGCCGCGACGGCCATGTCGTGCCCGCGGATCGGGGCGAGGGCGTGCAGCAGCTCGTCCGGCGTCGCGAACGACCGGCCGACGACGCGGGGCGCCACGAAGCTCTCGATCACCGTCCAGCAGGTGTCGATCGTCTCGTACGAGTAGCCGGGGGCCTCGCCGGCGACGCACTCGGCGAAACCCTCGAGCCCCTCGCCGAACAGGGTGACGAGCAGGATGCGGCGGTCCTGCTCGGCGCCGAAGCTGGTCTGGAAGCGGAAGCGCAGCCGCATGGGCAGCTCGCGCAGTTCGATGCGATCGATCCTCATGGCGTCCTCCGGAAGCGGGGTGTCCGCGTAGTGTGGCACGATTCCGTCCGTCGCGTCGCCCACCCCCCGTCGCCGCGGCGGGTCGGGGGTACGATGCCGGCGGCGAAGGGAGGGCGCGCGATGTGGATCCGCAGCCTCGACGACAAGCTGGTGAACCTGGCCGTGGCGGAGGCCTTGGATCTGATCGACGTCTACCCCGAGGACGCCTCGCCCGAGGCGATCGACGCCGGCACGGTGCCGCCCGACCTGTACGAGGTCGTCGCTTTCATGCCGGGCGGCTGGGACGCGCCGATCTACGCCTCCGAGCGACCCGACGAGGCCGAGCGGGCGCTGGCCTTCCTGGCCGGCCTGCTGGCGACCGACGGCGTCTCCGCGACGCTGGGCGGCGGCCGGGTCCGGGCGCTCGAGGAGCTGATGGAGCGCGGCCGGGGCGAGGGCCGCAACTGAGCGACCGCGCCGCGCGCACGCGCGACCCGCAGGCGCGACCTCAGTCGCGCCGCGTGATCCACCACATCGCCGCCACCACGACCAGCAGCAGACCGCCGAGCGCCGACAGCGCCGTCGGCACGACGCTGGGGCCCGACGCGTCCGCCCAGCGGCCGATGACGGCCGTCGCGATCACCGGACCGAAGCCGGCGGCGCCCAGCGCGAACGGCACGATCCGCTCGCTGCGCGCGGGGAAGACGCGCTCGATCCAGGCCAGCGTGGTCGGGAAGACCGGCGCGAAGGTGAGGCCCACCGCCACGTAGGCGAACGGCGCGAGCGGCGTCGCGTGCGTCGCGATCAGCAGCACCAGCGACACGGCGCTGGAGGCCAGCACCAGGTCGCGCGGGCGGACCCGGTGGGCGATCGGGATCGCGATCAGCCGGCCGATCGTCAACGTGGCCCAGAAGGCGCTCGTCAGGAGTGCGGCGGTGCGGGTGCCGTAGGTGCCCTCGAGGTGCACCGTCTCCCAGGCGGCGACGCTGGACTCGACCCCGACGTAGACGGCGTAGAGGAGCGCGAAGCCCAGCGCCGCCGCCCAGGGCGTGCCGCGCGCCCGGCCCGGAGGCAGGGCGTCCGGCACCGGCACGCCCGGCGCCAAGGCGCCCGACACGGCGGTCAGAGCCGCCAGGGCCAGGAAGGGAGCCTGCAGCGTTCCAAGGCCCGCGATGGCGGCCGGCACCGCGACCGCGCCCAGGCCGAAGAGCGCGCTCAGCAGGTTCAGCACGGGGGCCGAATCGGGCGAGAACACGCGCGCGACCAGCACGTTGTAGGCGGTGTTGAGGAACCCGAACCCGACGCCCGCCAGGCCCGCGCCGGCCAGCAGCCATCCCCAGGCGGGAGCGAAGGCGACCAGCGCCAAGCCGGCCGTCGCGACGGCCGCGGCGCCCACCAGGACGCGCCGGTAGCCCAGGATCGGCAGCGCCGCCGACGTCGCGAAGGTGGCGGTCAGGGCGCCGGCGAAGTGCGCCACCACCACCTCCCCCACCCGGTCGAGCCCCACCGCGAAGCGCTCCATCAGCGCCGGGAAGGCCGGGCCGTAACCGGCCTGAGCCGCGCCCAGGGCGAACAGTCCGCCGGCGGCGGCGATCAACAGGCGGCGGGCGGCGGGGTCGTTCAGAGCGTGGCGCACGACCGTCGAGCCTACCCTCGCGCCGCCGTGGCGAGGGTCGGGCCGTGCGGGAGGGGCATGGGTAAGGGTTCCGCGAGCGACGACACCGTACGATCGTCGCACGATGGAACGTTGGACCCGCATCGCCCTCGCCGTGCTCCTCGCCGCAGCCTTGATCGCGTCGCTGGTGCTGCAGGAGGCGCCCCCCGCCTGGCAGTTGGCGCTCCTGGCCACGACCGCGGTGTTGGCGTTCGCTCGCGCCTTCGGGTGGCTGGGCGGGGCCGTCGCGGTGGCGCTGGCCGCCGGGTCGGTCACGCGGCCGTGGGCGGCGGCCGATCCGCTGAGCGCGCTGGCCGGCGTCGAGCCGGTCATGCTGGCCGCCTTCGCCGTGGCGGCGCTGGGCGGCGGCTGGATCGGTCGACTGGAGCGCTCGCTCGGCACGCACCGCACGGTCAGCCGCCAGGCGGCGTTCGACCCCCTCACCGGACTGCTCAACCGCACCGCCTTCGAGCAGGAGGCGCACGAGGCGATCGAAGCGCTCGACGAGCGCAAGGGGATCGTGGCGCTGCTCTTCGTCGACCTCGACCGCTTCAAGGTCGTCAACGACACCTACGGTCACGAGACCGGCGACGAGCTGCTGCGCCAGGTCGCGGCCATCCTACGCAGCCACGTCCGCGAGGCCGACCTGGTCGGCCGGCTGGGCGGGGACGAGTTCACGGTGCTGCTGGGAGGCCTGCGCGAACGGGAGAGCGCCGAAGCGATCGCGCGCAAGCTGCTGGAACTGCTCAACGCCCCGCACGACGTGCGCGGCCGGCGCATCGAGCTGGGCGCCAGCATCGGCATCGCGGTCTGCCCCGCCGACGGTCGCGACGTCCCGACGCTGCTCAAGAACGCCGACCACGCGATGTACCAGGTCAAGCAGTCGGGCCGGAACGGCGTCGGCTTCACCACGATCGAGAGCCGCGTCGGCCACGACCGCCGGCTGGAACTGGAGCGGCAGTTGCACGCCGCGCTGGCCGAGGGCGAGTTCGAGCTCCACTACCAGCCCAAGATCGACCTGGTCAGCGGGTCGGTGGTCGGAGTCGAGATGCTGCTTCGCTGGCGCAACCCCAAGCTGGGCTTCGTCTCGCCCGACGAGTTCGTGCCGATGGCGGAGGAGACCGGCATGATCCTGCCGCTGGGCCGCTGGCTGCTGCGCCAAGCCTGCTTCCAGCTGCGCGACTGGGACGAGCAGGGCCTGCCCCGCATCACCCTGGCGGTCAACGTCTCGACCCTGCAGTTCCGCCAGCCCGACTTCGTCAGCGCGGTCGAGGACGCCCTGCGCGACAGCGGCATCGCGCCCGACCGGCTGGAGCTCGAGGTGACCGAGACGGTGCTCATGACCGACTACGTCGAGTCGCTGAGGACCCTGATGCGCCTCTCGCGCCTGGGCGTGCGCATCGCGATGGACGACTTCGGCACCGGCTACTCGTCGCTGGCCTACCTGCAGAACCTGCCGATCCGCACGCTCAAGATCGACCGCTCCTTCGTCGCCGGCCTGCGGCTCCGCGGCCTGGAGTCGGCCGGCGGCACCGGCCCGATCGTCGAGACGATCCTCACCCTGGGGCGCAAGCTGAACCTCGAGGTCGTGGCCGAGGGGATCGAGACGCGCGAGCAGATGGCCTGGTTGCGCCAAGCCGGCTGCCCCTACGGCCAGGGCTACCTGTTCTGCAAGCCCTACCGGGCCGACCGCATCGCCAAGCTGCTGGCCCGGTCGGGCCGGTCGGCGCCGGAGCGGATCGACATGCACACCGACGGGCTGTTGCTGACGAACTGACCCGGGTGGAGGCCCCCCGGCCGGATACACTGCGATCCGATGGACGGCGTACTCGGACTGAGCCTGCCCACGCTGACGCTCGCGCAGTTGCTGCAGCGACTCGTCGCGCTGCTCGCGGTGCTCGCGGCGCACGGCCTCATTGCGACGGCGATCGCCGATCGCCTCGGCGATCCCGGGCCCCGGCACGATGGGCGCCGTACCCCCAGCCCGCTGCCCCACCTCGACATCGTCGGTTTCATCCACGGCCTCTTCTTCGTGGTGGTGTGGATGCGTCCCCTGGACGTCGACCCGGGTCGGCTGAGGGGCGGTTGGCGCGGCGCCTTGGCCATGACGGCGGGGGCCAGCGCCGCCCTGGCCGCTCTGTCCGCACTGCTCCTGCTGGCGCGTCCGGCGATCCTGCCGCTGCTGGGCGACAGCGCGTCCTACGCGGTCGGAGGCATCCTGAACGCCGCCGCCGACGTCGCGATCGTCACGGCGATCGTGCACCTGCTGCCGCTGCCGCCCTTCCTCGGTGCCGCCTGGGCGCCGTGGGCCGGCCGCCTGGGGGCCGTCTGGACCGGAGCGCGCCTTCGCTGGGGCGTGATCGCGGCGCTCGCCCTGGCGTCGCTGGCGGACCTCACCCCGCGAGCGGTCGATCCGATCGCGTCGGCGTGGCGGACCCTGCTGGGCTACTGAGCCGGACTGTGCGCCGCCGACGCCACCAGCCAGGCAGGTAGCGGCTGGCCAAGGTCACCAGGTAGAGACCCAGCCCCGTCAGCGCCCAGGCGCGCCACCCCGGCGACCACCCCCAGGCCAGCGAACGCGTCGGGCCGGGCAGCGCCTGGGCGTCGTCCAGCACCGCCCCACCGGTCGTCCGTGCCAGCTCCTGCGTCCGCAGCGGGGGAATGCCGGCCAAGCGCGCGGGGTAGGCGTGCACCCGCCGAGTCTGGACGGAGGCGGCGGCTCCGTCGAGGTCGCGTACCTCCAGCGTGCCCTCGCCCTGCGCGACCGGGATCGTGGCGACGTAGGCGCCCGTCGACCGCTCGATCAGGCGCTCCGACCGCTCCGTGCCGTCGTCGGGACGCCAGGTGGCCTGGAGGCGCGCGTCCGTTCGCAGGGCCCCCTCTTCGTCCCGCGCCTCGACCCGAACCTCGAAGGCGTCGCCGACCGTCCGTGCGTCGACCACCAAGCCGGGCGCCGCCGTCGGTTGCAGCGTCCAGCGGATCCACTGGCTCCACCAGCGTGGGAAGGCGTCGGTGCGCGTCCAGGCGTCCGACCACGGCCCCACGGCGTGCGCTCCGAAGGCGACGACCCGGCCGGCGCCGTAGCGCCATGACGCGAGCAGCGCACGCCCTTCGCTGGCGTCCGCGAGCAGCACGTCCGCGTCCACCTTCGGCGTCGTTTCGACGAACGCGCTCAGGGGTGGCCAGCGGGCCGGCAGATCCTCCATCGAGCCCGGGTCCGCTCCGGTTCGCACGGGCGTGACCGTCTCGCGCACGACCGGGTCCCCCGACAGCAGCATCGCCTCCTGCGCGAGGATCCCGGGGAGCGCTCGGAAGTCGCTGGTGACGTGCGCGGCGCCCCCACCGATCTGAGCGATCTCGCGGATCCGTGCCACGTCGGCGCCCTGCCCGATCGCCACCGTCGAGACGGTCGCCTCGAGGTCGACGATCTCTCGCGTGACCGCGGTGAAGTCGCCCGGTTGCGACAGGCCGTCCGTCATGAGCACCACGTGGCGGGTGGCGGACTCGCTGGCCTGCAGCAGGTCGCGGGCCGACGCGAGGCCCGGGAAGAGCGCCGTGCCCCCGCCCGGAACGAGGTCGTCCAGGGCGGCCTCGACCGGGGCGAGGTCCTCGGTCGAGGTCCAGGGGAGCAGGACGCTGGCCTGTTCGTCGAACACCACGATGGCGACCCGACTGGCGGGTCCCAGCAGCTCGGTGGCCGTGAGGGTCGCTTCCTTGGCGATCGCCAGGCGCGTCGCGGCGCCGACCCGCTGCTGCATCGAGCCGGAGCGATCGAGCACGAACAGCATCGACACCTCGGGCGCCTCGCGCGGCACCTTGGCCGACAGGGGCGAGACCCGGTCCAGGGCGGTCTCGTAGTACCCGCCAGGGCCGAAGGAGCGCTCGCCGCCGGTGATCGTCAGCGCACCGCCCTGGTCGCGCACCCAGGCTTCGAGGACCTCCTGCTGCGCCGTGCTGATCTCCAGCGCCGGCACGTTGGCCAGGACCACCGCGTCCACGCCGGCGTACCCCTCGACCGACACGGGAAGCACGAACGGCGGGCGGACCTCGACCTCGAACGCTTGCAGCTCGAGCGCCTCGGCGAAGCGCTGGCCCCGGTCGGTCTCGTCCGTCACCAGCCAGACGCGGGGCGCCGCTCGAACGTCCAGGTAGCGCGCCACCGCGTCGTTTCCGGGGACGGCGTCGCCCGCCGCGGAGGCGCGCACCTCCCAGCGTTCGTCCGAGCCGTGCGGCGTTCGCACCGGGATGCGCACCAGCGTCGCGCCGGAGGGCAGGTCGACGTCCAGGGCGTGACGCTCCTCGCCGTCGCGACGGACCGTCAGGCGGGCCGAGGTGGGAACGCTGGCCGATACGACCGCGACGAGGTCCACGACGTCGCCGGCGAAGGCGGGTCGCGCCAGCTCGACGCGCTCGACGCGGACGTCGAGGACGTCGTTCTGATGCGGGACGACGGCGCTCACCGGCGCGCTGCCCGGATCGGCGAGCACGTGCGCGAGCCGGCCGCGGGTCGGGGGGGTGGGGGACGTCCAGACGATCGGTCCGGCGTCGTGAGCGGCGGCGTGGGCCCAGGCGTCCTCGAGCGCGACCTCGACGTCCACCACCCCGGCGGCGTCCGCGGGGTCGAGGGTCGTCACGCGGGTCGCAGGCCAACCGGTCGGCACGTTCGAGGCCCCGCCGACGAGGACGAGGTGATCGGAGCGCAGCGACGCCGGCCAGGGCGCGCTCGCGACCGCGGCCACCAGGGCCGCGAGCGCCGCGAGGCTGCCCACCGCCAGCGCCACGCGGCGACGGCCCAGCCGTCCCCCGGCGCGCCAGGCGTCGGGCCGAAGGAAGCGCTCGCGTCCCCAGCCGGCGAGCGCGATCTCGACCAGCAGGACCAGGGCCGCGACGACGACCCAGGCACGTAGCTCGGGCCAGCGGGCTCCGACCGGACGGGGTGGCGGCGCGGCGGAGGCGCCCGCGGCGGCCGTGACCGCCGCTGCGGTGGCGGGATCGGGTTGGACCGCGATCCGTCCGGACCGGCCGTCGACGTGCGAGATCGCCACGCCGGCGCGCGCGGGGACCCAGCCTCGCTCGACGTCGGCCGGCCATGGCCCCTCGGCGTCGGGCCAGGCGGCGACGGTCGCACCGTCGAGGGCGACGCGCCCCCCTCCGGTCGCCACCGCCCGCGGAACCGGGCAGGGGGCCCCGACGCGGCAGGCCTCCACCTGGCGTTCGCTCGGGACCGTCCAGGCCAGCGCCTCGCCCAGCGCTGCCAGGAACGCCGCCGAACCGTGCCAGGCCGGATCGGTCGGGTCGAAGGCGAACCAGGCCTCGCGGCCGGCCCGCGTGGTGCGTGCCGCGACCAGGGGCCCGGTGAGGCCCTCGACGACCACCTCCGCGTCGTCGGGCAGGGGGAGCGTGAGCGCGGCCGAGGCGTCCAGACGGCTCCACGGAACCTGGGCCGCGAGCGGGTGGGCCGCGTCCCAGCGGGCGATGCCGGCGTCGCGCGCGGGCAGCTCCAGCGGCGCGTCCACGCCGGCGGCGCTCGCGAACCAGAGCACCGCGGGCGGGGTCGCGGCCGCCTCGAACGGATCGGCGGCGCCCGCCACGACCATCAGGTCGATCGCGTCGGCGTCGGGCGCGACGAGCTCCGCCCCCAGCGCCCGCAGGGCGCGCTCGAGCGGGCCGGTCGCGGCGTCGGGACCGAAGAGGGCCACGCGCGGCGGCATCGGCTCGGGGTCGACGCGCACCGAGCGGGCGTCGTCGGGACGGTAGGCGTCGCGCCCATCGATCCGCACCGTCAGGATCCCGGGTCGCACGGCGTCGACCGACGTTTCGGCCCGCGCGACGCCTGCGAGCGAGAAGCGTAGCGGCTCGCGCGTCAACTCCAGCTCGCGCTCTGCGTCGTCGGGACGGTAGGCGACGATCAGGTCGACGGGGCGGGCTCCCTCGTCCGCGGCGGAGACCGTGGCGCGCAGCGTCCAGCGCCCGCGGCGCTCCTCGTCGGGCACCACCTCGAGCGAGGCGATCGCCGCGTTCGCGAAGCCGCCGCCGACGTCCTGCACGATCGCGTCCGCCCAGGGCCGCTCGGGACGCGCGTCCAGGGCGCTGCGGACCGCCTCCGCGTCCGCCGTCACGATCACGACCCGCCCCGCCTCGCCCAGGTGCGGACCGATCCGCTCCAGCGCGGCGGGCCAGTCGGGGAGCACCTCGGTCGCGGACGTGGCGGCCAGTGCCGCTCGAACCGCGTCGGCGTCGTCGCTCGCGAGCACCACCGGGGTGGCCCCGTCGGCGACGCGCCAGAGCGACCAGGGGGCGTTCCTACGGCGGGTCTCGTCGGCCGCCAGGTCACCAAGCGCTCGCTCCAGGCGCGACCGGCCATCCGCGTCGGTGACGGACATCGTCGCGCCGACGTCGACGATCAGCGTCGTCGGTCCCCGATCGTTCCAGGCGAGGCGGGGCTGCGCGAGGGCCAGCGCCAGCAGCGTCAGGCCGGCCAGCTGCAGCGCCAGCGCCCACGAGGGGGGCGGGGGACGCAGCCGCGGCTCGGGGCGCTCCCCTTCGGCGACCAGGCGCCACAGCCGCGTCGAGGGAACCTCCAGCGGCTCGCGCCGGCGCATGTGCAGCCACACGATCAGCGGCGCCAGCGCCAGCAGGGCGAACCAGCCGGGGGCCAGGAAGCTCACCGCATCACTCCGGCGGCCGGCAGCGTGCGCAGGAAGACCTGCTCGGCGCTGGCGTCGTTCTCGACCCGTACGAGGCGGCCGCGGGCGGCGGCGACGCGCTGCCGGATGCCGTCGGTCCACTCGCCCAGCAGGGCGCGGTACCGGTCGATCTGGGCGGGCCCCAGGGCGACGTCGATCTCGTCGCCGGACTCGACGTCGATCATGCGCAGCGCCCCGCCGGCGTAGCGGTCGGGGTGCACCTCCTCCGCCGCCAGCACCTGCACGACCAGCACCGACTGCTCCGCAGCGGCCAGGGTGTCGACCGCCTGGGCGGCGTCATCGCTCCAGAGGTCGCTGATGAGGATCGTCATCGCCTTGCGCGGCAGGTTGGGGCGGGCGTGCCGGACGGCGGTCGCGAGGTCGGAGCGGCCGCGGGGCGTGAACTCGGCCCACCAGCGCTGCAGGTCCTCCAGGCGACCGCTGCCCGACAGGCGCGAGCGCCACGACAGCCGGTCGCCGCTCCATACGCCGGTCTGGACCGCGTCCGAGCCAGACAGGGCCACGAACGCCAGGCCGGTGGCGAGGGTGCGCGCGACGTCCAGCTTGGCGGGCGTGCCCGGCGCCATCGAGCGGCTGGCGTCGATCAGCAGGGTGACGGTGAGCTGCTGCGCGACGTTGTACTCGCGTACGAACGGGGTACCGAAGCGGGCGTACAGGTGCGGGTCGATGCGCCGCGCGTCGTCGCCCGGCTGGTAGGGCCGGTGCTCCTCGAACTCGATCCCCTCGCCGCGCTGCGACGACCGACGCTCCCCCACCCCGCCGGACGCCAGCGATCCGGGGGCGATCAGGCGCGCGCGGCCGAGCCGCTGACGCAGGGCGGGTGAGAGCTCCATTCCGTCAGGCGCGCGCCGTCGCCGCGCTGCGTTCGAACAGCTCGAGCAGCAGCCCGTCGACGGAGATGCCGTCCGCCACGCCCTCGAAGTTCAGCTGCACCCGGTGGCGCAGGGCGGGCAGGACGGCGGCGCGCAGGTCCTCGATCGCGACGGCGAAGCGCCCGTCGAGCAGCGCGTGCGCCTTGGCCGCCAGGAGCAGCGACTGGCCACCGCGCGGGCTGACGCCGAAGCGCACGTAGCGCTTCACGCGACCGTCGTTCTCCTCCACGTCGGGCAGCGTCGCTCGGACGTAGCGGGCGACGGCGCGCCGGACGTGCGAGGCGACCGGCACCTCGCGCACGCGCTGCTGCATGCGCATCAGGTCGTCGGGGGCGAGGGCCTGCTCGGCCACGCCCTGGTCGGCGCCGGTGGTCTGGTCGAGGATCGCGTCCAGCACGTCCTCGCTGGGGTAGTCGACGACGACCTTGAAGAAGAACCGATCGATCTGGGCTTCGGGCAGGGTGTAGGTGCCCTCCATCTCGAACGGGTTCTGCGTCGCGAGGACGTGGAACGGGCGCGGCATGGTGTGGACGCGCCCGCCGACGGTGACGGTGCGCTCCTGCATCGCCTCGAGCAGCGAGGATTGGGTCTTGGGGGTGGCGCGGTTGATCTCGTCCGCCAGGACCAGCTGACCGAAGATCGGTCCGGGGACGAAACGGGTGGAGGGCCGACCGGCGTCGTCGTGGACCAGCGACACGCTGCCGGTCACGTCGGCCGGCATGAGGTCCGGCGTGAACTGGATGCGCGAGAAGGTCAGGCCGCACACCTCGGCCAGGGTGCGGACCAGCAGCGTCTTGCCGAGGCCGGGTGCGCCCTCGACCAGGGCGTGACCGCCCGCGAGCAGCGTGACGAGGAGCTGCTCGATGGTCTCCTGCTGACCGACCACGACGCGCGCCAGCGAAGTCCGGGCGCGCTGCAGCCGTTCGAGGTCGGCGTCGATGTCGTGCGGGGCGGTCGGATCGCTGGTCATGGGTTCCTCCGGGGCGTCAACGTGACGCGGACGCGGTCTCCTGGGACGGAAGGAAGTAGGCGCCTGCGGCGGCACGGAAGCGCAGCGGGGTGGGGTCGGTGTCGACCGCCGCTTCGGGGGTCGCGCGCCAGGCGCCGACGGCGAAGGCAGTGGGATCGTAGCCCTCCCAGGCGGCGTCGGGCGGCATTTCGATCTCGATGCGGCGACCGTCGTCGCGTTGCTCGCCGGCCAGACCGACCGCCTCCGTCTCCGAACCGGTCAGGTCCAGTCGCTCGGCCTCGCCCTCGAGGGCCTGACTGCCGCGGCCGGCGAGGCGGCTGTCGCCGGCTCCCGCGTCGTCGGCCGCGCCGATCACGTCCGCCTCGCCGCCCAGGGGGCCGGCCCCGTCGAACGGCGAGGCCTCGCCGGGATCGTCCAGGTCGGCGACCTCGAAGCCGCCGGATAGGTCGGCCGGCGCGTCGCCCCCGCCCCCGGAGGCCCGGTCGGACTCGTCGCCATCGCTGCCCTCGCGCCGCTCGGTGAAGACGTCCCCGAAGTCCGGCGTGGGGCCCGATCCGGACACCCCCAGGGACGGGGGCGGAGCGGTCGCGTCGCGATCGCCGTCGGCCGACGATCCGTCCTGCCGCGCCGCTTCGGACCGGAGCTCGGCGTCGCGCTCGGCCAGGCGGCCACGCAGGTCGTCGGCCGCGAACGCGCCGCCGGATGCGTCGGCGATCGCCTCGAGCGTCTGGTCGAGGCGGGCGAGGTCGGCCTCGTCGAAGCCGTCGGGACCGGTGGACTCGGCCAGCTCGCGCAGGTCGTCGGCGAGGGCGGCCAGCAGCGCGTCACGCGACCGGCGGGCGCTGCCGGCCACCTCCTCGGCCAGTTCGGCGACGGCGGCCGCCGAGGGGGCGGGCGGAGCGCCTGCGGGCGCGTCGTTCGTCGCGACCGGGCCCGTGGGGCTGGCGGGGAGCGCGAGCGTCGCGGCGAGGACCAACAGGGTGCCCGTGAGACCCCCGATCCAACGCCAGGGCACGCCCGTCGGGGCCGACGCCTCGAGGTCGAGGTCGGCCACCCGCTCGCTCGCGTCGCGGTGCAGGGCGGCGATCACCTCGCCCTGGCCGTCGTCATGCTCCAGCGCGGTGCTCAGCCGCTCGCGCCAGCGCGGGTCGCGCTCGGCCCGGCGGGCGGCGGTCAGCAGGTCGATCGGTGCGCGGCGGTGCGCGAGGAGCCGGGCGACGACGGCGACGGCGATGGCCAGGGCCGCGCCGGCCAGCACGAGCAGCGGGCCCGCGGCGAGGGTGCGACCGACCGCGGCGCCGATCGCGGCGCCGATCGCAGCGGCCGTCCCGACCTGGAGCGCGTCGACGAGCCGGCGCTGGCGACGCAGGCGGGCGACGAGCGGCGCGAGCCCGTCCTGCAGTCGGCGCCGATCGTCACTCACGTCAGCGCGGTACCGAGCCGGGGATGCCGGAGGCGTCGATGATCTCCTGCAGCGTGCCGTCCTCGGCGAGGAACGCGATCGCGTCGTCGAGGACGGTGCGGAGGAAACCGTCGCGCTGGGGCAGGATCAGGCCGAAGCCCTGCTCGTCGACGGTGACGGGCGAGGGGCTGCCAGGGTGGACGCCCTCGGCCTCGGGATCGCCGTCGAGTCCGACGTAGAGCGAGGGTTCCCACAGCAGGATCGCGTCCAACTCGCCCTCGCGCAGCCGATCGAGCAGGAACTGGTAGTTGGGGTAGGGCACGCGGCGCCAGCGCTGGTCCTCGGGCAGACCGAGGTTGTAGTCGAGGAAGCGGATGTCGACGTTCGCCCCGATGCGCGTACCGACCTTGGCGTCCGCGGGCACGTCGCCAAGCGAAGCGATCTCCGGATCGGCGCTCGCGAACACCGATCGGGTCGAAAGGTACGGGCGCGTGATGGTCAACCAGTCGGCGATGCCCCGGCTCGAGAGGACGAACCCGGCGTACGCCTGGCACTCGTTGTTGAGCAGCGTGAACAGCTCCGTTTGCGAGAGCGACATGCGGTGGTCGAGGACGGGTGGGTTACGGATCGACTCGAGCTCGAACAGTTCGATCTCGATCAGCAGGGCGTCGCCGATCGCGCGGGCGACGGCCCGGTCGATCGGGGCGAGGATGCTGTCGGCCGAGATGCACACGCGCAGGGTGTCGCCGTCGAGCTGCCGCCGGGCGTCGAGAAACTCGCTCGGGGGGTTGGGCGGGTTGAGGTTCAGTTGCGCGAAGGCCGGCATGGTGAGCAGCAGCGCGACCAGCAGCAGGGGCCGAAGCAGACGGGCAGGAAGATAGGAATGACTCATCAGAGAGTGCCCCTCCGGTGGGGCGTCCTGGCGCCCACGGGGGGCGCCAGGACGGAAACGGTACAGCGGGGACGGGCGGACGGGACCGAGCCTCGCTCGGCGCCGCGTCGGGGTCAGGGAAGCTTGAAGACGAAGAGCGCGTTGTTCGTCGTCTGAGCGCTCAGGCCGGCGGCGTCGTTGTAGAAGCCTTCGATGAAGCCGCCGCCGGTCGCGATCGCGACGTACTGCTCACCGTCGACCTCGTAGCTGACCGGGTGGCCGGATGCGGTCGAGGCGAGGATCGTGGACCACAGCTGCTCGCCGGACGCCGCGTCGAAGGCGTGGAAGCGGCGCTGCACGTCGCCGACGAAGACCAGGCCGCCGCCGGTGGAGAGGACGGGCATGAACATGGCCGGCTGCTCGACCTTCCAGAGCATCTCGCCGGTCTCGGCCGAGACGGCCTGCAGGGTGCCGACGTTCTCCTCGCCCGGGGTCAGGTACGGGCTGATGCTGATCGCGTAGCCGTCGGCCGCGGTCCACTCGTCGGTGGTGATCTCCGGCTCGAAGCACATGTTCGCGAGCGGCATGTACATCGCGTTGGTGTCCGGGTTGTAGGCGCCGGGCATCCAGTCCTTGCCGCCCAGCGGGGTCGGGCAGACCTCGCCGTAGGGGTCCATGATCGAATCGGGGATGACGTCCTCGTTGACGACCACGGTGCCGTCGCCCTGGATCTCGGTGATCACGTTCTGGCGGACGGTGGTGCGAGCCCACAGGAACTCGCCGGTCTCACGGTCGAGCGTGTAGACGATACCGGTCTTGCCGGGGATGCCGGTCATGGTCTTGTAGACCTGGCCGGGGACGATGTCGGGGCTGATCCACTCGACCTCGTCGGGGTTCGGCGCGGCCGTCGTGTCCACGATCATCCGCTCGAAGGGATGGTCGAGGTCCCAGTTGTCGCGCGGCAGGTGCTGGTAGTACCAGACGATCTCGCCGGTGTCGGCATCCAGCGCCAGGGTGCTGTTGGAGTAGAGGACGTCGTCGCCGACGGTGCCGCGGAGCACTTCGGGCGAGGGTGCCGGGACCGACGTACCCCAGTAGATGAGGTTCAGCTCCGGGTCGAAGGCGCCGACCTGGCCCCAGGCGCCGACGTGGACGCGCGACTCGAGCGGCAGGTCGCCCCAGCTGTCGCTGCCGGGTTCGCCCGGGCGCGGGATCAGGTAGGTGCGCCACAACTCTTCGCCGGACTCGCTGTCGTGCGCAGCGATGAAGCAGCCACCCGGGAAGCCGTACTCGCAGTTGCGACCGGAGACGACCTTGCCGTCGATGACGATGGGGCCAGCGGAGTTCCCCATGTTCTGCCAGTCGCCGGTGGAGGTCTCCCAGACGACCTGGCCGGTCTGCGCGTCGATCGCGATGATCGCAGCGTCGGCGGCCTGGTGGTAGAGGAGCCCCTCGTAGATCGCGATGTTGCGCGTGATCTCGGACAGGCTGGCGATGCCGCCGCGCCCCTCGAACTCGGGCAGATCCCGGCGGTACTCCCAGATCAGGTCGCCGGTGGTGGCGTCGAGCGCCTGGATGATGTCGTTCGGGTGCGCCAGGTACATGACGCCGTCGTAGACGAGCGGGGTCGCCTGGTTGTTGCCCGGCTCCATGGAGACCGACCAGGCCAGCTGCAGCGACGACACGTTGTCGGTGTCGATCTGCGAGAGCGGGCTGTGGCCCCAGCCGTTGAACGTGCGGCGGGCCATGAGCCAGTCGCCGTCGTCGGGGTTTTCGAGCGTCTCGGCGGTCACCGGCGTGAACTGGGCGAAGCCGAAGCCGGCCCAGGCCAGCCCGAAGGCGGCCAGCGCGAGTAGCCAAGTGCGAAGTCGTTGCATCAAAGGTTCCCTCCTCGGAAGTCGACGCCCAGCTCACGCCTGCCGCCCTCCCCGAGTGGCGACTCGATCATCGAGCTAGGTCGATGATGGGAGCCTACCCTACGAACGGCCTGGTGATATCAACCTCTGCCCGTTGTCAAGGGACACATGTCCTGGCGGAACCGCCGCGGGACCCGCCGGGCCGCAGGATCAACGACAGAACGGGCAGCTCTCCTGCAGGGGCGCCAGGGCGTACGCGTCGACCAGGTCCTCCACGAAGCCCTCGCGCTGGAGGCGGCGCACCTCGTCCACGACCGCTCGTTCGAGCGTCAGGTCGCCCTTCCAGAGCCCCAGCGCGATCGGGACGCGGCCGTCGGGCGTCGGCAGCCAGACGGCGTCGCCCCCGGTGCGTTCCGCCAGGCTCCGTGCCCCCAGCGCCTCGGTGACCACCAGGTCCACCTCGCCCCGCTCCAGCGCCGCCTGCGCACCGTCGACGTCACGGACCAGGGCGACGTCGGCCCCCTGCTCTCGAAGCCAGCGGCTGAGCGCCAGACGATCGAGGCCGGTCAACCCCGAGTAGAAGCCCACCGTGGCTCCGTCGAGCGACGCCGGGGACGGATCGCCGACCACGGCGGCCCAACCGGTCTCCAGGTGGGGCGGCGTGACGACCAGGAAGCTGCGCGTGATCGTCGCGTCCACGATGCCGCCCGCCAGGACCAGGCACTGCGCGCGGGTGACGCGCCAGTTGCGCGGGTTGAAGTCGCGGCCCATCGCCTCGTTCTCGACCAGCAGTAGGCGTACGCCAAGGCCGTCGGCGATCGCTCGGAGCAACTCGACGTCGATGCCGGGCCGATCGGGATCGTCCTGGACCAGCGGAGGCGAGGTGGTCGGAACGCAGGCGCGCAGGACGCCGCCTTCACGGACCTCGGCCAGGGTGGTGTCGGGCGGCAGGAAGGTGACGCCCCAGAGGAGCGCCCCGACGAACGCGAGGGCCGTCAGGTCGCGCCACGGGGGGCGGCGACCCGCGTCGCGGCGAGGGGAGCGACCGCCCCGCGCCATCAGGCCCTACGGAAGTCCAGAACGGCGATGGAAAAGAACACCACCGCCATCGCGACGATCACGATCGGACCGAGCGCCGGGTCGAACTGATGGAAGCCGATGAACACGCCCCGCAGCGCGTCGACGGCGTAGGTGATCGGGTTCCACTCGACCAGGGTGATCAGCCACTCCGGGTAGACGACGCGGGTCTGCGCGCGCGTCAGGGCGGGGTCGATCGGGAAGATCGACGCCGAGGTGAAGTAGAGCGGCAGGATGACCGCGTTCGAGAAGACGCCGAAACCCTCGAAGGTCTTCAGGCGGTTGGCGATCACGACGCCCAGCGAGGTGAGGCCGAAGGCGAGAAGCACCATCAGGCCCGCCGCCTCGAGCACGCGACCCGGGGTGAGCGTGACGTTCGCGAAGCCGGCCAGGGCCAGTACCAGCGCCCCGTGGGCCAGCGCGACGGTCGTGCCGCCCAGGACCTTGCCGAGCAGCACCGCCCAGCGCGGCAGCGGCGAGACGAGCACCTCGCGCAGGAAGCCGAACTCGCGGTCCCAGATGACCGAGACGGCGGACTGCACCGAGGTGTAGAGCATGTTCAGCACGATGACCGCGGGGAAGATGAACTGCAGGTAGGTGTAGGGCACGACGAAGCGCACTTCGCCGTAGATCTCGCCCCGGAAGTACGGGTTGAGTCCGATGCCCATGATCAGGACCCACAGGAGAGGACGGCTGACGCCGCCCACGAGCTGACCGCGGTCGCGCAGCGCGCGCTTGAGCTCGCGAAGCCAGATCGCGCCGATACCGCCGATCAAGGTGCGCATACGCGGTGCCTCCCCCGCCGTGGCCTCGAACGAGAGGGAGCGCTGCGGCACCGTCCGCAGCGCTCCGGACGACGCCTCAGCGTCGCTCGATGACGATCTGTCGCATCTGCTCCGGGTCGGAAGTCAGCTCGACGTCGCCGGAGGGGTAGTCGTGGAAGCGCAGCCAGAACGCGCCGATCGCGACGTACTGCGACTCGGTCAGCCGGCGCGACGTGCCGAACGGCATCTGGGTCGAGTAGTAGGCGTAGAGGGTGTCGAAGGTGCGCTCGTTCCACTGCCGGAAGAAGCCCAGCTGCGTCAGCGGCGGCTCGTGCGCGCCCCCGCGAAGGGTGTCGCCGTGGCAGCTCGAGCAGTGCTCGGCGTAGACGTCGGCACCGCGGTCGGCCTGGGCCTCGGTGTAGTAGCCGACCTCGTCGTCGAGCACCTGGACCTCGGAGGCGCCGGTCTCCGGCTCCGCGGCCGCTTCGGTGCCGAGCACCTCGGCGCGCAGGGCCAGCACGTCGGCGGGCGAGAGGCCCTTGTCCCGCTCGGCGGCCACGTCGGCCGGCGCGACCAGCACGGTGTCCTCGGCGAGCGCGTCGACGTTGCCCCAGGAGGTGACGATGTAGTTGATGACCGCCGCCACGCGGGCGTCGTCCAACTGCTGCCAGCCGGGCATCGCGCCGTTGTAGCTGGCGCCCTCGACCTCGATCTGCCCCTGCAGGCCGTAGAGGAGCGTGTCGATCAGCAGGACGGGGCCTCCGTCGGGGTTCATCAGGTCGGCCGCATGGCCGGCGAGCGGCGGGAAGGCGCCGGGGATGCCGGCGCCCTCGGCACCGTGGCAGGAGGCGCAGTTGGCGTTGTACACGCTACGGCCCAGATCGGCCCACTCGAAGGAAGGATCGCTGGGCGCGGGCTGGGCGAGGGCCAACGACAGGGCGGCCAGGGCGAGCAGCGAGGCGACGAAGGCGGACGTGCGACGGTGCATCAGGTCGATCTCCTCACGGGTCTGGAATGGGGTCGGCGATGGACGGCGGCGTCGGCGACCAAGCGACGCGATAGACGTACCGAATCCTTAGGACGAATGTCCCGAGTGTACCCGACGTGGACGGGCAGGCGGGGTCGGGAATCCGACGGGAATGCGCTCACCGCACCGGTTCGCCCCCCGAGCGGGGCGCGCCCAGCATGCGCTCCTTGGCGCCCGCGACGGCGTCGCGTAGGTCGCGGCCGGTGAGGTCGAGGAAGACGCTCTCGAGCGATGGTTGCTCGAGCGCGAACGCTCGCAGGTTGGCGCCGTACGCCCCGAGCAAGCGTTCGACCTCGGCCTCCTCGGCGATGGGCACGATCAGCTCGGTGGCGTCGTCGGGCTGCGCACGAGCGTCCTCGTAGGCGGACGCGATCCGCTCTGCCGTGGACGCGTCGTCCGTACGGAGGCGCACCTGGCGCTGGCCGTGGCGGGCCTTCAGCTCGCCGGGCGTGCCGATCGTCAGCACCTTGCCGTGGTCGACGATGCAGACGCGATCGCAGCTATCGACCTCCTCGATGTAGTGGGTCGTGACGAGGACGGTCAGGTCGCGCTCGGCTTGGAGCGTCTCGAGGTAGGTCCACATCCGCTCGCGCGACTGGGCGTCGAGCCCGACGGTGGGCTCGTCGAGGACCAGCAGGGTCGCGTCGTGCACCAGCGCCCTCGCGATCTCCAGCCGGCGTTGCATCCCCTTCGACAACGCCCGCACCAGGTGACCGCGCCAGTCACCGAGATCCACGAGCTCGAGCAGCTGGTCGATCCGTTCGCGCCGTAGCCGTCGCGGCACGCCGTAGACGCGCCCGTGGAACTCGAGGTTCTCCTCGACCGTGAGGCGGGTATCGAGGCTGGGCTCTTGGAAGACCACGCCGATCCGGCGCCGCGCCATGCGTGGGTTGGCGTGCACCTCGTAGCCGTCGACGGTGACGGTGCCCTCGTCGGCACGGTGGATCGTGCAGAGCGTATGGATGAGGGTCGTCTTGCCCGCGCCGTTGGGCCCGAGGATGGCGTAGCGCTCGCCGCGCTCAATGTCGAGCGAGACGTCGTCGACGGCCAGCGTGCGGCCGTAGCGCTTGTCCAGGTCGCGGACGGCGACGAGGGGTTCGGAGTCAGCCACGGGCGTCACCTCGCAAGTAGTGGACGGCTCCGCGCGAGACGCGCCAGAGCTCGAGGTCGTCGGGGTCGCGGGGGCGGACGAGGGTGTCGGACAGGCGCTCCTCGTGGACGATCCGACCGGGGTTCGCCCCCATGATCACGATCCGATCGGCCAGCAGCGCCGCTTCGAGCGGGTTGTGGGTCACGAACGCGATGGTCACGCCCAGGCCTTCCCACAGCCCAAGCAGCTCCTCGCGCATCGTCATCGCCGTCAGCTCGTCCAGGGCGCCGAACGGCTCGTCCATGAACAGCACGTCCGGATTCACGATCAGGCCGCGGGCGACCGAGACGCGCTGCTGCATGCCGATCGAGAGCTGCCGCGGGTAGTAGTCCTGCGTGCCGGCCAGGCCGACGCGGCCCAGCCACTCGTCGATCCGCGCGTTCTTGGCGCGCTCGGGCCCGTCGAGGACGAAGGCGAGGTTCTCGCGCACCGTCATCCACGGCAGCAGCCGGGCCTCCTGGAAGACGGTCCGCACGACGGGGTCGCGACCGGCGGCGCCCTCGACCCGGACCGTGCCGGCGTCCTGGGGCAGCAGTCCTGCCATCACGTTCAGCAGCGTCGTCTTGCCGCAGCCGCTGGGGCCGAGGAGGCAGACGAACTCACCGTCGGCGACGACGAGGTCGACGTTCTTCAGCGCCTCGACGACCGTTCCGCCGGGCGCGGGGAAGGTCTTGTGGATGCCGGACGCGACGACCGTCGCCACGTCAGGCGTCCGCTCCGGCCGGCGCACGCCAGCGGAAGGCGCTGCGCTGCCAGCGGCCCAGCAGGATCAGGTCCACCATGGCGAGGATGATCATCATCGTCACGCCGTAGCCGAGGATCCCGACCATGTCGAACATCTGGAAGTAGAACGAGATCTGGTAGCCGACGCCGGTGGTGCGGCCCAGGAGCTCCGCCAGCACGACCATCTTCCACGCCAGCGAGAGCGAGCTGCGGGCGGTCCCCACCACGTACGGCATGACCTGGGGTAGGACCACGTGGCGCCAGATGGTGGTGCGGGGCCGGTGGTAGGCCTCGGCCATCTCGACCAGCTTGCGGTCGATCGCGCGCGTGCCCTCGCGCACCTGGACCATGATCGTCGGGAGGATCGTGACCATCAGGGCCACGATCGCGGCGGTGTCCGACAGCCCGAAGATGAGGTAGCTCATCACGAACAGCAGGATGCGCGGCACCGTCAGGCCGGCGATCAGCCAGCCCTGTAGCGCTCGGTCGATCGTGCGCGACAGGCCCATCGCCGCGCCCAGCGCCACGCCCGCGGTCATGCCGAAGGCGAAGGCGATCAGCACGCGACGGGTGGTGGCCCACAGGTGCATCCAGAGCACGCCCCGCTCGATCTGGCGGGCGACGAACTCGAAGGTCGCGATCGGGCCGGGCATCAGCTCGCTGGGCAGGGCCCAGGCGGCGACGATCCAGGCGACCAGGATCGACAGGTAGGACGCCAGGATCGTCCAAGGCGTCCGGGAGACGAGGCTAGGGCGGGAAGGCGTCCGCCCCGGCTCTTCCGGGGCGGACGCGCGCGACGTCGTGATGGGAACCCTCCGGGCGCTCGCGGCGCAGGGTCAGGTCAGTTGGCTGGGACGAACTCCGTGGTGAAGGCGTCGGCGGGGATGGCGTCGATGCCGACGAGCTCGCTGCCGGCGATCTCGACCAGGCGCTCGACCAGGGTCGAGAGGCCTTCGATCTGCTCCTCGGTCCAGCCGTCGGGCAGGCCGGCCTCCCAGCGCGCGCGCACCTCGGGGAAGGCGGCGGGGTCGGGCAGGCTGTAGAGCTCCTCGTCGAGGATCGACTGCCAGATGCCGTCCATCGAGTCGGCCTTCATCCGCTCGGTCGTCTCGACCATCGCTTCGATGAAGCGGGTGACGGCGGCCGGCTCCATGCCCTCGCGGGCGACCAGGACCAGGATCGGCAGGTCGCTACGAAGCCCCAACTGGTCCAGCATTTGGGTCACCATCATCACGTCGCGGTACTGACCGTCGTAGGTCATGCGCGAGACGAAGTGCCAGTAGGGGATGCCGGCGTCGATCTCGCCGTCGTCCATGAGGCCGGTCATGAGCCAGGGCGCGGCGGCGAGAACCTCGCCGTCCTCCTGCGGATCGAAGCCGTACTGGCTGACGGTGAGGGCGCGCAGGATCAGCAGGCTCTTGTCGTCCAGGCTGGCGGCAGCGATGGTCGCGCCCTGCAGGTCGGCCAGGCCCTGGATCTCGCTGTCGGCCGGAACGACCAGGCCACCGACCGCCTTGCCGTACGGGTAGACGGTCTGGACGGCCACGCCGCGTTCGCGCATCTGGACGGCGCCGACGAAGTCGTCGACGACGATGTCGACCTCGTCGCCGCGAAGCGCCAGCTCGGTCGCCTGCTTGGTGGCGTAGGTGATCGGCTGGAGGTCCAGGCCGAACTCCTCGTCGACGCCGAAGTACTGCATGGCGTGGACGACCCAGCTGAAGGTGCCGACGGCCTGCATGCCGACGCGCACGGTGTGCGTCTCCTGGGCGAGGGCGGAAGGTGCGGCCACGAGGGCCAGGACGGCGAGGAGCGACAGAATACGGCGCATGCGACCCCTTTCGAGGATGCGTTGGATCTCCCCGGCCGTGCGGTCGGGGCGTCAAGGGACGAACGTCCTGACTGTATCACCGCGCGCGTCCTCGACCTCGCAGGAGATCGCCTTGTGTACGTCGTCCAACGGCGTCCCCTACGGCGTGCACGCCGCCGCAGGGTGGGCAGGATGCCGTGGTAGCATCTGCCCGCACACGGCCCCATCGTCCACGACGCCCCGGCTTGGACGCCCGCAGGGCCCCGTTCCCGTAGGCATTCGGCCCTACCCCCGGCGGAGGAGAGTGCATGGCGAAGAAGGCCGCGAAGGCCGCGACGACCGATTCGGCGTCGACGACCGAGGCGACGCCCGCGACGGCGTCTGGATCCGCGACCGCGAGCGCGTCCGAGGCGAGCTCGGGCACGGGCGACGCCGGCAGCAAGGCCGGGTCGAAGGGTACGAAGAAGGCCGCGGCGAAGAAGGCCGCGACGAAGAAGGCTCCGGCTTCGGCGGCCGCTGCGCCCAAGAAGGCGCCCGCCACGAAGGCCCCCGCCAAGAAGGATGCGGGCACGGAGGCCGCCTCCACGGAGGCGCCCGAGACGAAGGCGTCCGCCAAGACGAAAGCCCCAACGAAGAAGAAGGCCCCCGCGACGACGTCGGCCAAGAAGCCCGCGGCTAAGAAGGACGCGGCGAAGGAATCGGCCGCGAAGGAGAAGTCGGCCGCGACGAAGCCCGCGAAGGCCGACCCCCCTGCCGAGCCCGCCGAGGCGCCACCCGCCGACGCCGCCCCGCCGGCCGAAGGCCCCGCCTGGCTGCAGGCCCCCGAAGTCGCGTCGCTGTTCGAACGCGGCGAGCGGGAGGGTTCGCTCGACACCGAGGAGATCAGCGCCGCGTTCACCAAGGCGATCGAGCGGCTGGGCCTCGACGCGGACGACCAGAACTTCGAGGACCTGATGGAGCGGCTGGAGAAGCGCGGCGTCACGATCGCCGACCTGGCCGAGGACGAGGTCATCGACGACGACGAGCTCGAGGAGGACCTGGACGAAGAGGAGCTCGACGCGGAGGAGATCGGCCGCCGCGGCATCGCGGCCCTCGAGGCGCGCGCCGAAGCGATGGCCGACGCCCGCGTCCGCACCAACGACCCGGTCCGGCAGTACCTGCAGGAGATCGGCCGCGTGAAGCTGCTGACCCTCGAGGAGGAGATCAGCCTGGCTCGCCGGATCGAGGAGGGCGAGGCCGCCCGCGCCGCGCTGGACGAGATCGAGGACGACGTCCCGGAGCGGGAGCGCCGTCGTCTGCAGCGCATCGTCGAGGACGGCGACCTGGCCCGGCAGCACCTGATCGAGGCCAACCTGCGCCTGGTCGTCAGCATCGCCAAGAAGTACAACGGCCGCGGCATGAGCTTCCTCGACCTCATCCAGGAGGGCAACCAGGGGCTGATCCGCGCGGTCGAGAAGTTCGAGTACCGCCGCCGCTACAAGTTCAGCACCTACGCCACCTGGTGGATC
>CAZJGU010000012.1:19020-39774 GCA_964545455.1 uncultured bacterium | reverse complement strand
TGACGCGGCTGCTGCCGGTCAGGTCGGCGAGGTCCTCGTGGGTGAGGGCCAGCGGGAGCTTGATGCCGCTCTCGCTCTCGTCGCTGGGCTGGCCGAACTGGCGTGCGAGGCGCAGGAAGGCGCGCGTCACGCGGGCGCCCACCGGCATCTCGGCCTCGTCGATCATCTCGCGGCTGCGGCGCAGCTGGCGCGCCATGCTCTGCAGGATGTAGTCGCGCAGCTTGCGGTCGTTCATGGCCTGCTGAGGATCGATCGGGGTGAGGCAGCTGTCGTGCACGGCGACGACCGTCTCGGCGTGGTGCCCGCCGTCGAGGGAGGCGAGGCCCAGCACGTCGCCCGGGCCGTACAGGTCGGCGATGCGATCGCGACCCAGGCTGGTCGGGACGACGGCCTTGAGGACGCCGTAGTTCACGACGTAGAGGCTGGCGGCCTCGCGGCCGGCCTCGTACAAGGTGCTGCCCGGATCCAGGGTGCGGGTGGGCAGGGCCAGGGTGGAGGGCACGATGTCGGGCACGTCGCAGCGATCGTGCTGCGGAAGGGTGTCGAAGGTGTTCAACATGGTCGGACCTCGGTGGGGCGCGGACGGATCGTCCGGAGGGGTTGCGAAGGGGGCGGGGGCCGGGTGGGTGGCCTGACATGGCCACGGGCGATCCCGCGTCACTACAGAAACTATAGCAGCCCGCCCGGGATTCTGTCCACCCCGTTTTTCGTGTCCTCGACGCCATTTCTCACGCTTTTCACACGCGCACGCGGCGCGCCGCTTCTCGGAATCGCTCCGAACTGCGTCCAGGACGGCAGAACTCGCGGTCGCGCGTGAACGCGTTCACGACCTCATGAAGCGCGGTCGCGGATGCGCCCTTGACGCCCCGAGGCCGATACCTTAGTCTTTGAGGTAATGCGGCCCACGCTCTCCCCGGCACAACGACGCGTCTACGAACGCCTGCGCGACCATGTGGCCCGGACCGGCGCCACACCCGACCTGGCGGAGTTCGCGCGGGAGTTGGGCATCCACTACGTCAGCCTCAAGCAGCACCTTCAGGCCTTGGACGACAAGGGCTGGATCACCTTCGAGAGTCGCGGCCGCGGCCGCTCGCCACGGCTGGACCTGCCGGCGGAAGCCACCGGCGTGCCCGTCCTGGGCTCGATCCCCGCCGGCCCCTTGGCCGAGGCGGTCGCCCATGCCGAAGCCTGGCTTCCCATCCCCGGCCTGCACGGGCGGGGCTTCGCCCTGCGCGTCGCCGGGGACTCGATGGCGGACCTGATCCAGGACGGCGACGTGGTGCTGCTCGAGAAGCGTCCGACGCGGCGCTCGGGGGAGATCTGCGCCGTGCGCGTCGGCGACGACGAGGTGACGCTGAAGTACCTCGACCGGCTGGGGGGCGACCGTTGGGCGCTGCGCCCGCACAACCGGGACTACCCGACCCTGCAGGTCGCAGG
Organism: uncultured bacterium; assembly: GCA_964545455.1. GTDB lineage: Bacteria > Deinococcota > Deinococci > Deinococcales > Trueperaceae > SLSQ01. The sequence goes on along the minus strand of CAZJGU010000012.1, from coordinate 38,337 downwards.
CCGTGAGATCGAGGTCGAAGGCGTCTACCGCGGCCTGCTGCGCGGCGGCGTGGTGGACGCGCTGTCCGTGCGCGACTGAGCGACGCGAACCGCCGCCGGGGCGGCGCTCGCACCGCATGCACGCCCGAGAAGGCAGATGGATCCGCGGTACGGCGGAACCCCGTCCCCGCGGGTTGCCGACGCGCCCGAGGCCCGTTGCGTTTAGTCTGGGAGGCTGAATCGCGGTCGCGCTCGCCCCGCCGATCCTGGCGGGTCCGCGCGTCCGACCTCCTCGACGGCCGAGGCCGTCGCGAACCCCACGCGTAGGAGCCCCCGCATGCCCAAGATCACCTTCATCGGCGCCGGCAGCACGGTCTTCGCCAAGAACCTGATGGTGGACATCCTGTCCTATCCGGAGCTGGCCGACGCGACGATCGTGCTCCACGACATCGACGAGCGCCGCCTCGGCCTGTCCCACCGCGTCGGCCAGCGCGTCGCCGCCGCCCTCGGCGCCACCCCGACCTTCGAGGTCACCACCGACCGCGAACGCGCCCTCGACGGCGCCGACTACGCCGTCAACATGATCCAGGTCGGCGGCTACGAGCCCTCGACCGTGATCGACTTCGAGGTACCCAAGCGCTACGGCCTGCGCCAGACGATCGGCGACACCCTCGGCGTCGGCGGCATCATGCGCGCGCTGCGCACCATGCCCGTCCTGCTGGAGATGGCGCACGACATGGAACGGCTCTGCCCCGACGTGCTGCACCTGAACTACGTCAACCCGATGGCGATGAACTGCATGGCGCTCGACCGCGCCTCGACCATCGCCACCGTCGGCCTCTGCCACAGCGTCCCCCACACCGCCGGCGAGCTGGCCAAGGACATCGGCGTCCCGGTCGAGGAGATCGACTACCTCGTCGCCGGGATCAACCACATGGCCTTCTACCTGACCTTCGAACGCGACGGCGTGGACCTCTACCCCGAGATCCGCCGCGTCCTGGACGAGGGCCGCGTCCCCGATCACAACCGCGTCCGCTACGAGCTGTTGGGGCGCCTCGGCTACTTCGTGACCGAGTCCAGCGAACACCTCGCGGAGTACACGCCCTGGTTCATCAAGAACGCCCGCCCCGACCTGATCGAGCGCTTCGGCGTCCCCCTCGACGAGTACCTCTACCGCTGCCAGGCCGGCATCGCCAGCTGGGAGTTCATCGAGCGCGAGCTGGAGCAGCCGGGGTCGCAGGATCCCGAAGCGCTGCGCGCCCTCATCGAATCGACGCCGCTGATGCCCTCCCACGTCGACGCGCAGGTCTCGGCCTTCGCCGACCTCGATTCCGTGCAGCGCAGCGTCGAGTACGGCTCGCAGATCATCCACGCCAAGGAGACCGGCCAGCCCGCCGTGGTCTACGGCAACGTCCCCAACCGCGGGCTGATCGACGACCTGCCCGACGGCGCCTGCGTCGAGGTGCCCTGCCTCGTCGACGCGCAGGGCGTGCAGCCGACCCGCATCGGGGGCCTGCCGCCGCAGCTTGCAGCGATGATGCAGACGAACGTCAACGTGCAGGAGCTGACGGTGCGAGCGCTCCTCGAAGGGAAGCGCGAGCACGTCTACCACGCGGCCATGCTCGACCCGCACACCAGCTCGGAGCTGGACCTCGAGCAGATCTGGACCCTCGTCGACGAGCTCATCGCTGCGCACGGCGAGATGATCCCCGAGCCGCTGCGCCAGCCCGTGGACGCCGCGGCGTCGCACGACTGAAGCGGACCGCGCGATGGCCCGCGTCCTCGTCTGCACCAGCCCCGGGCAGGTCGATCTGATCGATCGCCCCGATCCGCCGCTGGGCGCAGGGCAGGTCCGCATCGAGACCCTCTACAGCGGCATCAGCGCCGGAACGGAGGGCACCATCGTCCGCGGGACCAACCCGTACCTCGCCAAGCGCTGGGACGCCGACCGACGCCTGTTCTTGGACGGATCCGAACCGTCGCTCCGCTACCCGGTCGAGACCTGGGGCTACGAGGAGGTCGGTCGCGTCGTCGAGGTCGCGGACGACGTGACCGACCCCCCGCCGGGCAGCCTCGTGTACGGCACCTGGGGACACCGCGAGCGGCACGTCGCAAGCGCCGACGAGGTGCGCTGGCGCACGGTGCCCGACCGCCTCGACCCGGTCGCGGGCATCTTCTCGCACATGACCGCGATCGCCCTCAACGGCGTGCTGGACGCGGACCTCGCGATCGGCGAGACCGCCGTCGTCTTCGGGTTGGGGGTCCCCGGGCAGATCGTCGTGCAGCTCGCCGCGCGCTCCGGCGCTCGCGTGGTCGCGGTGGATCCGGTCGCGGCCCGCCGCGAACTCGCGCGACGCCTGACGCCGGCTACGACGGCGCTGGATCCGCGCGACGCCTCCGTCGCCGAGGCGGTCCGAGACCTGACCGACGGCCGCGGCGCCGACGTCGCGATCGAAGCGTCCGGCGCCGTGCCCGCCCTGCACGAAGCGATCCGCTCCGTCGCCTACGCTTCGCGCGTCGTGGCGATGGGGTTCTACCAGGGCGAGCCGGTCGGCCTACGCCTCGGCGACGAATACCACCACAACCGGATCGAGCTGCGCGCGTCGCAGATCTCCGGCGTCCACCCCTCGCGTGCGCACCGCTGGGATCGACGGCGCCTGGTCACGACCGGCATGCGGCTCCAGGCCGAGGGCGTGCTGTCGCTGACGCCCCTGATCACCGACGTGCTGCCCTTCGGGCGGGCCGCCGAGGCGTTCGACCGCCTCGCGTCCGCACCGAACGAGGTCCTGCAGATCGTCCTGAGGACGGAGGCTGCGACGTAGCGGCGCCATCGGAGACGCGAGGTCTTGACAGCGATCCCGCGGGTCTCTAGGCTACGACTAACGCGCGTTAGTACCCCGTACTGCGCGTCGCGTGGCGACCTGAAGGGCCCGCGACCGGTCGTCGTCGTGTACCGCGACGAGGCCGCCCGTGGATCCGAACGGCGTCTCGCTCCGCCCCGAGACTCCGTCTCTCGTCAAGGAGGTACCCGCATGAAGCGCCTCATTCTCGCCCTCGTCGCCCTGGCCGCCTTCGGCATGGCCAGCGCGCAGACGCTCACCGTCTGGGTCTGGGACATCAACAAGCCCGCCCTGGAGAGCACCATCGCCAGCTTCCAGGAGATGCACCCCGGCGTCGAGGTCGTCGTCGAGGACCTCGGCAACCAGAACGTCTACGACCGCGGCCTCGCCGGCTGCGCCGCGGGCGGCCTGGACATGCCCGACATCTACCTGGTCGAGAACAACGAAGCGCAGGTCTTCTGGGCCCAGTTCCCCGACTGCTTCACCGACCTCCGCACCCTCGGCGGCGAAGAGCTGCTGCCGCTCTTCCCCGACTTCAAGTGGGCCGAGCTGACCGAGGGCGAGCAGATCTTCGCCGTCCCCTACGACTCCGGCCCGACGGCGATCTTCTACCGCCGTGACCTGTACGAACAGGCCGGCATCGATCCCACCGGCATCCAGACCTGGAGCGACTTCGCCGAAGCCGGTGCGCAGCTGAACGCGACCTTCGACGGCAACGTCAAGATGGGCGCCATCGGCAAGGGTGGCGACGACGAGTGGTTCCGCATGCTCGCCAACCAGGCCGGCTGCTTCTACTTCGACGAGGCCGGCACCGAGATCACCGTCAACCAGCCCGGCTGCGTCCAGGCGATGGACACGATGAAGATGCTGTGGGACGCCAGCGTCCTGCACCCCGCGGGCTGGGTCGAGCAGATCCAGTTCCTGCAGAACGACGCCCAGGCCAGCTCCTTCTTCGGCTCCTGGTACGCCGGCACGCTGACCGCCGAGATGCCCGACGAGCAGGCCGGCCTGTGGGGCGTCTACCTCACCCCGGCCCTCGAGCCCGGTGGCGTTCGCGCCAGCAACCTCGGCGGCTCCGCGCTGGCCATCCCGTCCAGCAGCGACAACCAAGAGCTCGCCTACGACTTCATCGTCAACGCCCTGGCCGACGAGGACAACCAGCTCGAGATCCTCTTCGACTACGGCCTCACCCCGTCGCTGCTGTCGCTGATCGACAACCCCGGCCTCGCGCAGCCTGTCGAGTTCTTCGGCGGCCAGCCGATCTGGGCCGACATCATGGGGACCCTCGGTGACGTCCCCGCGGTCTCCGGTACGCAGTTCTTCCAGGAAGCCCGCAACGTCATGATCGTCGTGGTCAACGACTACCTCGACGGTCAGTACGACAGCGCGCAGGAGGCGCTCGACCAGGCGGCCCGCCAGATCGCCTCGAGCACCGGTCTGCCCATCGCGGACTGATCCGCCCCGGAGCGCCGGCCCCCACGGCCGGCGCTCCACTCCACCCTTCTCCGCACCGGAGGTCCGCCGATGTCCGACGTGCCGACCCACGCCCGCCCGGCGCGGCGCCGCCGCAGCCGGAGCCTCGCTCCCTATCTCTTCCTCGCTCCGTTCTTCATCTTCTTCGCGATCTTCTGGGTCTACCCGATCGGCTATTCGTTCGTCCTGAGCTTCCTCAACACCCGCCGCCGGCCCTGGACGCTGGACTGGGACTTCAACTGGGGTCGCCTGATCCAGGACGAGTTCTTCTGGAACGCCCTGGGCAACACCATGACGATCCTCGTCGTGCAGGTGCCGATCATGCTGGCGTTCGCGACGTTGCTGGCGGTCGCCTTCCAGAGCGACCTGCTGAAGGCCAAGGGGTTCTTCCGCTTCGCCTTCTTCGCGCCGCTGGTGCTGGGCGCCGTGCCCTACTCGGCCGTGTTCCGGTTGATCTTCAACGACCAGTTCGGGATCCTCAACTACGGCCTGGCGGCGCTGGGCCTGCCGACCGTCGCGTGGCTGTTCGAGAACACCCCCGCCATGATCACGATCATGATCGCCATGACCTGGAGGTGGACCGGCTACAACGCGGTCATCCTCCTCTCGGGCCTGCAGTCGATCCCGCTGACCCTCTACGAGGCGGCCAAGATCGACGGCGCGGGCCCGTTCGCGCAGTTCTTCCGCATCACCCTGCCGCTGCTCCGGCCGGTGCTGCTGTTCTGCTTCGTGCTCTCGACGATCGGCACCCTGCAGCTGTTCACCGAGCCGTGGCTGATCACCACCACCGGCCCCGGCAACGCCACCGAGACGCTGGTCACCTACCTGTACAAGACCGGCTTCCGTAGCTTCAACTTCGGCTACGCCTCGGCGATCGCCTACACCGTCGCGATCATCGCCGCAGCCTTCTCGCTGCTGCAGATCCGCCTGGTCGGCGGCCGGGAGGTCGAGCGATGAGACGCGATCGCCTGATCCGCGGGTTCCTGCTGCACCTGATCATGCTGCCGCTGGCGATCCTGTTCCTGCTGCCGATCGTGTGGATGCTGATCTCGGCCACGCTGCCCAACAACGAGATCCTGGCCGCGCCACCGACGCTGCTGCCGGGCATGCACCTGGGCGAGAACTGGCGCGAGCTCAACAACGACCTGAACTTCCTCCGTGCCGTCGCCAACTCGGTCGGCATCTCGATCATCTTCACCTCCCTGGCCGTGCTGGTCTCGGCGATGAGCGGCTACGCCTTCGCCAAGTTCCGCTTCGCCGGGCGCGGCCTGCTGTTCACCGTCGTGATCGCGGCGCTCACCATCCCGTTCGAGGTGCGCGCCATTCCGCAGTACCTGCTGGTCGCGCGCGACCTGGGCATCGGCAACACCTGGTGGGCGATCATCCTGCCCTGGCTGGCCTACCCGCTGGGCGTCTTCTTCATGCGCCAGAACATGCTCTCGATCCCCAGCGACCTGCTGGAGGCCGCCCGCATCGACGGCGCCAGCGAGGCGCGGATCTTCGCCCAGATCGTCCTGCCCATCATGCGCCCCGCACTGGCCGCGGTCGCGATCGTGCTGTTCCTGTTCCAGTGGAACGACTACTTCTGGCCACTGCTGATCCTGACGCAGAAGGACGCCTACACCATCCCGGTCGCGCTGGGCACCCTGGTGGGCCTCACGCGCGTGTCGTGGGGCGGCATCATGGTCGGCACCGCCATCGCGACCCTGCCGTTCCTCATCCTGTTCCTGTGGCTGCAGCGCTACTTCATCGCCGGCATCACCGCCGGTGCCGTGAAGGACTGAACCGCCCGCGCCCACCCGCGCGACGCTGCCCGCGCCGTTCCGAAAGGACCCCGTCATGACCCTCGGCGTCTGCTACTACCCCGACCACTGGCCGCGCGAACGCTGGGCGCACGACGCCCGCCGCATGCGCGAGCTGGGCATCGAACGCGTCCGCATCGGCGAGTTCGCCTGGAGCCGCATCGAGCCCGAGCCCGGCCGCTACGACTGGGCCTGGCTGGACGAGGCGATGGACACCCTGCACCAGGCCGGCCTGGGCGTGATCCTGGGCACCCCCACGGCCACGCCGCCGAAGTGGCTGATCGACGCGCACGACGACGTGCTGCCGGTCGGACCGGACGGCCACGTCCGCGGCTTCGGCTCGCGTCGCCACTACTGCTTCCGCAGTCCCTCCTACCACCGCGAGACCCAACGCATCGTGGACGCCCTGGCGGAACGCTACGGCCCTCACCCGGGCCTGGTGGCCTGGCAGACCGACAACGAGTACGGCTGCCACGACACCACCCGCTGCTGGTGCGATACCTGCCGAAGCGAGTTCCGGACCTGGCTGGCCGACCGCTACGGCGACGTGGACGCCCTCAACGAGGCCTGGTGGACCGTCTTCTGGAGCCAGGAGTACCGCGACTTCTCCGAGGTCGAACTGCCCGAGCAGGCCGTCACCGAGTCCAACCCCAGCCACCGCCTGGACTTCCGGCGCTTCGCGTCGGACGGCGTGGTCGCCTACGACCGGCTGCAACGCGAGACGATCCGGCGGCACTCCGACGCCCCGATCGTGCACAACTCGATGATGCTCTTCCCCGACTACGACCACGTCGACCTGGCGGCCGGCCTGGACGCCATCGCGTTCGACAACTACCCGGTCGGCCAGCTCGAGGAGAGCCCGCTCCCCGACGAGGTCAAGGAGCGCTACCTGCGCGTCGGCCACCCCGACCTGGTGGCGATCAGTCACGACCTCTACCGCGGCCTGAAGGACCGACCGCACTGGGTGATGGAGCAGCAGCCAGGCCAGGTCAACTGGGCGCCGTCCAACCCCATTCCGGGCGACGGCGTGGTGCGGCTGTGGACGCTGCAGGGCTTCGCCCACGGGGCAGAGATGGTGTCCTGGTTCCGCTGGCGCGCCGCCGTCGGCGCGCAGGAGACGATGCACGCCGGTCTGCTGCGGCACGACGGTACGCCCGACCAGGCGTTCGAGGAGGCCCAGGCGGTCGCGGCCGACCTGGGCGCGCCCCGCGGGCACGGCGTCCGCGAGGGCCTGGACGCCGTCGGCGCGGCCTGGAAGCGCCCGTCGGTCGCGATCCTGTTCGACTACGAGGACCTCTGGGCGGCCGAGATCCAGCCGCACGCCCGCGGCTTCGAGTACCGCCAGCAGGTGATGGCGTTCTACGCCCCCCTGCGCGCCCTGGGCGTCGAGGTGGACCTGGTCCCGAAGAAGCTGGCCGGCAAGCCCGCCGACGAGGGCGGCCGCGACCTGAGCCCCTACCGCGTGGTCATCGCCCCCGCCCTGCAGCTGGCCGACGAGGACCTGGCCGCGCGCCTGACCCGCTACGTCGAAGCGGGCGGTCGGCTGCTCCTGGGCCCCCGCTCCGGCGCCAAGACGACGAGCCTGAGGGCCCACCCGACCGCGCCCGGGCCGTTGCGCCCTCTGGTCGGCGCACGCGTCACCCGCGTCGACGGCCTGCGCCCGGGCGTGACACGCACGCTGCGCATGAGCGGCCACGACGCGCCCCTCGCGTACGGCATCTGGGGCGACCTGCTCGAGGCCGAGGAGGGCGGCGAGGTGCTCGCGACCTACGACGATCCCGCCTACCGCGGCGCGGCCGCGCTGGTGCGCCGCCGCCACGCGGACGGCGAAGCGTGGATGCTGGGCGCCGCGCTGGAGAACGAATCGATGGCGACCCTGCTGACCCGCCTGCTGCGCGACGCCGGCCTGGACCCGCGACCGCTGCCCGAAGGGGTCCGCCGGGCGGGCGACTGGTGGCTCAGCTTCCTGGACCGCGAGGTCCGGATCGGCCAACTGGCGCTCCCGCCCTACGGCGCGGTGCGCGTCGGCCGCGGCGAGGACCCGACCTCGTGAGCGCGCGGCGGCCCACCAGCGAGATGGTGGCCCGCCGCGCCGGGGTGTCGCGCAGCACCGTCTCGGTCGTCCTGAACGACCGGACCAGCATCGCGATCGCGCCCGAGACACGGAAACGCGTCCTGGACGCCGCGCGCGAGCTGGGCTACGTTCCCTCCGCCGCGGCGCGGCAACTGGCGTCGGGCCGGGCGCGCACCATCGGCCTGGTGATCGCCTACGCCGAGAACCTCAAGGTGGACGCCTTCGTGCCGCAGGCGCTCTACAGCCTCAACGAGGCGGCCCACCGGCGGGGCTTCCGCGTGCTGGTCGAAGCGCTCGAGGACGTCACCCGGCCGGACGCCTACCACGCCCTGGTGCGCGGCAAGCAAATCGACGGGCTGATCGTCCTCAACCCGCGCGACGACGATCCCGACCTGCCCGCGCTGATCGCCGAGGGCTACCCGGTGATCGTGATCGGGCACGTACCCGACGGTCCCCAGGTCGACGTCGACAACGTCGGCGCCGCCCGGGAGGCGACCGAGCACCTGATCGGCCTGGGGCGCCGGCGAATCGCCCACGTTCCCTACGCGCCGCTGGCGCACCACAGCTCGGCGATGCGGCTGGCCGGCTGGCGAGAGGCGATGACCGCGGCCGGCCTGGACGCCTCCGACGCCTGGCTCGAAACGGCCACCTTCTCCGCCGACAGCGGGGCCGAGGCGACGGCCCGCCTGCTACGCCGCGTGCGGCCCGACGGCCTGGTGGCCGGCAACGACGTGGTCGCCTTCGGGGCCATGACGGCGCTGCGCGAGGCCGGGCTGCGCATCCCCGAGGACGTCGCGATCGTCGGCTTCGACGACGTCCCGCTGGCGCGCCACGCCTGCCCGCCGCTGACGACCGTGCGCCTGCCGGCGGTCGAGATGGGCCGTCGCGCCGCCGAGCGCCTGATCCGCCGCATCGAGGGACGCCGCGACCCCACCGGAGCGGGCGACCTGCTGCCGACCGAGCTGGTGGTCCGCGCCTCGTCCGGGTGCAGGGCGGCCTGACGCCTGGCGAGCCGGAGCACGGTCGAAGCCGGCTCGGTCGGCGACACTGACCGACGTGAGGCACGTTCCCACCCCGTTCAGCCACCTCAGGACCGCCCTGCTCCTCGCCGTCCTCGCGGTGACGTCGGTGCTGGCCGGCTTCGCCGCCGGCCAAGCCCCGCCCGAGGGCGCCAACGTCGAGACCCCCTTCATCTGCCCGGGTCCCGACGAGCCGCCGCCCCCGCCGGCGACCGAGGCCGAGGCCCGCGAGCGCGAGCGCCGCGCCCGCTACCGCGAGGTGTTCCCGCTCTACGTCGCCGCCGCCGGCCCGGAGATCGACACGGCGCTTCAGGTGCCGGTCGACGGCCTGCGCGTGTCCCAGATCGCCGACACTTGGGGCGGTCCCCGTAGCGGTGGCCGTCGCCACGAGGGCCAGGACCTGTTCGCCCCCACCGGAACGCCGATCCGCAGCGCGACCGACGGCTGGATCTGGCGCATCGGGGAGCGCACCCTGGGCGGCCTGACCGTCACCATCGTGGGCGGCGGTGGCCGGCGCTACTACTACGCCCACCTGTCCGCCTACGCCGACGTCGACGAGGGCCAGCGCGTCACGCCCGACACGATCATCGGCTACGTCGGCAACACCGGCAACGCTCGCACCACGCCGCCGCACCTGCACCTGGGGCTGTACGAGAGCCAGGATCCCGAGGATCCGTGCGGCTGGGACGCGATCGACCCGCTGCCGCTGCTGGTGGATCGGGACTGACCTCCGGTCGCTTCGGCCTGCGTTCGGCGCGAGCGCGCGCCGCCGTTCGACGGACGTGAAGCGGCGGGCGCCGCGAACGGCGCCCCCCGCGTTCTTCTGGCCGGCGCGCGTCCGCGCCGCGGGCGGATCTCAGTCGCCCACCACCCGCAGGTCGTCGATCCACACCGGATCGCCGGCGGGCACGTCGATCGCCAGGCCCGACACGTGCTCCAGGCCCAGCCCGTCGTTCGGCGCGGCCTCGGGCTGCCCGTCCGCACGGACGAAGGCGTCGAACAACAGGTCCACGCGGCGCCAGCCTTCGACGTCGTCACTGAAGGCGACCTCGAACCTCTCGGCCACGTCGGCCGGCTGCAGCACCCGCACGTAGTCGATCTCCATCGTCTGCGGGAAGGTGGTGGTGTCGTCGGGGTGGCCGGGCCAGTTCCCGCCGACGGCGATGTTGAAGACCAGGAAGAAGGGGTGGTCGTAGACCCACTCGGTCCCGGTCGGGATGTCGTCCGGCGTGACGGTCGAATAGAGTTCGTCGCCTACGTACCAGCGAAGCGCACCGGGCTCCCACTCGAGGGCGAAGACGTGAACGTCGTCGGCGAAACGCTCGCCGGTCGGAAGCTCGTAGGGGCGGCCGATGCCGGCGCCCCCGGAGTAGCCGGGGCCGTGGATGGTGCCGTGCACGGTCGACGGTTCGCGACCGATGTTCTCCATGATGTCGATCTCGCCGCTGGCGGGCCAGGGGACCTCGTCGATGTCGGCGCCCAGCATCCAGAAGGCGGGCCACAGGCCCTGGCCGTAGGGGAGCTTCACGCGGGCCTCGACGCGGCCGTAGGTGAACTCGACCTTGTCCTTGGTGATCAGCCGGGCCGAGGTGTACGCGCACGGGCCGCCGTAGTAGCACTCGGGGGCGTCGCCGCCGCTTTCGCGGGCGGTGATGACGAGGTTGCCCTCACCGTCGTGCGCGACGTTCTCGGGCAGGTCGGTGTACGCCTGCAGCTCGTTGTTGCCCCAGCCGGGGATGCCGTTGGCCGTGCCGTCGCCGAGCTCCGCCGTCCACGCGTCCCAGTCGGGCGAGGTGCCGGCGGCCGCGTCGAACTCGTCGGCGAAGACCAGGTCCCAGCCGGCCTGGGCGCTGCCGTAGGCGACGTCGTCGCGCAGCGTGACGGTCACGTCCGAACCGTCGCCGCGGCCGTAGTACCAGAACGACACGGCCTCGCCGTCGCTCCAGTCCTGCCGGTAGGCCAGGTCGGCCGTCAGCGTGAACGGGGCGTCCCCGCCGTCGGCGACGAGCACGTTCTCGAAGCGCTCCTGGTCGGGCCGCGCGGTCGGCAGGGCCGACAGGATCTCCTCGACCGCGAGGGTCGCGCCGTCGGCCGAGATCGGGCCGAGCCCCGACTCGAAGTCGGCGATCATGCCGGGGACCGGATCGTCGTCGTCGACGATCAGCACGATGGCGTTGCGCTGGAAGCCCAGGTCGGCGCCGCGCTGGTTGCTCAGCACGACCCGGCCGCGCTCGTCCCCCTCGTGGGTGCCGTCGTCGATGGCACGCACGGTGAACGACGCTTCGGTCACGCCGGGCGGGAAGACGATCAGCTCGCTCCGCGTCACGATGTCGCGCATCGCCGTCGCCGTGTCGGCCTGCACGAAGACGCGGACCGACACCGCCTCCTCGGAGGCGGCGGACAGCTCCAGCGCGACCTCGACCTCGCCGCTCTCGGGAAGGCGGAAGACGGGGGAGGCGAACTGGACGGTCACCTCCTCGGCCGCGGCGCCGCCGGTGCTGCCGTAGGCTTCGACGCCGTGGACGTAGCTGACGCCCTCGCCCGGCGGGAACCCGAGCGCCCAGCCCCACGATTCGGACAGGGTCAGACCGTCGTCGGGCGCGCCCCCGGGCTGGAAGTCCGTCCGGCGGAACAGGTCGCTGAACGGCACCTCGATCCGGCGCCAGTCGGTCGTGTCGTCGACGAAGCGGTACGCGTAGCGCTCGGCGGTATCGCCCGGCAGGTCGGGGTTGCGGTTGTCGAACAGGTCGAACTGGACGGTGCCGCCTCGACCGTCGCCCTTGTACCAGAAGCGAATCCCGTCGTAGCCGCTCAGGTCCAGCGGCTGCCACGCCGTCGCGTCGGCGTTCGTGTAGGCGTGCGTGAAGCCGCCCCAGGCGTTGATGCCGTGCAGGACGCTCAACACCGTCACGGTGCCGTCCTGATCGGAGAGGGCCAGCTCGCTGCCGGGCTCGACCTCGACGGTGCTCAGCTCGATCGTCGACGCGCCGTCCTGCCAGATCGGGAAGCCGAGCTGATTGCCGGCCGGATCCTCGCCGACCGGGGCGCCGCCTGCGAAGTCGTAGATCGCCATGGCGTCCTGCGCAGCGGCGACGCCGAACACCGTCAGCAGGGCGAGCAGCCAGGGGAGGACCGCGACGCCGATCGCTCGGCGACGTCGCGTGGGGGAGGGGTGGTTCACCGGGTCACCTCCATGACCGCGTCGGTCACGAGGCCGTGACCGATCGTCCAGACGGGATCGCCCGCCGCGGGAGACGCCATCGCGCCTCCGAAGGGGTGCAGGGGGAGTTGCGCGTCGGCGGCCGGCCACAGGAAGCGCAGCTTGGCGCGGTAGCCGGTCCGTCCGAACAGCGGATCGGCGACGCCGGCGGACTCGCTGCCGGGCAGCCACGCCGCCACGATCGCATCCGCCGCGTCCAGGGCGGGGCCGAGGACCAGCGGGCGGCCGCTGACGAGGATCAGGACCAGCCGGTCGACGCGCGCACGAACGCGCTGCACGAGCGCCTGCTGGTCGTCGTCCAGGCGCACGCTGAAGCGGTCGCCCAGGCCTTCGGCGTACGGCTCCTCGGCGACGACCACGACGCCGACGTCGGCGCGTGCGGCCCCGTCGCCCTGGGGCTCGTGGACGACGTCGGCGTCGGGCGCAAGCTCCCGCACGCCGTCCAGGAAGGTGCTCCCGGGCGTGATCGGTCCGGCCGAGCCCATCCAGCTGATCGACCAGCCGCCGCAGGCCAGCCCGACGTCGTCAGCGGCGCGGCCCGCGATCAGCAGGCTGCGACCGCGGGTCGGCAGGGGCAGCAGGTCGTCGTCGTTCCTGAGCAGCGTCTGGCTGGCGGCCGCCGCCTCGCGCGCGAGGGCGCGGTGCTCGGGCGCGCCGACGACGTCCAGAGCGGGACGCTCGTCGCCCAGGTCGAACAGGCCGATGCGCGCCTTGACCGTCAGGATGCGGCGGACGGCGTCGTCGATCCGCGCCTCGGATACGCGGCCCTCCTCCACCAGGCGCTCCAGCGTGTCCATGAAGCGCAGGTAGTCGAACGGCACCATGTACATGTCCACGCCGGCCTCGATCGACGACGCGACCGCCGCGTCGTAGTCGGGGCTCAGCAGCTCGATCCCCTCCCAGTCGCTGACGACGAAGCCTTGGAAGCCGAGTTCCCCCTTGAGCACGTCGGTCAGCAGCTGACGGTGCTCGTGCATGCGCGTGCCGTTCCAGGCGCTGTACGACGCCATCACGTTGAGCGCGCCGGCGTCCAGGCAGGCCTGGTAGGGCGGCAGCACCACCTCGCGCAGCCAGGCGTCGCTGCCCTCGGCATAGCCTTGGTCGATGCGCCAGGCGCCCGCGTCGACCAAGCGACGGAACTCGGCCTCCACCTGCGCGTTGGCCATGGTGCGGTCGTGCTGGGCGCGGAACCGTTCCAACCGGGTCGAGGTGCCGAAGCGGGTGGCGCCGTCGCCGGCGAAGTGCTTGACCGACGGCAGCACGGCGTCCGGCGCGGCCCAGTCGTCGCCGCGCAGGCCCTCGACCAGGGCGGTCGCGAGGCGCGAGACCAGCTCGGTGTCCTGCCCGTAGCCCTCGTAGGTGCGGCCCCAGCGGACGTCCATGGGGATGCTGACGGCGGGCGCGAAGTCCCAGCGGACCCCGGTCGCGGTCACCTCGAGCGCGGTGGCGCGGCCGATGCGGCGGACCAGGTCGGCGTCGCCGGCGGCGCCCAGGCCGATGTTGTGCGGGAAGATCGTGGCGCCCACGACGTTGTTGTGGCCGTGGACGGCGTCGACGCCGTAGAGCATCGGGATGCCCGGACGGCTCTCGCGCGAGGCGTCCAGGAACCCGGTCACCATGGCGCGCCAGGCCTCGGGGGTGTTGGGCTCGGGGGTGCCGCCCCCGCCGGACAGCACCGAGCCGATGGCGTGCTCGCGCACCTCGTCGGGCGTGATGCTGTTCGTCTCGACCTGGGTCATCTGGCCGATCTTCTCGCGCAGCGTCAGGCGCGCCAGCAGGGCGTCGGCCCGGGTCAGGGCGTCGTTCGGGTCGTGGGCGGGTCGGGTGGTCACGGTGCGCTCCGGATCGGAATCACGCTTGCGGGGACAGGGCGGACGGGGGAAGCTGAACGTCGATGCGGGTCACCGCGCCGCTGCGGTCGAACACCTCGCGGCTGGTGGCGGCGTCCAGCGTGGTGCCCTGCAGCACGTCGGCGCTGCCGTCGCTGCGGGTCACCTGCGTCCGGCCGGGACCGTCGCCCACGCGAACGACGACGGGCACCTGGCACACGGTGAAGGCGAGGCCACCGGCGGGCACCTCCAGGCGCTGCGGACCGGCGACGGTCCGGGCCTGCACCTCCAGCGGCTCGGCGAGGAGCTCGCTGCGCTGCAGCAGGCCGGGGGCGAACCCCAAGCGACCGTCGCGGACGACGACGCCCAGCTCGCCGATGCGGGTGAGGACGTCCTCCTTGACCTGACCGGTCATGCCGGGCTGCTGCGCGCCGGCGTGGGCGGGCGTATGCGAGTAGGGGTCGGTCGGGAAGGCGCCGTAGACGTCGGGCGTCTTGTGGAACCCCAGGCCGGCGCGCACGTCGTAGTACGCCTCGGCGAGGGCCGTGGTCACGGCGGGCGGATCGCCTGCCTCCACGGCGCGGCGCCAGGTCTCCAGCACCGCCAGCTGGAGCTTGGAGACCATGTGCCAGTAGATGCTGCCCAGCCCCTCGTAGGCGAAGAACGTGCCGGACCGACCGGTGAACGACGCGTGGTCGAACACCTCGTCGAAGAGCGCGACCAGGCGGTCGCCGCCGTCGGCGACCAGGTCGGCCAGGTCGGCCTCCTCGGCCAGCTGCGCCAGCACCGCCCGGACCGAGCGCGCGTTGGCGAGGTCGCCCGCGAAGTGCAGGCCGCCATCGACGTCGCGCACGATCAGGCGCCGGTCGCCGCGCTCCAGCAGGGCCGCCACCAGCGGAAGGTCGCTCACGGCGTCGCTGGGAATGCGGTTCTTGGCCAGGAAACCGGGCAGTTCGCGGTCGGGGTAGAGCACGTAGCTGTGCTGATCGGCTCGGTAGAGGCGGCTGCTGCGAAGCGCGGTCAGGAGCGCCAGCGACGCGTCGCTGGACAAGAGCCCCGACGACAGCGCGGCGACCTGCCCCTCGAGCATCTCGTCGAGGTGGGCGACGCGTGCGACCCCGTCCTCCAGCACCAGCAGGTTGTAGGCGTGGAACAGGGCGTCGTCGCGCCGGTTGGCGCGCAGGGTGTGCTCCAGCCATGCTTGGGCCCGCGCCAGGAAGCGGTCCAGGAAGGCGCCGTCGATCTCGTGCGCCTGTGGCGACGGAGCGCCCCGGTAGACGGCCTCGCGGTAGGCGCTGCCGGCGCGGCCGAGGGCGTCCATGATGGCGCGGCGGCGGGCGTCGTCGATGCCGGTCGTCAGCGCGTCCTCGTGCGTGGCCAGCGCCTCGTCCACCTGCGTGAGGAAGGTCGCGACGTCGTGCGAGAGCTCGATGCCGGCATCGACGCGGCCCAGCAGGTCGCGCAGGCCGGCGACGTAGCGGACCAGGTAGGCGACCGTCACGACCGACAGCCCCTTGCCGACCAGGGCGTTGTTGGCGTCGTTCCACTCGGGCCGCTGGGTGTTCATCCACAGCCCACCCTCGGGCACCAGGTTGGCCACCTTGACCAGCAGCAGGATCAGCAGCTTCTCGGCCATCGTGACGTGCACGACGCTGCCGTCCGCCC
Organism: uncultured bacterium; assembly: GCA_964545455.1. GTDB lineage: Bacteria > Deinococcota > Deinococci > Deinococcales > Trueperaceae > SLSQ01. The sequence continues at coordinate 22,436 of CAZJGU010000012.1, read as the reverse complement.
GTCGCAGCAGCTTGGCGTCGCTGCCGATGCGCGCGGCCTCGCGCAGGAGCGCGTCGTGGCGCTCGCGGTCGAACGCGATCGTGTCGTACGGGTCCCGGAGCAGGGCCTCGTACGGCTTGATCCGGTAGGGCACGTCGGCGTGCGCGAAGACGCGACGCGTCGCGAGCGCTTCGAGCTCCCCGGGATGGTAGGCGGCGGAGAGCTCCAGCAGCTTCTGCAGGTAGACGATCTGGTGGTCGCTCCAGTAGCCGATGTTGGCCCAGGGGTTGTTGGGCTCCGGCTCCTCCCACTCGAAGCCGTCGCGCGTCAGCCGGTAGGGGTTGTAGCCGTCGGCGGTGGTGGCGCTGAGGAAGGTGCAGATCATGCCCTCTGCGTAGGCGGGGAAGGCGTGCGCGAGGGCTTCCCAGTTCTGGAAGATGTCGCGCCAGTTGCCCTGGTAGTCCAGGCGCAGGCTGCCGTCGGGACGGCGGATGCGGATCGCGAAGCGGTTCCACGGCCGGCTGGGATCACCGTGCCGGCGGCTGAACGCCAGCGGCAGGTAGCCCCGGCAGAGCCGTTCCAGGTCGGCGTCGCCGACCGCCGCGGCGGCGGCCACCAGGCGGCGGTAGCCGACCCGCTCCGGCAACGCATCGAAGAACGCACGCTGCTCGCGCAGCACCGCGCGGTCGCGGCTGCGGACGAAGTCGATCAGGTCGTCCCGCTCCACGGCGTCGCCGGGGAAGGTGCCGCCGCGCATGACGTTGAAGAGGACGCTGGCGACGTGCCGCGCGGTGGCGGCGCGGTCGGCGGTCCACTGCTGACCGTCGGCGCGCGCGACGATCTCGGCCAGGGCCTCGTCGCCCTGCGCCAGGTCGCGCTCCAGGTCGGCGGCCAGTCCGGCGGCATCGGCGAGGAGTCGGCCACGCAGCGCGATGACGTCGGCGTGGTCCCGGTCCACGTCGGCGACGAGGCGCCAGCTCCGGTCGGCACCGGGCTCCAGCTGCAGCTCGCTCCGAACGAGGTAGGCGCCGCGCCGGCCGCGGCGGTCGTGCTCGGGCGTGAGGGGCACGCCCTGCCGGAACGCGTCGGCCTGCTCGGAGCCCAGCAGGTACGTCTCGGCGTCCAGGCCGCTCTGCCAGACGGTGGTCGCACGGAGCGACTCCATCGGCTCGGCGACGTCGGTCAGGGTCGAGCTGAGCGTGAACAGGCCCAGGCCGCTGGCGGGGTCGACCTCGCTGCGCTTGTAGGCGTCCAGCAGGTTGCTCATCGTCGCCTGCAGCTGCGTGGTCACGCCGGCCGGCAGCAGGTTCTGCAGGCCGTCCAGCAGGTCCACCCGGCACGGCCCCTCGCCCAGGTTGGTCAGGCGGGCGGTGCGGACGACGCCGTAGCGGCCGGAGAAGCGCCAGTCGTAGCGGAAGGCCAGGCCCAGATCGTGGTTGACCTCCTCGAAGATCAGGGTGCTGCCCAGCTCGTTCTTGTAGAGGGTGCGCTCGATCCGGTAGAGCCGGCGGTCGCCGTCACGGAACGGCTCCCAGCGCGAGCGACGCTCGTCCCGGTCCACCAGCAGGATCGTGGTGGGCCCGGTCGTGGCGGCGGTCTCGATGATCTTGTCGTGCGTGGCGTAGGGGAACAGCGCCGACTCGGCGTCGACCCGGCCGGCGGTCAGGCCGCCGTTGCTGGCGACGAACATCCACAGGTCGGACGCCCCGACGAGGGTCATGAAGAACGTCGGCATGCGGTCGACGTTGGTGATGCGGTAGAAGCGCTCGCCGTTCAGGTCCACGGGCGCCCCCGCCACGGGCTGGGGAGGATCCCCGGCCCGCGGACGCTGGACGCAGTCGGCGAGATGGATGGCGGTGTCGGGCACGATGACGTCCGTTCAGCGGCGAGGGGTGGTGGGGTCGAGGCCGGAACGACGCCGGCTCACTTGTCGACCCCCGTCACCACCACGCCCTGCATGAAGAAGCGCTGCGCGAAGAAGAAGATCAGGAGCGGGATGATCATCGTCATGATCGACGCGGCCTGGATCAGCTGCGGCTCGGTCGCGTAGAGCCCGTTGAAGCGGAACAGGCCCACCGACAGCGGCTGCAGGTTGTCCTTCCCGGCCAGGTAGATCAGCGGACCGAAGAAGTCGTTCCAGGCGAAGAAGAAGTGGAACAGCGACACCGCGATCAGCGCCGGCACGGCCTGCGGAAGGATGATCTGCACGAAGGTCCGGATCGGTCCCGCGCCGTCGATCCTCGCCGCCTCCTCGAGCTCGGTCGGGATCGTCAGGAAGTACTGCCGCAGGAGGAAGACGTTGTAGGCGTTCGAGAAGAAGGTGGGGACGATCAACGGCAACCACGTCCCGACCCAACCGAGCTGGAAGAACACCGCGTACTGCGGCACCAGTGTCGCCTGCGCCGGCAGGATGATCGTCGAGATCAGGACCATGAACAGGAAGCCCTTGAAGGGGAAGCGGAAGCGCGCGAAGCCGTAGGCGACGATGGCCGCCGAGGAGGTCGCCGCGAAGGTCGTGACGATCGCGTAGAAGAGCGTGTTCCGCAGCAGTTGCAGGAAGTTGATGAACTCGAAGGCGGTCGGGTAGTTGCCCCACTGGAAGGCCCGTTGGTAGACGGGATCCAGCGTGCGCCAGCGGCCCTCCCAGCGGATCTCGCCCGCCTCGGGGTTCTGCGGATCGACGAACATGGCGTGGTCGCGGCGGCGGACGGTCAGGGCGAGCTCGCGGGTCTCGCCGTCGATCGGGACCTCGAAGACCTCGTAGCTCTCGCCCTCCCACTCGAACGTCACGCGTTCGGAGGGGAGCAACGGCGCGCTGACGTCGGACACCTGGTTCTTGCTCTTGAACGAGGTGATGAACGAGTAGCCGAGCGGCATGATGTAGAGCAGCAGGATGACCAGGGTCACCGACGTGACGAGCACCTTGACGATCAGGGCGCGGTAGGCCGCGGCCTGGCGCTCGGACGACCCGTACGCCTCGGGGCCGCGGGGCGGGGCGGGGGGCTGGGGCGTGGCGGGCTTGCGGACGGCCATCAGCGGTTCCCCCCTGCGTAGTAGACCCAGCGGTTCGCGGTCGCGAACAGCACGGCCGTGATCGTGATGGCGATCAGGTAGAGCAGCCAGGCGATCGCCGAGCCGTAGCCCATGTCGAGGTTCTGGAAGGTCTGTCGGTAGAAGTGGACGATGTAGAAGTACGTGGTCCCGGCCGGTTCACCGCTCCCGGTGTTGAGCACGTACGGGACCTCGAAGTACTGCATCAGACCGAAGATCGACAGGATCAGGTTGTAGAAGATGATCGGCGAGATCATCGGCAGGGTGATGCTCCAGAGCCGCCGCAGCCAGCTGGCGCCGTCGATCTTGGCGGCCTCGTAGAGCTCGCTGGGGACGCCCTGCAGCGACGCGAGGTTGTAGAGGATCGCGTTGCCGATCAGCATCGC
>CAZJGU010000012.1:0-19010 GCA_964545455.1 uncultured bacterium | reverse complement strand
AGGTAGATGATGCGCGGGTCGTTGAGCCAGCGAATGCCGTTCGGCCCCGCGGCGTCGAGGCCGGTCACGGCCTCGATGATCTGGTTGATCCAGCCCGTGGTCGGGTTCAGGACGCCGCTCCAGATCAGCACGCCGGCGATGACCGGGACCATCGTGGGGGCGTAGAACAGCGTTCGGAAGAGCGACTTGCCGATCAGGTGTTCGCTGTTGAGCAGGACGGCCAGGAAGAGGGCCGACACCATGCCGATCGGCAGGGAGATCAACGCGAACGTGAACGTCACGCGCAGGGCCTGCCAGACGCGCGGGTCCTCGAACAGCAGCTTGCGCCAGTTGTCGAAGCCGATGAAGGTCGCCTCGTCCGGCCGCGTCAGCTCGAAGTCGAAGAACGAGAAGGCCAGCGATGCGGCCATCGGGAGAAAATAGAAGGTCAGGAAGCCGACGATCCAGAGACCGATGAAGGCGTACCCCCAACGAGCCTCACGCCGCTCGGCGCGGGTCAGTTTCCGCCAACCGCGACGCTTGGTCTTGCGCGCGCCTTGGACGGCCTCGAGCATCTCCATGGAGGTCTCCTTCAGGGCGGGGCCCGGCGCATCGCGCCGGACCCCGCGTCGAGGGGTCGCGCTAGCGGACGGAGTCGAAGAGCAACTGCAGCTCGGCCTGGAGCAGCGCGAGCTCGGCTTCGACGTCCAGGTTGGCCTCGTTGTTCAGGCGCTGATCGAAGGCGATGTAGAGCTGCTCGGCATCGCGGAAGGCCGGCAGGGGCCCCTCGTGGCTGGGGCTGTCGGCGAAGCCGAGGCTGGCCGTGACGACGCTCCAGTCGACGTCGAGGTCCGGGAAGTTGGTCTCGCCGTACGACTCGATGTACGCGCTGGCCAGGCTCTCGCGGGCGGGCATGCCGCCGTAGATGCCGGAGAGCGTGAGCATGTTGCCCGGCTCGAACATCGCGATGAGGACCTGGAAGGCCTCCTCCTTGTTCTCGCTGGCGTTCATGATGCCGAAGGTGTCGCCGTGCAGCTTGGCGACCGGCACGCCGGTCAGGCCGGTCGGCATGGCGGCGAGGTCCCACTCGTCCTCGAGCCCGCCGATGCAGCAGCCGTGGTACCAGAGGTGCGTGTGCGTCATCGCCACGTTGCCCGACGAGGTGAAGTCGCCCCCGGACAGGAAGTCGGAACCGGAGTACGGCGCGTTGGGGATCCAACCGTCGACCCACATGGCGTCGTGGATCCACTGCACGCCCGTCGCCCAGTGCTCGGGGATGATCGCGTCGCCGTTCTCGTCGACGAAGGTGCCGGCGCCGAACTTGGTCAGGCGGCCGCGGAGGTCGGTCCACTGCTCGCCGAAGCCCCACTGCACGACGTTGTTGATGTCGAACTCGGGCTCGGTGGCGTCGAAGCCGTTGGCGTCGAAGGTCAGCATCATGCCGACGTCACGCAGGGCGGCCAGGTCCCAGGGAACCGTCTCGCCGTCCCAGGTGGTGTAGGGCTCACCGTACGCGTGCGGCGGGTAGGGCAGGCCGGCCTCGTCGAAGAGGGTCGCGTTGTAGGTGATGAAGCTCGGGAAGACGGCGAACGGGATGCCGATCTGGCCTTCGCCCTCGACGTTGTAGACCTCGACGAGGGCCGGGTCGAAGTCGCTGAGGTCGTAGTCGTTCGCTTCGATGTAGGGGGTGAGGTCCGCGAAGATCCCCGGGAAGGCGTTGCGGCCGCGGATGCCGACCGGGCCGACGATGTCGGGCGGGTTGCCGGCGGCGATCTGCGTGGCCAGAACGTCGTACGCCTGGTCGTTGTCGACGATCTCGAGGATGAGCTCGATCTCGTCCTGCGAGGCGTTGAAGTTCGCGACGAACTCTTCCTGGATGGGGATCACGGGCACGTCGGAGCCGGCGCCGAGACCGACGAACCAGCGGACCTGGGTCTGGCCGAAGGCCAGGCTGGCGAACGCCAGGACGAGGAGGGACAGGGCGAGTCTACGCATGCGGTCCTTTCGCGCTCTCATCCTCGTCGGCACGGCGCAGCGGGCTCTGCGCTAGGCTTCTCCGGGGGTGAGAGCTCGGCCGTCCGCGGTTCTCCGCGGGGCCTCGAGGGGCTCGGACGCGCACGCATGGCTGGCAGGCTGGGATGCGCGTCCTCGTCGCTGGCACCCGGGAAGGGTGCCCGCTTCGGACACCGTCGATTCGCTCAGGCCGCGCGCTGCGCGACCGACTCGCGAACGACGAGTTCCGGCTCGAATCGGGTTCTCACCTCCACCTTCTTCTGCTCGAGCAGCGCGATGGCGATGTCTCCAGCGGCGCGCCCCATGTCGAACAGGGGTTGCCGGACGGTCGTGAGCGTCGGGGACAGGTACTGCGCGAGCAGCACGTCGTCGTAGCCGACGAGGGACAGGTCGAGGGGAACGTAGAGGCCCCGGTCGCGCACGGCGCGCATCGCGCCGGCCGCCATCTGGTCGTTGGCGACGAAGACCGCGTCGAGCTCGGTCGTGCGATCCAGCAGGCGCTCCATCGCTTCCCGACCGCCGCCCTCGCGGAAGTCGCCCTCGACCACGAGACCGTCGTCGTAGGCGATGCCGGCCCCGTCGAGGGCATCGCGGTAGCCCTGGAGGCGGTCGCGCGCATCGGGGAAGCGAAGCGGACCCGCGATGTGCGCGATCCTGCGGTGGCCGTGCGCGAGCAGGTGCTCGGTGGCCATGCGGCCGCCGGCCTCGTTGTCGAGGTGGACGCAGACGGTGGCGAGCTCGGGGACGCGGCGGCCGAAGACGACGACGGGCACGTCCGCCTCGTCGGCGAGGCGGATCAGCTCGGCGTCGGACAGCGCCTCGGCCTGCACGATCAGCGCGTCGCTGCGGCGCTGTTTGAGGAACTGGATGGCGGACCGTTCCGCGTCGGCGCGGGCGTGCCCGCTGGAGACCATCAGGTGCAGGCCGGCGTCCTCGATCGCCGCTTCGACGCCGCGCAGCATGACGGCGTAGTAGGGGCTGCCGATGTCGTTGGTGGTGACGCCGATGCCGCCGGAGCGGTTGGTGGCAAGCCCGCGCGCGAAGGCGTTGGGCGTGTAGTCGAGCTCCTCGATGGCGCGCAGCACCCGCGCGCGGGCTTCGGCCGAGACGGGGGTCGTGCCGTTCAGCACGCGCGACACGGTCGACGGGGACACGTGGGCGCGCTGCGAGACTTCCTTGATCGTCGGCATCGGCTCCTCCGGTCGGACGCCGGGGGCGGCGTCGCGAGGCGGACTCTGAAAGCGGTTTCATTCGTTGTAGCACGCGTCACGATCGGACGTCAACCGCTCGAATCATGAGAAAACCTCGTTTCGTACGGCCTTCACGTGGCACGAACCGATACCGCTGGTCCGCGGGTGGGACCCACATGCCTGAAAGGCCTTTCAGCCACGATTCGGTGCGCTCCCATCCGCCGTACACGCCCGTCCTCCGTCGCTGCTCAGGGAAGGCGGATCCCCGCGCCGGCCGCCGAGTCCTGGGCCACCTGGTCCACGACCCCGCGCACCTCGGCCCGGATCCGCGGCAGCACCTCGCGCGCGGGCGTCGGACCGACGTACAGCCCCAGGCGGTCCGCGACCGGCGACAGCAGCGCCACGTCGGCGAAGTCGCTGTGCCCCGCCCCTGGGTAGATCGTCTCGCTGGCGCGTCCGCCCCGCGCGTCCGTCGCCTCCGCCAGCACGCCGAAGGCGGCGAGGTTCGCGGGCTCGAAGAACCCCAGCGCCGGGTCGCTGAACAGGCCGGCGAGCCGCACCGACAGGCCCCCCTCCGGCGCCGGCGCCAGCAGCTCCAGCGGGGTGGGCAGCAGCCAGGGGTCCAGCCCGATGGCGGCTCGGCAGCCCGGCTCCCTCTCGCACAGTCCGAACGCCGCCCCGCCCCCGGTCGAGTGGCCGCTGGTGACCAGGCGATCCAGGTCCAGCCGAGGCGCCAGGCCGCGGGGACCGGCGCCGGAGGCCAGCGCGTCCAGCGCGGCGGCGGTCTCCTGCGCCCAGCGTCGGCCCAGGGCCCGGATCGCCTCCCGGTAGGCCTCGCCCTCGAGCCCCTCCCCGAACGCGGTCGGGTCGAACGGCACGCGCGTGCCGTCCCGGAAGACGGTCAGCACCGCGCCGCCGGGATGCTCCGGCGCGACCACCAGCCAGCCGTGACTGGCGAGGTCCTCGGCCAGGAAGGTGTTCTGCGCGGCGAAGCCGCCGCGGCCGTGGTCGAAGCTGACCACCCCGAGCAGCCCCTCGCCGCCGAGGGGCGCGCCCCAGACGGCGTGCACGCGGGTGTGCTCGAGGTGCGACAGCGTCCAGGGCGGCAGGCCGGCGCGCACCCCCAGCGCGGGCAGCATTGCGTCCAGGTGCTCCAGCCAGGGCGCCGTGGGGTCGCCGCGGGCGGCCTCGACCGCGGGGTACCAGATCCGGGCGCGGACGCGGTCGCCGCCCTGCTCCTCCGTCAGGCGGTACTCGATCGCGTCGGTCCCGACCGGGAACCGACCGGTCGGCGCCGGCAGCTGCGGGACGGGCAACAGGGCGGCCGGGGCCACCGCGACGAGCAGGCCCGCCATCCCCAGGAGCGCGACCGCGACGCGGCGGGCTGGACCGGTCGCGCGACGCACGCGGGCCCGTCCGCGCACGTCGGCCACCACCAGCAGCGCCGCCACGGCGTAGACGACCGCCAGGTTCCAGCGGGGCCCCTCCAGCGCCAGGTGGGCCCCCAGCGCGGCGACGATCAGCAGCGGCAGCGCGCGCCGGCCCGGGCCGTGCCCGGCGTCACCGACGCCTCGAGCCGACGCGAGGGCGGCGATGCGCACGACCAGCGTCAGCACGAGCGCGATCTCGAAGGGACGCACGACGCCAGCCTAGCCGTCCGGCGTCAGGCGGGCCTGTAGGCGATCGACAGGGTGAGGTCCTCGGGGTAGTTCCCGAACGACCGGCCGAACAGGTTGAGGCCGCCGACGTGGGTCGCGTCCGCCTCGATCCCGATGCGGACGTCTATGGTCGAGCGTCCGACCAGGGCCAGGTCGTCCAGGCTGACGTCGGAGACGCGCACGCCGTCCACCCAGGTGCCGCCGCTGGTGACGCGCCACTCCTTGAGCAGGCCGAACTGGCTGTTGCGCTCGTCCCACCAGGCAGGGGTCAGCAGCCCGCGGCGCCCGCCGAAGTCGGCCGGCGAGGTCCAGCTGCCCAGCCGTACCCCCGCGACGTAGACGGTGACGTCGGAGGGCCAGTCCTCGTGGTGCATGGGCGCCTCGCTGCAGATCTCGGCGCGGAAGCGCAGCGACTCCGGCACGGTGCGCGGGGGCAGGCGGTTGGGGAAGCGGTAGGTGAGGAAGCCCTGCCGGAACCAGACCAGCGAGGCGTCGGCGTGGCCGGGCTCGAAGAACGAGGCGGGATCGTCGACCAGGCCGATCAACCCCTCGGCGCTGGCCAGCCCGCAGGTGGGGGCGACGTCGGCGTCGACGTAGGCGCCGACCGGCATGGTGAGCTGCAGGACCGGCTCGTCGGCGCGTGGGGCGCTGCCGGGCAGCGTCAGCACGACGCGGTCGTAGACGCGCTGGCAGACCTTCTGGAGGCCGCGCTCGCCCGGCTTCATCTCGGCCCGCAGCAGCCCCGCCTCCTCCAGCACGCCGACGTGCGAGGTCACGGTCGAGAGCGGCGAGTCGAGCGCCTCGGCGATCTCGCTGACGTTGAGGATACGGTCGGAGAGCAGGTCCAGGATGCGCAGGCGCGGCTTCGACGCGAGCGCCTTCATGACCGCGGCCGAGGCGGGCGCGCTGGCCTCGACCGTCAGCTCGCGTTGGAACGGCTCGTCGCCCGGGGCTGCCGATGGCATGCCACAGGGTACCACGCCGAGGGCTTTGCTTCGACTTTCATGGCAAGTTTGGGCGCGCGTCCCTGACGGATCATTGTCGCGTACACAGGGCGGCACGGTTGACGACCCCCATTTGTCGTGCTAAGACTCGTAATAGTCCGAAAGTTCTCATAGGTTTCTAGCTCCGGCCTTCCGAGGTGACCGTGGCGACACCCCGACCCGCACAGTCCGCTCCGCCAGCGCCGACCACGTCGGGACGTGCCCGTGCACGCCGCGACCTGATCGCCGGCTACGCCTTCGTCGCGCCGTTCCTGATCGCCTACCTGCTGTTCCTCGTCTACCCGTTCTTCCGCGGGCTGTGGATCGGGATGCACGACTGGAACCTGCTGGCGGTCGTCTTCAATCCCGACGCCAAGCAGTTCATCGGCTTCGAGAACTGGCGCGAGATGGCCTGGGGTCGCGACCTCGTCTGGTCCGCCACCATCCGTTGGCCCTGGCGCCTGGCCGGCTTGGCCGTGGCCACCTGGATGGCGGTCCGGACGCTCCGGGGCCGGATCGGCCGCGGCACCGGCCTGGCCGCCGCCACCGCGCTGGTCCTGGCCTTCGGCGTCCTGGCGGGCGTCACCCCCGGCGAGGGCGGCGCCTGGAGCGACCCGCGCTTCTTCGTCATCGTCGGCAACACCCTGACCTTCGTCGCCCTGACCGTCCCGGCGATCACCGCGCTGGCGCTGCTGCTGGCGGTGTCGCTCAACCGCACCGGGCCGTACGCCGCGGTGCTCCGCACGATCTTCTTCCTCAGCCAGGTGCTCTCGGTCACGGTCGTGACGCTCATCTGGCAGCTGATCTACAGCCCCGCCCAGGGCATCCTCGCCAACGTCTTCCGCTCCCTCGGGCTGGATCCGATCACCTGGGTCACCAACCCCGACCTGGCCATGCCGGCGATCGTGATCGCGACGGTCTGGTGGTCGGTCGGCTTCGCGATGGTGCTGTTCCTGGCCGGCCTGCAGGAGATCCCGGCCGAACGCTACGAGGCCGCTCGCCTGGACGGCGCCAACGCCTGGGGCGTCTTCCGCTACATCACCCTCCCCGGCATCTCGCGCACGGTGACGCTGGTCGTCGTCTTCGAGATCGTCCTGCACTTCCAGGTCTTCGGGCAGTCGCACCTGATCACCCAGGGCGGCCCCAACGACGCCACCCAGACGCTGGTCCGCTACATCTACCAGACCGCCTTCCGGGACGGCCAGCTGGGCTACGCCTCGGCCCTCGCGATGGTGCTGTTCCTGTTGATGCTGGGCTTCTCGCTGCTGCAGATGCGGCTCGAAGGGAGGACCGACTGATGGTCGGCTCACGCGCCGCGACGCGCTTCGTGACGGTCGCCCTGACGATCTTCGCCCTGCTGTGGCTGGTCCCCATCGTGTGGATGGTGTCGATGAGCCTGCAGCCCAACGACCTGCTGGCCCGCACCACCTCGAACACTGCGCTGGGCTTGCTCCCGATCCCGTTCACCTTCGACAACTACACGGCCCTGCTGAACTTCGGCCTGACGCCGCGCTGGTTCCTCAACAGCATGATCGTCGCGACGGTCATGACCGCGCTGGTGCTGATCCTCAGCACGCTGGCCGGCTACGCCTTCGCGCGCATCCCCTTCAAGGGCCGCAACCTGCTCTACGTCCTGGTGCTGGCCGGCCTGGTGGTGCCGGAGCAGGCGATCTTCATCCCGCTCTACACCATGTTCGCCGACTGGGGCTGGCACAACGGCTACGCCGCGCTGATCGCCCCGCGCGTCGCCGTCCCGATCGGCGTGTTCCTGATGACGCAGTTCTTCCGCGGCATCCCCGGCTACCTCGAAGAGGCCGCCATGCTGGACGGCGCCAACCGGCTGACCGTGTTCTTCCGCATCATGCTGCCGCTGTCGATCCCGGCCATGACGACGCTGGCGATCCTCACCTTCCTCTACGCCTGGAACGACTACCTATGGCCCCTCATCAGCGCCAACCAGCCCGAGATGTTCACCATCACCGTCGGCCTGGCGTCGCTCCAGAGCAACTTCGCGCAGTCCGAGGGGTTGGGCCGGATCATGTCCTCCGGCGTCGCCGCCACGCTGCCCGTCATCGCCCTCTTCATCGCCTTCCAGCGCTACGTCGTCCGCGGCATCGCGATGGGAGGCGGCAAGTGACCGTCCGCCCGCTCCCCCGTTCCGTCCCACGTCCGCGCGCCCGACCTGAGGAGGTCCCCATGATCCGACGCACCCCCTTCGCCCTGCTGGTGACGATCGCCGCGCTGCTGCTCGCGCCGATGGCCGCCGCCCAGACCGAGATCTCGCTCGGCCGCTTCTTCGGCGCCTGCGAGGATGCCGGCACCGACATGGCCGCCGCCACCGGCGAGGCCTGCATCATCCAGACGATCATCAACGCTTTCGACGCCGAGGACAACGGCATCACGGTCAACACCCTGCCGACCGACTGGGGCAACTACTACGACCAGATCAAGGCCTCCTACGCCGGTGGCAACCCGCCCGACGTGCACGTCATGCACAAGAGCAGCCTGGCCGAGTTCGCCAGCCTGGGCGCCCTGGCGCCGCTGAGCGTCGAGGACCTCGAGGCCGCCGGCATCGACCCCGACGACTGGACCGACGCCGCCCGCGAGGGCGTCACCTGGGACGGCCAGATCTACGGCATGCCGATGGACCTGCACGCCAACCTCTGGCACGTCAACATGGACCTGATGGAGCAGGCCGGCCTGGTCGCCGACGACGGCACCCCGATCCTGCCCAGCAGCCCCGAGGAGATGCTCGAGCACGCCGCGATGGTGCGCGAGGCGACCGGCGTCGACTACCTCGCCGCCGACTTCGCCCAGTTCCCGATCGGCGTGCGGTTGGTGCTGGCGCTGATGTGGCAGCAGGGCGCCGAGCTGATCGCAGGCGGCACCGCCAACGTCGACTCTCCTGAAGCGGTCGCCGCGGTCGAAGCCATCGTCGCCCTCTTCGACGCCGGCTACGCCGACCCCGAGCTGAACTACGCCGACTCGCAGCAGGCCTTCCTGGACGGCGAAGCGGCCGTCCTGGTCAACGGCACCTGGGTCGTCGACTTCTACGACGCGCAGGCCGCCGACGCCAACGTTCCCCTGACCGACTACTACGTGGCCGCCTTCCCCGCGATCTTCGACGAGGCCGCCACCTGGGCCGACAGCCACATGTGGGTCGTGCCCTCGACGCTTCAGACCCGCTCGCAGGAGCGCTACGACGCCGCGCTGCAGCTGCTGGCCTGGATCAACGACGCCTCGATCCACTGGGCGCGTACCGGCCACCTGTCGGTCCGCGAGAGCGTGCTGGCCAGCGACGCGTACCGCTCCCTGCCGCACCGCGACGAGTACGCCACCACGGTGGCCATCGCACGCGACGTCGAGCGCACCGCCGCCTTCCCCGCCATCCAGGACGTCCTCAACCGTCGCCTGCAGTCGATCTGGCTGACCGGCGCCGGCGTCGAGGAGGCCCTCTCCGCCGCCGACGGCGAGGTCCAGGGCCTGCTCGACTGACCCTCGCCCGACGTCGACCACGGCCCCGCCTCCGGGCGGGGCCGTCGTGGATCAGGAGACGCATGTCCATCCCTCGCCCCGAACACCCCCGCCCCCGGCTGGTCCGCGACCGCTGGCGTTCGCTCAACGGGCGGTGGCGCTTCCGCGTCGACGACGCCGTCGATCCCGACGCGGCCCCACCCGACGCGGCGGCCTTCGACCGCGAGATCGTGGTGCCGTTCCCGCCCGAGAGCTCGCTCTCCGGAATCGGCGATCCCGGCTTCCACGCCTCGCTCTGGTACCAGCGGTCGCTGACCCTTCCGGACGGCTGGGAGGGCCTGCGCACGCTGCTGCACGTGGGCGCCTGCGACTACCGGGCGAGCGTCTTCTTGGACGGTCGCCTGGTCGGCGAGCACGTCGGCGGCAGCGCCCCCTTCACCGTCGACCTGACCGGCCTGCTGGAACCGGGCCGGGAGCACGACCTGGTCGTTCACGCCGTCGACCAGATCCGGACCCGCCAGCAGCCCTCCGGCAAGCAGAGCCGCGAGGCCCACTCCTACGGCTGCTACTACACCCGCGTCTCGGGCATCTGGCAGACCGTCTGGCTGGAAGCGGTGCACCCCCTCGGCCTGGACGACCTGCGTGTCCTGCCCGACCTGGCCGGTGGACGGGCGGTGCTGGTCCCCACCTTCCTGGACCACGCCGCCGGTGCGCGCCTGCGCGTGAACGCCCGCAGCGGCGAGGCGACCGCCCGGGTCGAGGCGCCCGCCCGAAGCGGCGTCCCGATCGACCTGACCCTCGCCGACCCGCGCGCGTGGAGCCCCGAGGACCCGTTCCTGCACGAGCTGGACCTCGAGGTGGTCGCGCCCTCCGGCGAGGTCGTCGACCGCGTCGCCAGCTACCTGGGCCTGCGCGAGGTACGGATCGAGGGCGACCGCCTGCTCCTCAACGGTCGACCGCTCTACCAGCGCCTGGTCCTCGACCAGGGCTACTGGCCGGACGGCATCTGGACCGCACCGGAAGACGACGCCCTGATCCGCGACATCGAGATCGCGCGCGAGGCCGGCTTCAACGGCGCCCGCCTCCACCAGAAGGCGTTCGAGCCGCGCTACCACTGGCACGCCGACCGCCTCGGCTGGCTCACCTGGGCCGAGATGCCCTCGTGGGGGATCGACGAGAACGACCCCGTCGCCGGGCGCGCCCTGCTGGCCGAGTGGGCCGAGCTGGTCGCCCGCGACCGGAACCACCCCTCGATCCTCGTCTGGACGCCGCTGAACGAGACCGAGGACCGGATCGTCGGCCCCGAGCACCGACGCCTGGTGCGTGACGCCGCCACCCTCACCCGCGCCCTGGACCCCAGCCGCCCCGTCAACGACGCGTCGGGCTGGGTGCACCAGGACACCGACCTGTGGACCGTCCACCTCTACACCCAGGATCCGGACGAGCTGGCCCGCGCCCTGGCACCCGGGCACGTCCACCGCCACCGGCCCGAGCTGGAGACCTACCGCGGCCAACCGATCCTGGTCGACGAGTTCGGCGGCGCCCGCTGGCCCCCCGGCGAGGACGCCCAGGACGAGGCCTGGGGCTACGGCACCGCGCCGGAGGACGAGGGCGCCTTCCACGCGCGCCTCGAGGGTCTGGTCGGCGCGGTCCTCGGCGCGCCGCACGTGCGCGGCTACTGCTACACCCAGCTCACCGACGTCGAGCAGGAGATCAACGGGCTCTACCGCGCCGATCGCACGCCCAAGTTCGACGTGGCACGGCTGCGCTCGGTCTTCTCGCGCGAGTCCGACGCGGACCGACCCGAAGAGCACGCCACGCCCGCGCCCCGGCGACGCTGAACGTCCGGCCCGACCGCGGGCGCGGCCGTGGCATCCTTCCGGCGAGACTCGCGGCGCACCCGTGCGCCGAGGCAGGCAGCGCCCGCCTCGCACGGCCCGTCCTCAGGAAGCCGGCTCCGCGACGGCGAGCACGCCCTCCTCGACCAACGCCCGCACCTCCCGCTCGCTCATGCCCAGCAGGTCGGTCAGGACGGCCTGCGCGTGCTCGCCGCGCCGTGGAGGCGCCACGCGTCCGCGGTCCGCGGACGCGTCCTGCCCTTCGTCGGGCACCAGCGGTCCGGCATGCCGCAGCGGACTTCGCACGTACGGAACCTCGCCCGCGCTGGGGTGGCGGTAGCGGCCGACGCTGCCCAGCGCCTCGGCCTGGACGTCGGCCAACGCCTCGGGCAGGCTCAGGACCGGGGTGGCCGAGACGCCCGCCTCGCGGAAGCGGGCCAGCCAGGCGTCGCGCGACGCGGTGCGCAGCCGCTCCTGCACCCTCGGCACCAGCTCCTCCCGGTGCTCGACGCGCGCGGCGTTCGTCGCGAAGCGCGGATCGCCGGCCCACGCGGGAGCGCCCAGCACCGCCGCGGCCCGCGCGAACTGGTCGTCGTTGCCGACGGCCAGCATGATCGGGGCGTCCGCCGTCTCGAACGCCTGGTACGGCACGATGCTCGGGTGCGCACTGCCCAGCCGCCGGGGCGCCTCCCCGGTCAGCAGGGCCCCCTGCGCCTGGTTCACCATCGACGCCAGGCCCACCTCGTACAGCGACAGCTGCAGGTGCCGGCCGCGGCCGCCGAGGTCGCGCTCGTGGACGGCCGCCAGGATCGCGACCGCCGCGTGCAGGCCGGTCAGCACGTCGACCCAGGCGACCCCCAGCTTGACCGGTCCGCCCTCCGGCTCGCCGGTCATCGCCATCAGGCCGGTGATCGCCTGCAGGGCGGCGTCGTAGCCGGGCTCGTGGGCGCGGGGACCGCGCGACCCGTAGCCGGTGATCGAGGCGTAGATCAGCCCGGGGTTGACCTCGGCCAGTGACGCCGGGTCCAGGCCGTAGCGCGCCAGGTCGCCGACCTTGAAGTTCTCGACCAGCACGTCGGCCCGCGCCGCCAGCCGGCGCACCAACGCCGCGCCCCCTTCGTGCTTCAGGTCCACCGCGACGCTCTCCTTGCCGCGGTTGACCGACAGGAAGTAGCCGCTCTGGTCGCCCGCGAACGGCGGCCCCCAGCCGCGCGTGTCGTCGCCGCGCGGCGCCTCGATCTTGACGACGCGCGCGCCGAGGTCGGCCAGCAGCTGCGTGGCGTACGGCCCGGCCAGCACGCGCGAGAGGTCGAGGACCAGCAGTCCGTTCAGCATGCCCGGGTTCTACCACCACGTCGGCGCCCCGCGCCCGGCAATCGTCGGCTGCGCTACGATTCGCGGCCCAGACGCGCTTCGTGCGTTGTAGCGATGGCGCCGATACCAGGCGAGTACACGCGCCTCCCGCCACTATCATCGCCGAGTACGCGTTCAACTCGAGGGAGGTCTTCATGCGTATCCGTTCGCTGATCGCGGCCCTGGCCGCATCGATCCTCGTCACCGGCATGGCGCTCGCGCAGGGCAGCCTGTCGATCGCGACCGGTGGCACCGGCGGGGTGTACTACCCGACCGGCGGCGCCTACGCCGAGATCGTCAACAACTACCTGGACGGCTACACCGCCGCGGCCGAGGTCACCGGTGCGTCGGTCGAGAACGCCGGCCTGATCGCCCGGGGCGACAGCGACATCGCGCTGGCACTGGCGGACACGGTCTTCCAGGCCTACACCGGCACCGGTCGCTTCGGGCCCGAGGGCGAGCTCCCGCAGCTCCCCAACCTGCGCGCGCTGGGCGTCGCCTACGCGAACGCCGTGCAGCTCGTGACGCTCGAAGGCTCCGGCATCGAGACCCTGGCCGACCTGGTCGGCAAGCGCGTCTCGACCGGTTCGCCCGGCAGCGGCACCGAGGTGTCCGCCATGGCGATCCTGAACGCCAACGGGATCACCTACGACGACTTCGACGAGAGTCGCCTCAACTTCAACGAGACCGCCGCCGCGCTGCGCGACGGCCAGATCGACGCCGGCTTCTGGTCGGTCGGTCCGCCCACCAGCTCGATCCTCGACCTCGCCACCACGCGGGACATCGTGCTCGTGGCGATCGAAGGCGACGAGCTGGAGGCCGGCCTGGGCGCCAGCGAGGTCTTCGCGCCGTACGTCATCCGCGCGGGCACCTACCCGGGCGTGGACGTCGACGTCCAGACGATCGGCACGCCCAACGTCATCCTGGTCGCCGCCGAGATGGACGACCAGCTCGCCTACGACTTCCTCGATGCGCTCTACTCGAACATCGACGACGTCATCGCGGTGCACCCGTCGGCCAACGACACCACGCCCGAGCTGGCGCTGTCGGCCGCGCCGATCCCGCTGCACCCCGCCGCGGTCCGCTACTACCAGGACCAGGGCTACGAGGTGCCGGAGCGGCTGCTGCCGCCGCAGTGAACGTGGCCCGGTCCGACGTTCGGACCGGCACGTGACGCGACGTCGGGAGGGGCCCCTCGGGGCCTCTCCCGCTCTCGCTCGCGCGCTGCTCGGCTGCCTGGTCCTCGCCCTGAGCGTGGCGCAGGCGCAGACCGCCGCCTATCTGGTGGTCCGCGGTCCCGACGGGACCGAGCTGGCGCGCTTCGACCTCGCCGAGGATCCGACCTGGCACCTCGCCTGGCGGCACTCGGTGACCGGTATCTTGGTTCGCGATTTCTACGCCTTGAGGGACGGTACGATGCTGCTCACGCACAGCCACACCCCGGCCTACGACGCCGGCCTGGGGCACATCCCCGGCCGCGGCCGCGCCGAGAGCGACGGCCGGGGCGGCTACTGGATCCATGACCTGGACGAGCCCGTGCCGGGCGACGCCTACCTGCTGCGGGTGGGCTCGACGAAGGTGGCGCACACCCTCGTCCATGCCGACGAACGGGTGAACCTCTCGGAACTGGCCGCCGGCGAACGCGTCCGGATCGGCGTGGAGGCGCCATGAGCGAGACCCCCGAGGCGCCCTCGGACGGCGCGGCGCCGAAGGTCGGCCTCGGCGCCCAGGTCGTGGCGGCCGGCGTGGCGCTGGCCGGGATCGCGCTGTCGCTGTTCCAGCTCTACACCGCCGGGATCCAGACGCTGAACCTCTTCTACCAACGGGGGATCCACCTCGGTCTGATCCTGATGCTGGCGTTCCTGCTCTTCCCGATCGCCAAGCGCGCCTGGATCCGCTGGCCGGTGGACCTGGCCTTCCTGGCCGCCTCGCTGGGCACGACCGGCTACCTGGTCCTCCAGCTGAACGACCTCATGAACCGGCAGGGCTTCTGGAACCAGACGGACGTATGGGTCAGCGTGGTCGGGACGATCGTGGTGCTCGAAGCGGCCCGGCGCGTGATCGGTCCGACGATTTCGGTGATCGGCATCGTCTTCATCGTCTACGCCATGATCGGACCACGTGGGCCGCTGGACATGATCACGCTGCCGGGGATCCTCGAGCACCGCGGCTACGACGTCGGTCGGATCGTGACGCAGCTGTTCCTGACGCAGGAGGGGATCTTCGGCCTGCCGCTGGGCGTGGCCGCGACGTTCGTCTACATCTTCGTGCTCTTCGGCGCCTTCCTGGAGATCACCGGCGCCGGCCAGTTCTTCATCAACCTCGCCTACGCCCTCGCCGGCCGCCAGCGCGGCGGGCCGGCCAAGGCGTCGGTGATCGCGTCCGGCTTCATGGGCTCGATCTCCGGCAGCGCGATCGCCAACGTCGTCACGACCGGCGCGTTCACGATCCCGCTGATGAAGAAGCTCGGCTACAAGCCGGAGGAGGCCGGCGGGGTCGAGGCGGCCGCCTCGACCGGGGGCCAGATCATGCCGCCGATCATGGGCGCCGGCGCCTTCCTGATCGCCGAGTACACCCGCATCCCCTACGTCGAGATCGTGAAGCTCTCGATCCTGCCCGCCATCCTCTACTTCACGACCGTCTACCTCTTCGTCGACATCATCGCGGCCAAGCGCGGCATGCGCGGCATGACCCGCGAGGAGCTGCCGCGCATGCGCGAGGTGATGGCGCGCGGCTGGCACTTCCTGCTGCCCCTCGGGCTGCTCATCTGGTTCCTGTTGCAGAACATCTCGCCCGCCCGGGTCGGCTTCATCTCGATCGTCGGCATCCTGGCCGTGACGGCCCTGCGCTACGTCGTCCGGCGCTTCACGCTGGGCCATGCGCCGGTCGCGAGCGACGACAGCGTCATCCCGGTCGAGGCCGGCGTGCCCCAGACGATCGCCGGCGCGTCGCTGGTCGCCCCGGAGACCGCGAAGGGCGAGGGCTGGGGCCGGGCCGCCGTGCGCGGGGTGGTACGGACCATCGAGGCGCTCGAGATCGGCGCGCGCAACGCCCTGCCGGTCTCCGTCGCCTGCGCCGTCGCGGGCATCGTCGTCGGCGTCGTCGGCCTGACCGGCCTGGGCCTGAAGTTCTCGGCGCTGATGCTGTCCCTCTCGGGGGGCAACCTGCTGCTGGCGCTGCTGCTGGTCATCCTCGCCAGCCTGATCCTGGGCATGGGCCTGCCGGTCACGGCCAGCTACATCGTGCTGATCGTCCTGACCGGGCCGGCGCTCACGCAGGAGTTCGGCATCCCGTTGGTCATCGCGCACCTGCTGGTGTTCTGGTACTCGCAGGACTCGAACGTGACGCCGCCGGTGGCGCTGGCCGCCTTCGCCGGTGCAGGCGTCGCGGGCGCCAACCCGATGCGGACCGGGTTCGAAGCGTGGAAGTTCGCCAAGGGCCTCTACCTGATCCCGATGTTCATGGTCTTCAACCCCGAGATCATCCTGGGCGGCCCGTGGCTGTACGTCGGCTGGCACGTGCTCACGGCGTTCGCCGCGCTGGGCGCCTTCGCGGGCGCCCTCGAGGGCTACCTGTTCACGCGCATGCACTGGGCCTCGCGGCTGGTGGCCGCGGCGGGAACGGTCGCGATCTTCTGGCCGTCGACGCTGATCGAGGTCGCCGGCTTCAGCGCCATCGTGGCGGTGCTGCTGGTCAACTACCTACGCTCGCGCTTCCCGGCCGGCCTGGCCCCCGCGGGCTGAGCGACCGTCGCGGGCGTCGGCGCCGTCCGTGCCGGCAACGGCTGGGCCGCGTCCGGGCGTGACGCTCAGGGCCGCGCGAACGCCGGCACGCTGCCGGGCGCGGGCTCCCGGCCGGTGGCACGCAGCGCCCGGTCGGGACGGTCGGTGATGAGGCCGTCCACCCCCAGCGCCAACAGCCGATCCATCTCGGCCGCGTCGTCGATCGTCCAGGCGTGCACCTGGACCCCCGCCGCGTGCGCGGCCCGCACGAAGGCGGGCGTGATCACCTCGATCGACCCCTGCCGCACCGGCACCTGCAGCGCGTCGAACGGCGGCCGGTAGGCTCCCGCCAGCCGCGCCCGGGCCAGGATCAGGAAGGTCCGCACCTCGTCGGGCGCGGCGCCGGTCGCGACCTCGGGACAGGCCGCCCGGAAGGCGTCGGTGGCGTCCTGGTGGAAGCTGGACACGACGGCGTCGGCGCTGCGCCCCTGGGCGCGCAGGACGGCGCAGAGCGCCTCGGCGGCGGCGGTCCCATCGGGCTTGACCTCGATCAGCAACGGCGCATCGGGGTGGTCGGACAGCACCTCGACCAGCCGCGGGACGCCGTGCCCCTGGCCGCGGTAGGGGAACGCCTCGCCGGCGCGGTCCGGGGACCAGTCGTGCCCGGCGTCCAGCGCGGCCAGCTGGTCGCTGCGGAGCGCCACGACCGGACCCGTCCCGTCGGTGGTGCGGTCGACGGTGTCGTCGTGCAGGACCACCAGCTGCCCATCGGCGGCGAGGTGCACGTCCATCTCGAGCACGTCCGCCCCCATCGCGGCGGCGGCGGCGTAGGCGAAGCGGGTGCTGGACGGGAACAGGTCGTCGCCGCCCTGGTGCGCGATGACCAGCGGCGGCGCAGGCCAGACCTGCGCGAACGTCGGGTGGAGCTGGCGGCCGGAGCGGGCGGACCCGCTCAGCGCCAGGTAGGCGAGGACCAGCACGGCGACCACCAGCAGCGTGAGCCGCAGGGCCTGCGCGCGGAAGGAACGGCGTGGACGAACGTGCATGCGCCAGGATCGTCGCTGGCGCGGCCGGCGTCAACCGCACCCGCCCGGCCGGGCGTGCGAACGGTCAGCCGGTGGGGTCAGCCGGTGGGGTCTCCCGCCACGGTCCGTCCCGCGCGCAGCACCTCGCGGACCGTACCGTCGGGATCGAGGACCACCAGGTCGGCGCGCAGGCCGGGCCGCAGGGCGCCGCGATCGTCCAGGCCGAGGTAGCGGGCCGGCGCGGTCGCCGCGGCGTAGGCCGCCTGGGGCCAGGTCGCCCCGAAGCCGATCAGCGTCGCGACCGCCCGGTCCATCGTGAGGACGCTGCCGGCCAAGGTGCCGTCGGCCAAGCGCGCTGCACCGCCCTCGATCCGCACCGGCTGGCCACCGAGGGTGGTGTCGCGAGCGTCGGTCGCGGCGGCGCGGATCGCGTCGGTGATCAGGAGCAGCCGGCGTCCCTTGGCGCGCAGGGCCGTCATCGCCGCGGCACGGGCCACGTGGTGACCGTCGCAGATCAGTTCGGCATAGGCGTCGGCGTACGCCAGCACGGCTCCGGCGGTGCCGGGGGCGCGCCCCTCCAGGCCCCCCATGGCGTTGAAGAGGTGGGTCGCGCCGGCCGTGCCGCCCGCCGCGGCGATGGCCGCGAGGAAGGCGTCGGTCGTGTCCGCATCGGCGCGGGTGTGCCCGGCCGAGACGCGCACGCCGGCCCGCGCGAGGCGCGCGACCGCATCCAGCGCGCCCGGGATCTCCGGCGCGACGGTGGCGACACGGACGACGTCCAGCGCCAGCAGTTCGTCCAGCCTCTCGGGCGTGGGGCGCTGCGCGTGCGGCGGCTGGGCGCCCAGGCGGTCGGGACTGATGAAGGGGCCTTCGAGGTGGGCGCCGGGCAGGTCGGGCAGGGCGGGGTCGGCCTCGGCGCGGACGGCCGCGATGCCGCGCAGCGCAGCGGTGACGTCGGGCCAGGGCGCCGTCAGGGTGGTCGGCAGCAGGGTCGTGGTGCCGTGCCGCAGGTGCGCGGCGGCCAGCGTCCGCACGCCGTCGGGTCCGTCCATCGCGTCGCCGCCCCCGCCGCCGTGGACGTGCGCGTCGACGAAGCCGGGCAGGATCCAGGCGAGGGCCTCGTGCTGGGGATCGTGCGGATCGACCGCCGCGCCGGCGTCCAGCGCGACGATGCGCTGGTCGAAGCCCAGGCGGCCGACGGCCACGCGGTCCTCGAGGACGATGCGGCCGTGGCGCGTTCGGGTCATCGCGTGGCCGACCTCCCAGGCGGCGCTACTCGAGGAAGTCGCGCAGCTTGCGGGTGCGGCTCTCGTGGTACTTGAGCTTGCGCAGCGCCTTGTTCTCGATCTGGCGGATGCGCTCGCGCGTCACGCCGAAGAACTGGCCGACCTCCTCGAGCGTGTGCTCGCGGCCGTCGACCAGACCCTTGCGCATCTTGAGCACCTGCGCCTCGCGCTCGTTGAGCTTGGCGAGCGCCTCCTCGAGCTCCTCGCTGAGGATGATCTTGGACGCTTCGTCCACCGGGCTCTCGATCTGCTCGTCGGGGATGAAGTCGCCGTAGAAGCTGTCCTCCTCGTCGCCGATCGGCGTCTCGAGGCTGAACGGCTCGCGCGTCAGCTTGAACGCCTCCTCGACCTTCTCGGCGTTCCACTCGGGGCCCATCGCGTCGGCGATCTCCTCGTAGGTGGGCTCGCGCGAGAGTTCCTGCTGCAGCCGTCGGCTGGCGCGGGTGAGCTTGTTGATCGTCTCGATCATGTGCACCGGGATGCGGATGG
>CAZJGU010000011.1:5362-40965 GCA_964545455.1 uncultured bacterium | reverse complement strand
CACCACCGCGCCGGCGATGAAGATGCTGCCCTCGAGGGCGTAGTCGACGCCGTCCTGGTCCCAGGCGATCGTGGTCAGCAGGCGGTTGTGGGAGACGATCGGCTCGTGACCGGTGTTCATGACCATGAAGCCGCCGGTGCCGTAGGTGTTCTTGCCCTGGCCCGGCTGGAAGCACACCTGGCCGAAGGTCGCGGCCTGCTGGTCGCCGGCGATGCCGGCGATCGGGACCTCGGCACCGAAGAAGGCGGCCGGTACGCTGCCGACGACGCCGGAGCTGGCCACGACGTCGGGCATCAGGGCGCGCGGGATGCCGAAGGCGGAGAGCAGGTCGTCGCTCCAGTCGTGCGCGTGGATGTCGTAGAGCATCGTGCGGCTGGCGTTGGACACGTCGGTGGCGTGCACCTCGCCGCGGGTCAGGCGTGCGATCAGCCAGGCGTCGATCGTGCCGAACGCCAGCTCGCCGGCCTCGGCCCGTTCGCGGGCGCCGTCGACGTGCTCGAGCAGCCACGCCAGCTTGCTGGCCGAGAAGTAGGCGTCCGGCACCAAGCCGGTCGTGCGCGTGATCGTCTCGCCCAGGCCCTGCTCGACCCAGCGGTCGACCAGGCCGGCGGTGCGTCGGTCCTGCCAGACGATCGCGTTGTGCACCGGCTGCAGCGTGGCGCGGTCCCACAGCACGGTGGTCTCCCGCTGGTTGGTGATGCCGATCGCGGCGACCTCCTTGGGCGCCACGCCGGCGCGCGCGAGCACCTCGGCCGCCACGCCCGACTGGCTGCTCCAGATCTCGCTGGGGTCGTGCTCGACCCAGCCGGGTCGCGGGTAGACCTGCTCGAACTCCTTCTGCGCGATCGCGAGGACGTTCCCGTCGCGGCCGAAGAGGATCGCGCGCGAGCTGGTCGTTCCTTGGTCGAGGGCGAGGATGGTATGGGCCACGAAGCGCCTCCTGGAGGGAGAGAACGGGGGTTCCTGAACGCGAGGCGAGGCTACCACGGGACGTTCGCGCGGCCGGACGCCGGCGATCCGGCGTGCCGCGCGCGGACCCGGGGGAGGGTCCGCGCGCGTCGCACGGCGGGGACGTCGCCGGGGCCGTCAGCCCTTGACGCCGCCGGTCTGGTACTGCCCGGTGAGGGCGTCCTGGAACGAGTAGAAGACCGCCAGGATCGGTAGCGACCCCAGCACGGCGCTGGCCGCCATGGCGCCCCACTGCGTCGCGAAGGCGCGCTGGGTGAAGCTGCGAAGGCCGATCCCGACCGTCCAGTTCTCGATCCCGATCAGCAGCGTGTTGGCGAGGATGAACTCGCTGTAGGTGCTGATGAACTGCAGCAGGAAGATGAACAGCAGCATCGGGACGCTGATCGGCAGGATGATGCGCCAGAAGGCGCCCCAGCGGGTCGATCCGTCGACCAGCGCCGCCTCCTCGAGGCTGGGGCTGATCGACTCCAGGTAGCCCTTGAAGATCCAGGCGCTGAAGGCGATCGCACCGCCCGAGTAGGCGAGGATCAGGCCGGTGAAGGTGTTGAGGAGGTCGAGGTAGCTCATCAGGTAGTAGATCGCCACGAGCGCCATGAAGCCCGGGAACATCTGCACGAAGACGAAGGTCATGAGCGTGCCGTAGCGTCCCTGGAACCTGAGTCGCGCGAAGGCGTAGCCGGCGGTGGTCGCGATCACGACCGCGAACAGGCCGGTCATGCCGGAGATGAGCAGGGTGTTGCGGATGAAGAGCACCACCATCCGCTCGCCGGACACGCCGACCCGCTCGCCGTTCGCACCGAGGGTGTAGAACTGCTCGGGCCCGATGCTCACCACCAGCACCGCCACCGCCACGAACAGGCCGATGCCGGCCCAGCGGCGGTAGCGCTCGAAGCGCGACAGCAGCATCGGTCGAATGCGGTGCCGGAGGGTGAGGGTCACCAGGGCCAGCAGCGCCAGCGCGATCGCCGCGATGAGGATCCACTGGTACCAGAGGATGTTGGTCGCACCGATGACCTTCTCGTACTGCACCAGCGAGATGTCGGAGGGGTCGGGGAAGACCCCGGCCCGAACCAGCAGGTTGCCCTCGCGCGGCAGTGCGCCGGTCAGCGAGTTGCTGCTGTTGAACGAGACCGACAGCAGGTAGATCGCCGGGTACATCGACAGGAAGACGGCGGCGATCATGAACAGGTGCGTGCCGGCCGCCAGAGCGTAGCGTCCGGCCAGCATCGGTCGGCGCGAGCGGCCCCACAGCCAGGCGGTACCGGCGACGCCCAGGATCCCCAGCGCCAGCAACGACAGGGCGCGCCACCAGCCGCCCGGCAGCACCACGAAGCGTTCTCGCACGATCGTCTCGGGCGCGGTGGCGACGAGCGCCCAGATGGCCAGGCCCACGAGCACCCACAGGATCGGGATGGGAAGGTCGCTGCGTCTCATGCCCTCTCCTCGTCGAGCGCGCCGGTGACGCGGAAGTTGACCAGGCTGACCGCCAGCGTGATGGCGAAGATCAGGATGCTGATGGCCGATCCGAGACCGTAGGCGTAGCCGCCCTGACTTCGGAACGCCTCGTTGTAGGCCCAGCTGATGAGGATGTCGGTCCCGCGCGCGGTGGCGGTCCCCCAGTCCACGGCGGGGCCGCCGTCGGTGAGCAGGAAGATGATGTTGAAGTTGTTGAAGTTGAAGGCGAAGCCGGTCAGCGTGATCGGCACCATGGCCGAGCGCAGCAGCGGCGCGGTCACGCTCCAGAAGGCGCGCCAGGCGTTGGCGCCGTCGATGCGGGCGGCCTCGTAGAGCTCGCGCGGGATGGCGGACAGGGCGCCGAGGACGGCGACCATCATGAACGGATAGCCCAGCCACAGGTTCACCAGCAGCACCGCGCCGCGGGCCGACCAGGCGTCGCCCAGCAGCCAGTTGATCGGGTGCTGGGTGATGTCGAGCAACATCAGGACGCGGTTGATGGCTCCGTAGTTCTCGTTGAGGAAGCCGCGCCAGACCTGGATGGTGATGATGTTGGGCAGCGCCCAGGGCAGGATCAGCAGGGTGCGGTAGAGGCCGCGGAAGCGCAGGTCGGGGTTGCTGAGCAGCACGCCGAGCAGCAGGCCCACGGCGAGGTTGATGGCGATCGTCAGGGTGGCGAAGGCGAGGTTCCAGACGAACACCGGCCCGAGCGCCTGGTTGACCTGCACCAGGATGGTGCGGAAGTTCGCGAAGCCGACGAAGCCGAAGTCGTTGTAGCGCACGATCGAGACCGCCTCGAAGCCCTCCGGCAAGGGGGTCTCGAGGGTGATGCGTGCCCCGTCGTCACCCGCCATGCGGACCGCGAGCGTGGGCCGTTCGAGCCGGAGCACCACGCCGTCGAGATCGGGCGGGAACGGAGGGGCACGCTCCAGCACCAGGGTCGCGCCGTCGACCGAGGCGACGTCGGCCTCGAAAGCGAAGCCGAGATCGGGCAGGTAGAGCGAGACCGAGCGCGCCGCGCGATCCTGAGGGGGTGGCGCGGCGAGGGTGAGACGGTCGCCGTCGATCGCCACGGCCTCGACCTCGACCTCGCCCGAGCCGTAGACCAGGCCGCGCACCCCGGCGCAGCCGTTGCGCAGGTCCGCGCAGTCGAAGACGCGTGGATCGTCGATCGTCAGCACCCGCCGTTCGGGGCCGACCTCGACGATCGCCGTCTCGCTGGCGACGTTGAGCTGGCCGTTGCGAACGCCGGCGTAGTCGGTGAAGGCCAGTACGACGGTCAGCACGACGGGGAAGAAGGTGAAGGCCAGCAGGAACAGCAGGGCCGGCAGCAGGTAGTACCACGGCACGATCCACTCGTAGCGCTGCGCCATGGCGCGCAGCACCGGCACGAAGGCGGCGAGGCCGCCCACGAGGCCGAGCCAGGCGGGCGCGTCGGGCACCGCGAGGCGTACGACCAGCAACGTCGCCGCCCCGGCCGCCGCGGCGATCGCGAGGGCGGCGAAGATCAGGCCGAGAGACGCCAGCAGGCCGCCCTGGCCCTTGCGGGGAAGGTGTTCCTTCAGCGGCTGGGACAGGTCCACGTCGGACCCCTTTCTCCGCACCCGGTCGAGTCCTCCAAGGCCGCGGCCAGGGCGCATGGCCCTGGCCGCGATTCACTCGGGTCGAATCCGACCGAGGGTCGGGGCCTTACTGGCCCAGGATCTGATCGACGGCGGTCTGCAGCACCGCGGACACGTCGGCGCTCGGATCGTCGGTCAGGACGCTCAGCGCGTTGCCGGCGGGGCTCCAGACCTGGCCCATCTCGGGGATGTTGGGCATCGGCTCGGAGTCGAGCAGCGCCTCGCCGTAGCCGGCCACGATCGGATCGCCTGCGACCTGCGCCAGCGCGCTCTCGGAGGCCGGGATGCGGCCCTCGTTCTGGGCGTAGGCGAGCTGGGCGTCACCGCGGGTCAGCCACTTGGCGAGGTTGAAGGCGCTGGTCCGGTTCTCGCTGAACTCGTTGACCATCACGCCCTGCACGCCCATGAAGCCGGACCAGGGGGTTCCGTCGGCCAACGGCGGCATCGGAGCGATGCCGACGTCGATGCCGGCCTCGCGGGCCTGCGGGACGCCCCACGGGCCGTTGTAGGTCATCGCCAGCGCGCCGTCGATGAACAGGCCGTTGGCGACGTCGTAGTTGGTGCCGGAGGGGATCAGGCCGGTCTCGAAGCGCAGCGCACGCAGGGCTTCCGCGCCCGCGATGGCGCCCTCGGTGGCGAGGCCCACGTCGGTCGGGTCGAGCGCACCGGCGTCACGACCGAAGACGTAGCCGCCGTAGGTGTGGAACCAGCCGTAGGAGAAGTAGAAGTTGTTGATGTCGTAGAGGAAGCCGAAGGTGTCGCTGGTGGTCAACTCCTGGGCCAGCGCCACGAGGTCCTCGTAGGTGGCGGGCACCTCGGCGACGAGGTCCTTGTTGTACATGAGCGCGGGGCCTTCGACGAACATCGGCAGGCCGAACAGGCGGCCGTTGTAGGTGAACGCCAGGCGAGCCTGCTCGGACAGATCGGAGAGGTAGGCGTCGGTCGCGGCGCTGCTCATGTCGGCCACCACGCCGCCGACCGCCATCTCGCCCATCTGGTCGTGCGGGATGCCGACGAGGACGTCGCCGCCCTCGCCCTGGGGCGCGGAGAGCAGCATCTGCTGCTTGAGCTCGTTGAGGTCGATGTTGACGATCTCGACGTCGATGCCGAAGGCGGCCGAGAAGGCGGCGACGTCCTCCTGCAGGTACTCGATGGTCGGGCTCTGGAAGGTGGTCCAGACCGTCAGGCTCTGAGCGAGCGCGAACGTGCCGGCCAGCGCCAGGACGAGGAGGGAACCGAGGAATCGCTTCATGGATGATCTCCTTCCGAACTCGTGAACCAACCGACGGCGGGTCGTACCTCTCCGGTCCACGGCCCCCAGAGCGTCCAGGTAGGCCACCGCCCTTCGCCCGTTGCGTTTCACGAGGAAAGTGTACACCCGGGTACGGTCGCCCCTAGGGGACGTTCGCCACGTGGTCCCGCGAACGCCAGCGACCCACCGCATCGCGCGCGATCCGCCCATCGGCCTCCAGCCGACCGAGTGCCGCCAGGAGCGAGAGTGGCGTGGGAGCGCAGGCGGCCAGACCGTCCTCGTGGGCGGGACCGTGCTCGCGCAGGCGCAGGACGATGGCCCGCTGAACCTCGTCGTCCGGAAGCGACGCCGCGCCCGCGTCGACGGCCGACGGGATCGACAGCGCCCCGAGGAGGTCGCGAGCGCCGGTCAGGGGACCCGCGCCGTCGCGGATCAGCGCAGCGGCCGCCCGGCCGACGACCGTGTCGGGGCGCTGCGGCACGACGTAGACGTCGCGATCGGCGCCCAGGGCGGCCCGAACGCTGTGCGCGACGCCGCTGCGGAAGGGGGCCTCGACCACCGCCAGCAGGGCCGCGAGGCCGACGACGATGCGGTTGCGTCGCGGGAACGAACCGGGCTGCGGACGCACCCCGGGTGGCTCCTCGGACACCAGCGCGCCGGCCTCCCGGATGCGCGCCGCCAGGCGCTCGTGGTGGGGCGGGTGGACGACGTCGAGGCCGCCGGCCAGCACCGCGATCGTGCCGGCCCGGCCAGGGTCGCGGACGCCCTCCAGCGCGCCGCGGTGGGCGGCGCCGTCGACCCCCAGGGCCAGGCCGGAGACCACCGTCACGTCGGCCCGGGCCAGGTCGCGCGCCAGGTCGTGCGCGAACGCCGAGGCCCAGGCGCTGGGCCGACGCGTCCCCACCACGGCCACCGCCCGGGGCAGTCCGGGCGGGGCGAGCACGGCCTCCGGCAGGCGCCCGCGGACGAACAGCAGGGGCGGCGGGTCCGCAAGCTGCGCGAGCGCCGGCGGGTAGTCCGGGGTCCCGAACGCCAGCAGGGCGTCGTGCTCGGCCCGCCAGCGCCGGACCTCGCGGTCGGCGCGGCGCAGCGCCGCGTCGCGGGTCCCCCGCTTCAACGCCGCCGCGACGTCGGGGAGCACGCCCGCGGCCCGTCCGCGGCGGGCGGCGATCAGCGCGTCGCGCAGCGACTCGTGGGCGTGCCACCAGGCTGCGATCCGCGCCGGACCGACGCCGTGCTCGGTGCGGACGGCGGCCCAGACGACGGCCGGATCCGGATCGGACGGGACGGGGGAGGCGGCCACGCCGCGAGGCTAGCCGGGTCGGGGCCGTCGGCCGGCCGGCGTCGCGGCCCGAGCCCGGCGGTCGCCGGCGCGGGCCGACGGCCCCCGGGGGTCAGCGGATCTTGACGCGGGGTCCGTCGGGCGTGTCCTCGACCTCGATCCCCAACTCGGTCAAGCGGTCGCGCAGCGCGTCGGCGCTCGCGAAGTCGCGCCGCACGCGCGCGGCCTGGCGTTGCTCGAGCACCATCTCGACCAGGCCGTCGAGCCGCTCGCGCGCGGCGGCGTCGTTGGCCGCGGCGTCGCCCAGCTCGACGCCCAACACCTCGCCCAGCAGGGTCTCGAACGCCTGTGCGCCGTCGGCAGCCGCCTGCGGGGACAGCTCGGCCACGGCACGGTTGGCCTCGCGGGCCAGCTCGAACAGCGCGGCGATCGCGCGCGGCGTGCCCAGGTCGGCGTCCATCCCCGCCGCGAACTCGCGGCGCGCCTCGGCGGCGAAGGCGCCGTCGGGCGACGCGCCGCCGGCCCGCTCACGCAGGACCCGCCACGCGTCCCGCAGCCGCGCCAGGCCGGCTCGCGAAGCCTGCAGGCCCTCCTCGCTCAGGTCGGCGACGCTGCGGTAGTGGCTACGCAGCAGGTGGAAGCGCACCACCGCCGGCTCGTAGCGCTCGAACAGCTCGGCCAGGGTGACGAAGTGGCCCTTCGACTTGGCCATCTTCTCGCCCGCCAACGTGATCATGTTCCAGTGCAGCCAGGTCCGCGCGAACGGCTTGCCGACCGCGCGCGCCTGCGCCAGCTCGCACTCGTGGTGGGGGAAGACCAGGTCGAGGCCGCCGCCGTGGACGTCGAACTCGTCGCCCAGGTACTTGGTGCTCATCACCGTGCACTCGAGGTGCCAGCCCGGGAAGCCCTCGCCCCAGGGCGAGTCCCAGCGCATGATGTGGCCGGCCTCGGCCCGCTTCCAGAGCGCGAAGTCGCGCGGATCGTCCTTGTCGCCGCGGACCTCGACCCGGGTGCCCTCGAGCAGCGCCTCCGGGTCGCGCCCCGACAGCTCGCCGTAGGCCTCCCAGGCCGAGACGTCGAAGTAGACGTTGCCGCCCCGCTCGTAGGCGACGCCGGCCTCGAGCAGCTCGCGCACCAGGGCGATCTGCTCGGGCACGTGGCCGGTCGCGCGGGGCACGATGCTGGGGCGACGCACGTTCAGGCGCGCCATCGCGTCGAAGTAGGACCAGAAGTACTTCTCGGCGACCTCCATCGGCTCCAGCCGCTCCAGCGCGGCGCGCGCGGCCAGCTTGTCCTCGCCGTCGTCGGCGTCGTCGGTCAGGTGCCCGACGTCGGTGACGTTGCTGACCAGCCGGACGCGGTAGCCCTCGTGCTCCAGCCAGCGCCGCAGCACGTCGAAGACGATCGGGCCGCGGGCATGGCCCAGGTGCGGCTCGGAGTAGACGGTCGGTCCGCAGAAGTAGAGGCCGGCGTGCCCGGGGGTGACGGGCTCGAAGGGGACGTCGCGTCGGGTCTTCGTGTCGTGCAGGATCAGGGCCACGGGGCACCTCGCCGCGCCGACGCGGGTGCGCCGGTCGCCGAAACGGGTCGGAGGGGAGACGGGAGCGTCAGGACGCGCGGACGCGGCGACATCGGAGCGTGGCCGGGCGCGGAACGGACATGCCGGAATGCTAGCACGACCGTACGTGAGCGCTGGACGTGGTGGTACGGTCCGCCCGTGGCGTACACGACCGTGGGACGGGACGCCGAGCACACCGAGACCGTCAAGGGATCGCGCTTCCTGGCCTGGGCCCGTACGACCCCGGACGTGGCGGCCGTCCGCCGCACGCTGGAGCTGGCGCGAGCGACCTTTCCCGACGCCAGCCACCACGCCAGCGCCTGGCGGATCGGCGACCGGCTCGCGGCTGACGACGACGGCGAGCCGGGCGGGACCGCCGGGCGACCGATGCTCGAGGTGCTGCTCAAGCGCGACCTGGACCACGTGGTGGTGCTGTGCGTGCGCTGGTTCGGCGGCACCAAGCTGGGGGCCGGCGGGCTGGTCCGCGCCTACGGCGGCACGGCCGCCAAGGCGCTGGACGCGGCCGGGACCCGCTTCGTGCCCGACATGCGCCGGGGCCGCGTCCTCGTGCCCTACCCGCGCCTCGACGTCGTGCACCGGCTGCTGGACGGCTGGCCGCGGCTGACGAAGGGGGAGGCCGAATTCGCGGACGACGGCGCCACGCTGCCGGTCGAACTGCTCGCGGACGACGTGGAGACGCTCCGGACCCGCCTGGCCGACGTCAGCGCCGGCGAGGTCGAGCTGCGCCTCGACGAGGGGTGAACGAACGCTGAAGATCGTGCCGCGCCCTCCCACCCAGGCGCGCAGCGCATCGTGCACGATGGGCGCATGGCACGTACCACGACCCACCGACGATCCGTCCTAGCGCTGGCCGTCGCACTGGCCTCCCTGCTCGCGGGCTGCGTCCCGGCCGCCCTCGAGGACGCCCGACCGGACGCCGCGGTGATCGGGGCGCCGGTCGACGCGGCCGCGCCGGGCGCCGCGGCGGCGCTCGACCGCGCGCTGCGGCAACGGGAGACCGGCCACGACCTGGTCTCGGCCGCCCGGATGCGCTTCCTCGAGGTGCGCAGCGGCCTGATCGGCTCCCGGGTCGAGCCCGGGTCCGCCCGCATCGCGCGCACCAGCGCCGCCGAGGTGGCCGTCGTGGTCCGCCCGGCCGCGCTGACGCGCGAGATCCTCGACCCCGATCGGTCGCCGCGCGAACGGTTGGTGCTGCAGCTCGACGTGCAGCTGATCGCGGCCGAGGACGCGAGCGAACTCGGTCGCCTGGCGGGACCACGCGTGGTCGCCGAGCGGGCGCTGCCGGACGGCGCGCTGCCGCCACTGGACGAGGATCCGCTGCTGGACGCGGCGATCGAGCACAGCCTCGCCGACCTGGCGCCGCGCGTGGCCGAGCAGCTTCGCTCCCTGGCCCTCAGCGGAAGTAGCGCCGAATGATCTCGCGGTAGGCGCCGGGCAGCCCCTGCTCCTCGGCGGCCCGTTCCGCCCCGCGCGCCTCCGACGGGGTCGCCTGGCGCCCCTCGGGAAGCGCCTCGGGGGCCGCGCCGCCACCGCGTACGCTGCCGACGACCGGAGCGGCGCCCTCCTCGAGCTCGCCGGGCAGCCGCTGCGCGGGGCCCTCGGCGCCCCCGAGCAACGGCTCGGCCGCGCCGTCCTCGCCGGACGAGAGGCCCGCGCCGTCCGAGCCTGCGGAGGGCCCGGCGCGCTCGCCCGGCTCGGAGGCCGATCCGTTGCCACCACCGGCGGGGTCGCCCTCGGCGAGGCCCTGCTCCTCGGCGTCGCCGCCCGCGACGAGCGCCTCGTCGCCCTCGGCCCCCGGCTCGCCGCCGCGTTCGCCGACTGCACCGGCGGCCTGTCCCTCCTCGCTCACGCTCCCCGCCTCGTCCGGGCCCTGGCCCGGCGGGCCCTCGGTCGCGCCGTCGTCCGGCTCGGAGGCGCCGGAGGCCCGTCCCTGACCTCGATCCCCGGCACCCTCGCCGTCGCCGGCCCGCCCCTCGTCGCCGGTCGCGTCGCCGTCCCGACGCTCCGACCGGTCGCCCGCGTCGCCCTCGCCGGACGGCGTCGGTCGCCGCTCGCCCAGCTCGGCCTGCGAGCCGCCGCTACGCTCGTTCGGTCCGTCGTCCGGTCGCTCGACCGGGTCGAACGGATCGGCCAGCGGCTCGTCGGCCGTCTCGAGGTCGCGCAGGAAACGCTCGACCGGGCTGCCCGGTCCCTCGCTGGCCGCTCCGCCCGACGCGCCGTCGCCGTCCGACCCCTCGCTACCGCCCGGCCGGGCGGCGTCGTCCCCCTCCTCGCGCGCGTCGGGGGCGGGCGCCGCGGCGTCCTCGCCGACGCCGGCCGGTCGCTCCGGGGGCGCCGCAGCGCCGC
The DNA here is from genome assembly GCA_964545455.1 of uncultured bacterium. Classification (GTDB taxonomy): domain Bacteria; phylum Deinococcota; class Deinococci; order Deinococcales; family Trueperaceae; genus SLSQ01. The sequence continues at coordinate 30,460 of CAZJGU010000011.1, read as the reverse complement.
CCCCGTCGCGCCCACCCTCCGCCTCGACGGCGCCGCCGTCCAGCGGCGCCTCCGGACCGGACCCGCCGCCCGCGGGGCGGGCGCTGCCGTTCGCACCCACGCCGTCACCGGTGGCGAGGTCCAGGCCGCTGCCCACCAGGGGTGTCGCGGCCAGCACCAGCGCGACGGCCACCGCGGGCGGCAGCCACCATCGATCGGGGGCGGGCGACCGCGCGTCGCGCAGCTCCAGCACCGTTCGTTCGCGCGCACGCTGCCAGAGCCGGTAGGGGTCGTCGCGCCCGTCGGCCTCCAGCGAGGTGTCGTAGCCGAGGCCGTGGCGGGCGGCGATCCAGCGGCGTGCCCACGCCTCCGCGTCGGCGACCGGAAGGGCGGCGGCGATCGCGGCGGCCAGCACGGCGGAGGCTCCCGCCCACCAGGGCGTCCACGCCGGCACGAGCCCCAGCGCACCGACGGCCACGACCGGGCCAGCGGCCGCCAGGGCGCTCCAGGCGGCGCGCCGCGCACGCACGGCACGGCGGCGGGCCGCGGCCAGCCGACGGTGCCAGTCCAGGCCGGGCGGCGCCGCCCGGCGCAGGCGACCGGGGGAGATCATGGAGACGCCTCCCGCCGGCGGCGCGGCCCCGTCAGGACCAGGAGCGTCACGGCCGCACCAGCGCCCAGGACCCCCAGGGCGATCCACGACGGTGCGAAGGGGAGCAGCCACGGCAGCGCCAGCACCGGGCCGGTGCGGACGTCGATCCACCCCAGGCCCAGCGCGGCCAGCGGCACCAGCAGCGGCAGCGCCCAGGCCAGGTGCAGGCGCCGGGCGACGCTGGCCAGCAGCGCCGTCGCGCCGTAGGCGGACAGGGCCGCGGGCCCGGCGACCAGCAGGCTCCACGTCAACGCGTCGTTCGGCGCCGAGCCGTGCCACGCCAGCACCTCGAACGGCATCGTCAGCGCCCAGGCGACGCTCAGCGCGACCACGTCCTCGCGCCGGCGTGCGTCGGACGGACGCCCGGCGGACAACGCCGACGCCGCGGCCAGCAGCAGCAGTCCGGCGTGCCGGGCCACCGCGACCGCGTACCACGACCCGTTGGCGTCGAGCGGCCGGTCCGGCCACGCCAGCGCCAGCGTGCCCGCCAGGCCCAGCAACAGCAGGGCCAGCGGGGCGTCCGCGCGCAGCCCCCGGGCCAACGCCGCGTTCACGAGGTCCTCCCGGGATCGAGCACCAGCCACCAGGCGTCGGCCACGCGAAGCAGGGCCGCCCCCTCGGGGACCAGCCGCGCCAGGGGCGCCGGCGCCACCGAAGCGACCCCGGGCGGCGCCTCGCGCACGCCGTCGGGCACGCCGACCACGCGCGACGGGGCGTCGAAGCGGGCACGGCCACCGGCCTCGGTCTCGATGCGGGTACGCCCGTCGCGCCACGCGATCGGGCCGACCTCGTGGCGGGCCAGGGTGCCGTCCAGCCAGGTCGTCCCGGCGGGAGCGGAGGCCACCGCCCGGTGCTCCAGCCGCAGCCCGAGCCCACCGGCCACCACGACCAGCGCGTCGCCCTGCTGCGGCTTGACCTCGGACGGGGTCACCAGCGGCGCCGCGGCCCAGGAGGCCGCCCACAGCATCGCGGCGCTCGCCCATGCGGCGATGCCGCCGAGCCGCAGCAGCGTCCACACGCTCACGGCGAACGTCCCAGCGGCGGCGCCGACCAGCCAGGCGGTCCGGTGCCGCCAGGTCGGGGCGGGCACGGCCTCGGCCAGGGCGCTCCGGAGGGCGTCGACCCCCGGCGTCGCAGCGAGGCCCTCCCGCCCGAGCGCGGACAACGGTGCGAGCGAGCCGGCGCCGACCCGCCGGGCGCCCCCCTCGACCAGCCGCGTCAGGTCGGCGTACCCGGCCGGCGCCTCGCTGGGAAGGTAGACGCGCACGCCGGCGACCGCCGCGGTGACGACGACCTCCGGGTCGGGCGGGGCGACGGTCCCGTCGATCAGCAGCGAGCGGACGCCGTCCCAACCGGCGGGACGGCGGGGAAGGTCGCTCGCCGCGACGCTCAGCGTGCGCGCGTCGGAACCGAAGCGGTCGTTCCAAGCGGCCGGTCGCGCGCTCAGGAGCAGGTCCAACGGCCGCTCGTCGCGCTCGCGAGCGGCCAGCCCGCCGCTGGCCAGCACGCGCCCGTCCTGCTCGACCCGCCAGGTGATCCGTCGCCACGAGGCGAGCGGCAGGTCGAGGTCGAGGCGCTGCACGCCGCCGGCGGGGGCGACCAGCGCGTCGAGCCGTTGCGGAACCTCGCCACGGTCGAGGCCACCGGCGTCGAGCGACAGCGTCAGCGTCGCGCCGGGCGCGTCGCGCACCACCACGCTCAGGGGGTTCCAAGCGCCGGCGACCGGCACGCCGGCGACGCCCAGGCGAAGCTCGACGCGGGGCTGCGCCCGCCCGTCGACCGACAGGGCGAACGCCGCCAGCGCCAGGGCCAGCGCCGCGACCCTAGGGAGGGAACGGGTCCACATGAACGTAGGCTACCGACGCCCACCCACCTGCGCCGCAGGCACGGCGACGATCGCGCTCTCGACCGGGCGCGACAGCAGCCGGTTGACGGTCCGACCGTCGGCGACCAGCGTCGCCGACGAGCCGCTGTCCAACCGCAGCGCCGCCTGCGCGCCGAGCCCCAGGAAGAGCTGCACCAGATCCTCGGCGATCATTCGCTCGGCGACGACCATCAGCACGGTGCCGTCGGAGCGCACCCCGAGCGCCGCCTGCTGCGTGGCCTCGTCGAGGATGCGCTGACCGCGCGTGAAGCCTTCGAGCTCGGGCCGGAACGCGGGGCGACCGTCCTGCACCAGGAGCGGGCCGGCCTCGACCGCGAAGCGGCTGCGCTCGAGCGCGTCGGGCAGCAGCTGCGCCCCGACCGTGACGCGCTGGCCGGGCTCGACCAGCGCCAGCGGCCGGACGTCGGCGGGGTAGGCCAGGGCCGATCCGCCCTCCGGCACCACGCGCGGGCCGACGGTGTTGGACCGCACCCGACCGTCGCCGTCCAGCACGAGCACCCCCACCCGTGCCGAGCCGACGCGGCTGCCCGGGACGGCGGACCAGGAGAGCTCCGAGCGATCGTCGAGACGCAGGTCGGCGACGCGCACGCCGTCGACGTCGATCTGGGCGCGGGCGCTGGCGCGGGTCACGACGGTGCCGGAAGCGCCGAAGCCGACCGCGGCCCGTCCGCGGCTGGGCCACGACAGCAGCGCGCCGGCGACGCGACGCAGCCCGATCGAGGCGAAGCTGGAAGGATCGAAGTAGCCGGCGTTGATGGCGGCCACCGCCCCGTCCGACCAACCGGCGACGGTACGCCCCTCGCCACTGCTGGCGACGACGCGCAGCTCGACCTGGCGCGGGTCGAGCTCGACGACGTGCACGATGGTCGGACCGTCCGAGCCGGCCGCCGTCGACCGGCGGTAGCGCACGCCCGGCGCGACCTCGCGCGTCACGTCGCCCTCGGCCGCGGGGTCGTCCCCCGGGGCGGCGGGCACCAGGTCGACCACGATGCGATCCGGCGCGGGCAGGGCGAAGGCGTCGGCCCGCGCCTCCGGACCGTCGAGCGCCAACGTCGTGACCCCAGCCCGGACGCGCGCCTCGAGCCGCAGGCCGTCGCGGGCGAACAACGCGCCCGGCGCCTCGGAGGCGGGCAGGCCGAGCGGCGGCAGCGTCCAGACCAGCGGCCGTCCTGGACCGATCTCGACGCCGTCGCGATCCACCGCGTCCAGGCCCGCACGCTCGCCCGCCTGCAGGTCGGTCAGGTCCACCACCAGGCGCGTCGTCGACCCGTCGAGGCCGCTGCGCACGCCGACGATCCGCGGCACACGCAGCAGCGCGGCGGTCTCGGCCGTCACGATCGCGCCGCCCTCGCCCGTGGGTTCCGGCGCCGGCACGGTCCAGCCGGTGGTCCAGCCGAGACCGGCGAGGTAGCTGACCTGGGAACCGAAGGCCTCGAACGTTACGGCGTCGTCCGTGACGGTCACCAGCGCGGGCGGCACCACGACGCGATCCGAGGGCGGCGCCTGCGCCGCTGCGACGCCCGCGATCCAGAGGAGCGTCAGCAGCCAAGCCAGGACGCCCGCCTGGCCGGGGGATCGGCGCCCCAGGGGGACGCGGTCACGGACCGCCATGCGCCTCACGCTCCGTGGAACAGCTCGAGCAGCGGGCCGGGATCGACCGCGCCGCCGACGACGGTGCGCAGGGCGGCCGCGACCCGGTAGGCCTCGACGTCGGCCCAGGCGACGCTGGTCGCGCCGGCGACACGACCGGCGGTGCGCCAGTCGGACGCCAGCTCCGGCGCCAGGTCGACCAGGGTGAGGTGGGGGCCCAGCCGATCGGCCGGGGGCGCGATCACGTCGGAGGCGCGGACGACCGCGTCGCAGCGCTCCAGCAGCGTCGCGACCGACGGATCGCGGGCGGCCAGCGCGCGCCCGCTGACGCCGTTCGGCAAGGACGGCAGCACCTGCTCGGCCGTCGGAGCGTCGGCCGCGACGACGGTCACGTCCTCGGCGCCGGCCGCCGCGAGTTCGCGCAGGACCGGCCGAAGGCCGCCCCCGTCGCCGAGCGCGAGCACCCGGGCGCCGCGGGGCTCCCAGCCGGCCGTACGCAGGCCGTCGACCAGCGCGCGAGCCCCGACGTGGTCGCCCAGGGTGGTGTCGCCAGCGACGGTGATCGCGTCGATGGCGCCCTGCTCCTCGGCGTCCAGCGAGGAGCGAAGGACGGCTCGTGCCGCCTCGCGTCGTGCCTCGTCCCCGAACACCAGCGCGCCGGCGAAGCCCAGCACGGGCAGCGCTCGGACCGCGGCGGTGGTCGCGCCGCTCGGCACGACCTGGAGCCACACGCGGTGCTCGGGATCGCGGAAGCGCGCGAGCGCGCGGGCGGACGGGCCGGTGCCCAGGACGGCGACGAGCTGCATGGGGCGGAGGATACCGCGGCGAGCCCCGTGCTATCCTGCCGCGCTATGCAGGTGACCCTTCCCGACGGCACGAAGCTCGAGGTTCCCGCCGGCGCGACCGGCCTCCAGGTGGCCCAAGCGATCGGTCCCGGCCTCGCCAAGGCGGCGCTGGGGACCACCGTCGACGGCGCCCTCTCCGACCTGATGACCGAGGTGCCGGAGGGATCCACCGTCACCATCCTCACCAAGCGCGACGAGGCCTGGATCGATCTGGCGCGGCACACCCTGGCGCACGTCATGGCGCAGGCGGTGCGCGAGCGGATGGTGGCCGAGGGCTTCGCCGCCAACGACGTCAAGCTGGCGATCGGCCCGGTCATCGAACACGGCTTCTACTACGATATGGACCTGCCGCGTAGCCTCACGCCGGAGGACCTGCCCGAGATCGAGGCCCGCATGCGCGAGATCGTCGCGGAGGACCTGCCGCTCAAGCGCTACGCCGTGCCGCGCGACGAGGCGCTTTCGCGCTTCCGCGAGCTCGGCGACCCGTACAAGGTCGAATTGATCGAGGACCTCCCCGCGGAGGTGCCGATCACCTTCTACGAGCAGGGCGAGGACGCCTTCACCGACCTGTGCCGCGGCCCGCACCTGCCCTCGACCGGCAAGGTGCCCAAGCACTTCAAGCTGATGAGCCTGGCCGGCGCCTACTGGCGCGGGGACGAGTCCCGCCCGATGCTGCAGCGCGTCTACGGCGTGGCCTTCCAGACCAAGGAGGAGCTCGACCAGCACCTCTGGCGGCTCGAGGAGGCCAAGCGGCGCGACCACCGCAAGCTGGGCCAGCAGCTGGAGATCTTCACCCTCGACGACGAGGTCGGCCCGGGCCTGCCGCTGTGGCTGCCGCGCGGCGCGATCATGGTCGAGGAGATCGAGGCGCTCGCCAAGGAGATGGAGAAACGGGCCGGCTACCGGCGCGTCCGCTCGCCCCACCTGAGCAAGGAGGACCTGTTCCAGAGGAGCGGTCACCTGCCGTACTACGAGGAGTCGATGTACCCGGCGATGGAGCTGGACAACGTCCGCTACTTCGTCAAGCCGATGAACTGCCCGTTCCACCACAAGATCTACGCGGCCCGGCCGCGCAGCTACCGCGAGCTGCCTCTGCGCCTGGCCGAGTACGGGACCTGCTACCGCTACGAGGATTCCGGCGCGCTGATGGGCCTGATGCGGGTGCGCAGCATGCAGATGAACGACGCGCACATCTACTGCACCGAGGAGCAGTTCGAGGCCGAGTTCCTGGCCGTCATCGAGCTCTACCTGGAGTACTTCCGTCTCTTCGGCATCGACGACTACGAGATGCGGCTGTCCAAGCACGCACCCGAGGGACTGGGCAAGAAGTACGTCGACGAGCCCGAGCTGTGGCTGCGCACCGAGGCGATGGTCCGGCGCGTGATGGTCGAGCACGACATCCCCCACGTCGAGGCCGAGGACGAGGCCGCCTTCTACGGCCCCAAGATCGACGTGCAGATCCGTAGCGCGATCGGGCGCGAGTTCACCCTCGCCACCAACCAGGTCGACTTCGCCCAGCCCGCCCGCTTCGACCTCGCCTACGTGGCCGAGGACGGCAGCCGCAGGACGCCGCTGTGCCTGCACCGCGCTCCGCTGTCGACGCACGAGCGGCTGATCGGCTTCCTGCTCGAGCACTTCGCGGGCGACCTGCCGCTGTGGCTGGCCCCGGAGCAGGTGCGCATCGTGCCGATCGCCGACCGGCACCTCGCCTGGGCCGAGCAGGTGCGGGCCGCGCTGGACGAGCAGGGGCTGCGCGCCGAGGTCGACAAGCGCAGCGAGCGCATGAACGCCAAGATCCGCGACGCCGAGCTGCTCAAGGTGCCCTACACCGTCATCCTGGGCGATCGCGAGGAGGACGCGGCGGCGGTGTCGTTCCGCAGCCGCCAGGAACCGGAGGCCAAGGGCGTGGCGCTGGACGCCTTCGTGCGCCACCTGGCCGCGGCGCGCGACGCCCGGGCGCGCGAGATCGTGCCGATCGCAGGCGCCTGACCGCCCTGCCCGACGCGGCCCGACGACAGACGCGCGCCCCGGAGCCGGACTCCGGGGCGCGCGTCGTACGGCCTGGCGGTGGCTTGGCCTCAGGCCTGGACGAGGATGCGAACCGTTTCGATCGCGTCGGGCGTCGCCCCGCCCGGACGCGTCGGGTCGACGCGGGTGAGCTGGTCGAGGACCTCGTGCCCCTCGATCACGCGGCCGAAGACGGCGTGACGACGGTCCAGCCAGGGGGTCTCGGCGAAGGTGATGAAGAACTGGCTGCCGTTGGTGCCCGGGCCGGCGTTGGCCATGCTGAGCACGCCCTTGGCGTCGTGGCGGAGCTCGTCGTGGAACTCGTCGTCGAAGCGGTAGCCGGGGCCGCCGCGTCCGGTGCCGGTCGGATCCCCGGTCTGGGCCATGAAGTCGTCGAGCACGCGGTGGAACGGTACGCCGTCGTAGAAGCGCTGCAACGCGAGGAACACGAAGTTGTTGACGGTGACCGGGGCGCGGTCCTGCTCGAGGTCGACGAGCAGCGTGCCCTTGCTGGTCACGATCTCGGCGCGGTAGTCGGTCCCGGGCTCGAGGACCGGACGGGCGGCCTCGAACTCGGTGCGGCGCTCGGCGGCGGGCTCGACGGGACGGTAGGCGTCGTGGCTCATGATGGATCCTCCTTGGCGCGCGTCCAGATGGTGACGCGCTCGATGCGGTCGGGAACGGGGAAGAGACCGATGGCGGCGGCCCCGTCGAAGCTGCCGGACACGCCGCGCCGGCCTGCGAGGCGGAACGACTGCCCCGCGTCGGGCAACTCGCCGAGCTGGTCGCGCACGAACGCCTCGACGTCGCCGTCGAAGCCGGCGGCCTCCTCGACGCCCTGGTCGGCCAGGACCGAAGCGGGGTCGCTCAGCAGCGCCAGGATCGAGGGGTTCTGAGGGTCGACGCGGGTCAGGCGGTCGAGCACCTCCAGGCCCCCGAGCACCTCGCCGAAGATGGCGTGGCGCCCGTCCAGCCAGGGCGTCTCGGCGAAGGTGACGAAGAACTGGCTGCCGTTGGTGTCGGGCCCTGCGTTCGCCATGCTCAGGAGGCCGGGCCGGTCGTGGACCAGGCCGTCCACGATCTCGTCCTCGAACGCGTAGCCGGGCCCCCCGCGGCCGGTGCCGGTCGGATCGCCGGTCTGGGCCATGAAGTCCTCGATGACGCGGTGGAACGGCACGGCCTCGTAGTAGCGGTGCAGGGCGAGGAAGACGAAGTTGTCGACCGTGCGTGGCGCGAGCTCCTCGTACAGGTCCAGCACCACGGTGCCGACGGTCGTCCGCACCGTGGCGCGGTAGTCGAGGGCGGGGTCGAGGACGCGCGCGGGCGCGTCGAAGCTCTGAACCGGCGTGTCCACGAGAAACGGGACGGCCTCGTAGCCTTCGTCCACCAGGCCGCTGGCCTCCGGGTCGGGCGCTGCCGCGGGCGTCGCGTCCGACGGCGTGGGGGCGGACGCGGGCGGATCGGACGGGACCGGCTCGCTCGGGGCGGATCCGGCCGGCGTCGACGTCGCATCGGCCTGCGCGAGCGGCGCACCGCCGGACGCGGCAGGCGCCTCCGGAGCGGCGCGGTCGCCGAACGCGGTCCAGGCCCCGACCCCGATCAGCGCCGCCAAGACGACGATCAGCGCGACGCGACTCACCGCCGCGACCGATGCGGCCCGTGACCGGAGCAGGGGAGGGGAGCGCAGGGGAGGAACGACATGCGGGCGAGTGTATCGCGCTCCCCCGCGCGGTCGTGACGCCTCGGACGCACCTGCCGCGCGCCGGCCCGCGCGGTACACTCGCCGCCGTGAACTTCAGCGAACTGCTCGCGACCCAGGTCGAACGCGGTGCGTCCGACATCCACCTGCACGTCGGGCTGCCCCCGCTCGTGCGCATCAACGGCCGTCTCACGCCGGTCGGCGACGCCCGGCTCACGCCCGCGGTGACCGAGAAGCTCGTCGACCTGATGTGCGACGAACGGCAGAAGCGGCTGTTCTCCGAGCGGTTCCAGGTCGACCTGGCCTACAGCGTTCCCGGCCTGGCCCGCTTCCGGACCAACCTGTTCCGGCAGCGCGGCTCGGTCAGCGCCGTCATGCGCGTGATCACCAGCGACGCGGAGCGTTTGCGGGTCGTCAACCTCCCGCAGGACACGATCGACTTCTTCCGCGACAAGGAGCAGGGCATCGTGCTCGTCACCGGGCCGACCGGCTCGGGCAAGTCGACCACGCTGGCCCGGATCCTCGACGAGATCAACCAGGTCCACAACAAGATGGTCGTCACCGTCGAGGACCCGATCGAGTACCTGCACCGCTCGAAGAAGTCCGTGATCGTCCAGCGTGAGATCGGGGTCGACGCGACCACCTTCGCCGACTCCCTGGTCGCGGCCATGCGCCAGGATCCCGAGGTCATCATGATCGGCGAGATCCGCGACTACGCCACGGCCAACGCCGCGATCTCGGCCGCGCAGACCGGTCACCTGGTCTTCAGCACCCTGCACACGCAGGACACGGTGCGCACCATCAACCGCATGCTGGAACTGTTCCCGCCGCACGAGCGCACCACGGCACGGATCCTCTTCGCCGAGTCGCTGGTCGGCATCGTCAGCCAGCGCCTGGTGCCGCGCGCTGACCGGCCGGGTCGGGTGGCCGCGATGGAGATCCTGAAGGGGACGTTGCGCGTCAAGGACCTGATCCGTGACGAGGACCGCACCACCGAGCTCTACGAAGCGATCTCCGATTCGTCGCTCGACGGGATGCAGCTGCTCGACGCGCACCTGGCCCGCCTCTACGCCGATGGGATCATCAGCTACGAGGTCGGGCTGGCCAGCGCCACCAGCGCCCAGGCGTTCAAGATGGCGAGCACCCAGATCGACATCGAGGCGGGCCGCGACCCGCGCGCGACCCAGCAGTACTGACGCGACGGAGGCGCGCCGCCGTCAGAACGGCACGTCGACGCTGGGCGCTGGCACCTGGCGGGACCAGGCCGGGCCCCGATCGGCCAGCAGCCGCGTCCGATCGACCGTGACGCTGGTGCGGAGCCAGGGGCAGTGCGCCTCCAGCTCGGCGAGGCGCGCGGTGTCCACCCGGACCCCTTCGGCGGTCCAGTGCACCAGCCCGCGCGGGGAGGGGAAGCGCAGCTGCACCGGCGTGGCGCCGGTCGCCTCGTCCAGCAGGGCCCGCAGCTCCAGCAGCTGGTGGTCCCCGATCTCGCGCGGGTCGAAGCGCAGCACCGCCAGCTCGGGCACCTGCCCCCGCTGGTCCCAGCGGATCAGGCGGTCGGCCACCAGGCGGACCGCCTCGCCGTCCTCGGACACCTCGGCGACCAGCACCGCCGGGGCGTCCTCGACCAACAGGCCGGCGATCTCGTCGAACACCCGGCTGAAGGCGACCACCTCGCGCGAGCCGCTCTCGTCGGCGATCTCGAAGCGCGCCATCATGGTGCCCTTGCGGGTGGGTCGCTTGGCGACGTTCTGCAGGATGCCGGACAGCACCGCCTTGACCCGGCCCCCCTCGGCGCCGGCGGCCCGCTGCTCGTGGAGCCATGCCTCGATGGCGTCGACCGGGCAGCTGGCCGCCTCGGCCAGACCGGGGTAGGAACGCATCGGGTGGGCGCTGATGTAGAGCCCCAGCGCCTCCTTCTCGAACCGTAGCCGGTCGAGGTCGTTCAGCTCCCCGCCGGCTTCGAGCGCCGGCGGCTTGAGCTCCTCGGCCCCGAACAGCGCCATCTGGCCGGCGGCCTGGCTCTCGCGCTGGGCGGCGCCCCACTTCATGGCGGACTCGAGGTTGGCCAGCAGCGTCGCGCGCTCGCCCAGGGCGTCGAAGGCCCCTGCCTTGACGAGGTGCTCGAGTGCCCGCTTGTTCACCACGGCCGAGTCCACCCGCCGGCAGAAGTCGAACAGGTCCTGGTAGGCCCCGCCGCGCTCGCGCTCGGCGACGATGTGCTCGACCGCGGCGTCGCCGACGTTCTTGACGCCGTAGAGGCCGAAGCGGATCACGTCCCCGACCGGCGTGAAGTCGCCGCGCGACTCGTTGATGTCGGGGGGCAGGACCTCGATCCCCATGTGACGGGTGTCGGCGACGTACTGCGCGACCTTGTCGCTGTTGGCGCGCTCGACGGTGAGCAGGGCGGCGGCGAACTCGACCGGGTAGTGCGCCTTGAGGTAGGCGGTCTGGAACGACAGCTCGCCGTAGGCGGCCGAGTGGGACTTGTTGAAGCCGTAGTTCGCGAACTTCTCGAGCAGGTCGAAGATGCGGTTCGCCTCGGCGGCGGGGATCCCCGTGGCGGCCGCGCCCTCCTCGAAGACCTTGCGCTGCCGCTCCATCTCGGCGACCTTCTTCTTGCCCATCGCGCGCCGCAGCAGGTCGGCCTCGCCCAGGCTGTAGCCGGCCACCGCCTGGGCGATCTGCATGATCTGCTCCTGGTAGACGGGGATGCCGTAGGTCTCTTCGAGGATCGGCCGGAGCCGCGCCTCGGAGACCGGGAAGTCGTCGTAGCGGACCTCCTCCTGGCCGTGGTGGCGCCGGATGTAGGTCGGGATGTTCTCCATCGGACCCGGCCGGTACAGGGCCGAGACGGCGATCAGGTCCTGGATGCGGCGCGGTTTGAGCTTCTTGAGCGTGTCGACCATGCCGCCCGACTCGAACTGGAAGACGCCCGCCGCTTCACCGCGCGAGAGCAGCTCGAAGGTGGCTGCGTCGTCGTGCGGGAAGTCGCTGGGGTCCAGGGTCACGCCGCGGGTGTCCTCGACGATGCGGACCGCCGCCTCGATGAACGACAGGGTCCGAAGGCCCAGGAAGTCCATCTTGAGGAAGCCGAGGTCCTCGATCGAGCCCATGTCGTACTGGCACACGATCGGACCGTCGCCGCTGCGGAAGACCGGCGCGAGCTCCTGCACCGGATCGCGCGAGATGATCACGCCGGCCGCGTGCACCGAGGCGTGGCGGGTGAGGCCCTCGAGCGAGCGGGCGATGTCGACGTACGCCTTGGCGCCGCCGTCGTACAGCTCGCGCAGCTCGGGCACCTCCTCGAGCGCCCGGTCGATCGGCACCGAGCGGCCGAAGACGATCGGGACGAGCTTGCTGACCTGGTCCGCCTCGGTGAAGGAGGCCTCCGTCACGCGCGCCGCGTCCTTGATGGCGGCCTTCGACGCCATCGTCCCGAAGGTGGCGATGTGCGCCACCTTGTCCTCGCCGTACTTGCGGCGGACGTACTCGATCACCTCGCCGCGCCGGACGTCGGAGAAGTCGACGTCGAAGTCGGGCATGCTGATGCGCTCGGGGTTGAGGAAGCGCTCGAAGAGCAGGTCGAACTCCAGCGGGTCGATGTCGGTGATGCGGATGGCGTAGGCCACGATCGAACCGGCGCCCGAGCCGCGTCCCGGCCCGACCGCGATGCCCTGGTCCTTGGCCCAGTTGATGAAGTCCGCGACGATCAGGAAGTAGTCGGGGAAGCCCATGGCGATGATGACGCCCAGCTCGTACTCGACCCGCTCCAGGATGCGAAGCGTGCGCTCGCTCGTCTCGCCCGCCTGCCGGAGGGCGTCCAGGTGGGGGTAGACGTAGCGGTCGAAGGTCTCGCCCTCGGCCTTGGGCGTGCGGCCCGCCTCGCCAGCGCGGGCCAGAGCCAGCAGCACCTGGTCCAGCGTCGCCGCCCCCGCTTCGACGCCTGCTGCGGCCTGGGCGCCGTCAGCGTGGCCGTCCTGGGCGACCGCCAGGTAGCGGCGCCAGGTAGCCTCATCGATCGCGTCCGGGTAGCGCTGGGCCAGGCCGTGGTAGCTCTGGACGCGCAGCTGCTCGGCCAGCGTGCGCCCCTCGGGGATGGGCAGCTCGGGCATCTGGTAGACGCGGGCGTCGCCGATGGGAAGCTGCACGTCGCAGCGCGCCGCGACCTCCATCGTGTTCGCCAGCGCCGAGGGGTAGTCGCTCTCCGGCACGACCGCCGCCATCTCCTCGGGCGTCTTGACGTAGAACTCGTCGCACGGGAAACGGAAGCGGTCCGGGTCGGACAGGGTGGTCTTGGTCTGGATCGCCAGCAGCGCCTCGTGCGCCTTGGCGTCCTCGCGCTTCACGTAGTGGCCGTCGTTGGTGGCGACCATGCCGATGCCGTAGCGGTCGGCCAGACCGCGCAGCATCGGGTTCAGGCGCTTCTGTTCCTCGAGCCCGTGGTCCTGGATCTCGACGAAGAAGTCGTCGCCGAAGATGTCGAGGTAGCGCCGGAAGACCTCGTCGCCGGCCTGCTCGCCGACGTCGAGCAGGGTGCGCGGGATCTGCGCTCCCAGGCACCCGGACAGCGCGATGACGCCCTCGGCGTGCTCGGCGAGCAGCTCGTGATCGACGCGCGGCTTCATGTAGAAGCCCTCCAGCCAGGCCCGACTGTTGAGCTTCGCGAGGTTGCGGTAGCCGGTCATGTTCTTCGCCAGCAGCGTCAGGTGGAAGTAGCCGCCGTCCAGCCGGCTGCTGGGGCGCTTGCGTTCGAAGCGGCTGCCGGCGGTGACGTAGGCCTCGAGGCCCAGGATCGGCTTGACGCCGTTCGCGATGGCGGTCCGGTAGAACTCGACCGCACCGTGCATGTTGCCGTGGTCGGTCATCGCCACGACCGGATCGTCGGGGGTCACCCGCTTGACCCACGCGATCAGGTCCTTGATCCTCGCGGCCCCGTCCAGGAGGCTGTAGGCGGTGTGCTGGTGCAGGTGGGCGAACGTCCGCGGAGCCTCGGCCATGGCGCCCAGCATACCGAGGTCGCAGGACGCGTCCCGGGGGCCGTGGACGGCCCGAATCGCGTTGACAGGGGAGGGGCCCTGGGATACGATCCATGAGCCTTGGCGCCGTAGCCAAGTGGTAAGGCAGAGGTCTGCAAAACCTCCATTCACCGGTTCGAATCCGGTCGGCGCCTCCACCATCCAGGCTACGGTTCCGCGTAGCCGCATAGGCGCGTAGCTCAGTGGGAGAGCGCTACATTGACACTGTAGAGGTCGGCGGTTCAATCCCGCCCGCGCCTACCAACCCAGCGGCCCCGACGATCGTCGGGGCCGCACCGTTTCGTGTGGGGCGAGCCCTACGGATGGCCCGACCGAGGTCCGCACCGGTGCCTTGCACCGTTCGGCACGCTCAGTCGCCTCCACCACCGATCCGGAACGTGACCCGCCGGAGTTCGTCGGCCACGAGCGGCACGGCGGGCGAGAGTCGCAGCCCCCGCTGGATCACCAGCGACCCCTCGATGCGCTCGTCCGACGCCCGCGTGATCAGAATCGGGCCGCCGGTCGCGATGAACGACGCCCCGTCGATCTCCTCGTTCTCGAAGCGCAGCGTGAAGGCGGTGACGCCCTCCCCGAGCCAGTACAGTCCGCGGGGCCACGACACCCGCCGGATGTCCACGTCGCTCGGTGCGAGATCGATCACGAGACGCAGACGCACCGGGCTTTCGACGTCGCGGAACGATGCGGTGCCCGACGCTTCGAAGGTGAAGACGATCCGATCGCCCGACTCGCGGACGCCCAACGTCGCCTCGACCCCGTCGGTGTAGCTCTGCTGGAAGGCGCCGTCGTCCACCCGGAAGGTGTGGAAGCCGTCGGCGCCGCGGGTGTCCACGGCCAGACCGCCAGTGCAGCGCTCGAGCGCTCGTTCGTCGATGAGGCCGACGTCCGCCAGGAACCCGAGCTTGGCGACGAGCGCGGCGTTCCAACTCTGGACGGCGTCCGCTCCCTGCAGTGCCTGACAGCCGAGGTCGGTCCGCGCCGCCGTCGGCGCGACGCCCGCGATGCGCACTTCGGTGGGATCGACGAGCGCCTTGGCGATCGCCTCCGCGATGTCTTCCGACGGAGAGGTCGCGCCGTAGGGCGTCATCACGCCGGCACGGGCGACGTCGTCGGCTCGGCTGTCCGGTGCCATGCCTGCAGCGGCGTAGGGGGCCGCGAGACCCGCCCTGACGAACACCTCGTGCATGCGTGCCCATTCGGCCCGGAAGCCCCCGCCGAGGCGGGCTCGCTCCGCCGCGGCCCGCGCCACGGCCAGCGATGGCGCGTCCCACTGCGACGCGTCGGTCGGCTCGTCGCAGAGCACACCGGCGAACCCGCAGTCGCCGGGAACGATCTGCGTGTGGAGCAGGTGCGTGGCCGCGTGGCCCCCCTCGTGGACGATGGTGTCGATCGCTGCGGCCCAGACGTTCGCGACCACCTCGGGGCGTTCACCGCTGTCGGGGTCGAGATCGGTGTCGTCCGCGTGGTTCTCGCGTCCGTCGACGTGCACGAGGTCGTTGTGGCTCGCCACACGCACCCAGCCCATCGTGCCGCTGGGCTCGCCGGCGTCCTCGATGAAGACGATCCGCTGGACCGCCGCGCAGAGGACCTCGCTGAAGAATCCCGCCGCCACCGACGGCAGGCGGCGCTGGTACCGGCCGGGCTCGTCGATGAGATCACGGTGCGTCTCGTGCACCTCTGCGGCCTGGGAACGACCGAGTAGGCGCGGCTCGCAGGCTTGCGCGAACGCCGTCGCGAGCGACGACAGCGCCAGCACCACGAGCCACGAACGAACGATGAGCGACCGAATCGACACGTGCGAGGACATGTCGGACGCTACCGTGCCCTCCGGCCGGGGCCTCGGGCGGCGCGCACGCTCGCGTGCCCTCCGGCCGAGGCCGCCAGGCATCAGAGATCCGTTCGAACGATCGTCAGGTAGAGGGGGCCGTCGCCGTCGTACGTCGTCACGTCGACGGTCGACTCGACCCTGTCGATGCGCCACCGAAGCGCATTCCAGCCCACGTACGATTTCGCGTCGACCACGATGCCGGCGCAATCGGTCCCCGCCACGCCGAGTGCGGTGCCGCCGTCGACGTAGACCCAGCTCACGAGACTCGCCTCGTCCGCGGTCACGAGCTCCTCGTAGGTGGCTTCGACGTCGGACGCCAACGTGCCACAACCGGCGGATGCGAATCCGAAGATGCCCAGAACGGCGACGGAGAACAGGGCGAGAGCGAGGACGAGAGTGTAACGGTTCATGATGCGTCCCTGGGAACCGGGTCGAGCACCGGTCTCCGCAGGCCACGGTGGTCGACCCGAGGGAGGGGAGTTGGCGTCCTCGTACGTCCTTCTGACTCGGCGAGACCGCCGCAGCACGCGAACGCCGGACGAGCGGAACCCGTCCGGCGTGCCGGGACAGCGGTCGAGGTCGATCCGGCGCGGACGTCAGCCGGCGACCACCTCGGTCACGAACCCCGGCAGCGTGACCGGCTCGAGGCCGATCGACTCGTACACACCCGGCGGGAAGCCGAGGTCGCCGACGAAGATCCGGCCGCCCGGGCCGCCGGGCACCAGCCCGACCTTGGGCAGGCCGACGGCGAGGGTCATGGTGGGCTGGACCGCCTCGCCCGGCACGCTGCCGTCGTCGGCCATCACGCCGGTCGGCACGTCGACGCTGACGACGGTGCAGCCGTTCTGCATCTTGTTGAGCACCGTGATCACGTCCAGCGTGCGGCCGCGCGGTGGACCCTCGAGGCTGGTCCCGATGGCGGCGTCGATGACCAGCGCGAACTTCATCTTCGGCAGGCTGGTCTTCACGCGCACGGTCGGCACGTGCTTGAGCAGCTCGAGCTGCTCGCGCGGGGTGCCGCTGTAGTTGTCCGCTTCGTGGGTGGGCACCACCCAGACGCGCCGACCACGCAGACCAAGCAACCGGGCGGCGGCCAGGCCGCCGCTGCCGTTGTCGCCACGTCCAGCGACGACCAGCACCGGCCCTTCCGGTGCGTAGGCGTCGGCCAGCAGGGTGAGGTTGCGGCCGGTGTGCTCGACCAGCACGCGCGAATCGAGGCCGTACTTGCCGGTCGCCATCATCACCGCCTGCTGCATCTGCGCGCCGGTGATCTTGGGAAGGTCGGACCAGGCCGCTTGCGGGAACGTCACGAGGCACCCCCTTGCACGGCCTCCGCCTCGGCAGCGTCGAGGTCGGCGGTCGTGTAGACGTTCTGGACGTCGTCGAGGTCCTCGAGGGCCTCGACCATGCGTTCGACCTTGGCGGCGTCCGCGGCGGACAGCTCGGCGGTCGTCTGCGGGATCTTGGTCAACTGCGTCACCACCGCCGTCCCGCCCTGCCCCTGCAGCGCGTCGGCGATCCGGTAGAGGTCGGTCGGCGGCGTGTAGACGGTCAAGGAGCCGTCCTCGCCGGCGTCGAGGTCGCTGGCACCGTGGTCGATCGCGGCCTCCTGCAGGTCCTCGTCCGCCTCCTCGAAGACGATCAGTCCGACGGCGTCGAATTGCCAGGCGGTCGATCCGGACATGTTGCCGCCGTACTTGCTGAAGACGTGCCGCACCTCCGCCACCGTGCGGTTGCGGTTGTCGGTCAGCGCCTCGACCAGGAACGCCACGCCGGACGGTCCGTAGCCCTCGTAGGCGACGGTCTCGAACACCGTGCCCCCCTCGCCACCGCCCAACGCCCGTTCGATGGCGCGGTCGATGTTGTCGGCGGGCACGTCGTCCGCCTTGGCGGCGCCCAGCGCGTTCTTGAGCATCACGTTGACCGAGGCATCCCCGCTGCCGCCCTCGCGGACGGCGCTCTGGATCGCCCGGATGTGCTTGCTGATGATCTTGCCGCGCTGCTTGTCGTTGGCCGCCTTCTTGCGCTTGATCTGCGACCACTTGCTGTGACCTGCCAAGCCAGGACCTCCTCCGTCAGACGCGCCATCATACCGCAAGGCGCCGCTCGGAACGGTCCGAGCGGCGTCGTGGAGGGGGTTCAGGGCGTGCGACCGGGCGGCCGCGCGTGGCCTCAGCGCACGAAGAAGCGGGTCTCGACGACGTCGCTGACCTCGAACGGCTCGACGTCGATCCGGATCGCCGCGTACCAATCGTTCTCGCCGCTGCGACCGATGAAGCGGACCCGAGCGGTATCGGTCGGAGACGGGGTGAAGCTGGCGCGAACGCGGTGCCAGCCGCGCGGCGGCTCGACCACGAACACGCCGCCCTGCGAGCGACCGTCCAGCACGACCGTGCGTCCGCCGGCGACCGAGATGTTGCGCGCGAAGACGTTGACGTCCCCCCTGGGACCGAGGGACGTGAGGGTGACGTAGCCATCCTGGCGGGTGCGGATCTCGAAGGCGATCTGCTGGCCCACGCGGACCTCGTCGCCGCCCCGGACGCCGAAGCGCTCGATCAGCGGCGAGGCGACGCCGACGGCGCCGTCCCCGGGACCGACGAAGGTGATC
The DNA here is from genome assembly GCA_964545455.1 of uncultured bacterium. GTDB lineage: Bacteria > Deinococcota > Deinococci > Deinococcales > Trueperaceae > SLSQ01. The sequence continues at coordinate 12,331 of CAZJGU010000011.1, read as the reverse complement.
GTGCAGCCGCCGAGCAGCAGGGCCAGCGGCGCCAGCACGGCGACCGCCAGCGCACGGGGGGATCGGATGCGGAGCGACGTCATGGGGCCTCCTCGCCGCCTACGCGGTCGTAGGTCGTGACCAGGTAGGGGAGATCGGTCTGGTGGTAGCGGCCGCGCTCGTCGTACCAGTAGATGTAGGTTCCGGCCGTGTCGTTGCCGGACTCCTGCGACGCGCTGGCGCGCGTGACCTTGCCGTCGACGACGCCCTCGAAGACGACCTCGCCCCCGTAGGCGTAGACGGTGATGTACATGCGCGTGTTGGTGAAGTCCTGGATCGAGCGACGGATCTGGTTCTGGGTCTCGTTGCGACAGCCCGCGAGGCCGGTCAGCAGGAGCAGGCCAGCCGCGAGCGCCAGCACGGTACGTCGGGGCACCGGCGTCACCTCCACCCTCGAAGGTAGCACGGCCTGGACGGGCCGCAGCGTTCGGCACGGGTAGCATGGCAGCCGATGAGCCCGGCGTCCGACCCCTACGAGCTCCTCGGCGTGGCCCGCGACGCGTCGGCGGAGGAGATCAAGGCCGCCTACCGCAAGGCGGCGCTGCGCGACCACCCCGATCGCAACCCCGGCGATCGCGAGGCCGAGGAGCGCTTCAAGGCGATCAGCGAGGCGTACGCCACCCTGCGCGACCCCGAGAAGCGCGCCTGGGTCGACCGCGGCGGCCCCGCCGCCGGCGGTCCGCGGCCCGACTTCAGCACGGTCGACTGGCAGACGATCTTCGCCGAGGCCGACGTCCGCGTCGACTTCGGCCAGGGCGTGCCGAGGACCGGCAACGCGGTCTTCGACGCGCTGTTCGGTGCGATGACCGGGATGCTGCGCCAGCAGGGCGTGCTGCCGGGCGAGGACCGTGCCGTGACGCTGGCGATCGACCTGGCGACGGCGCGCGAGGGCGGCGCCGCGCGGGTGCGCGTCCCGGGTCCGAGCGTGTGCGCCGCCTGCCGCGGCACGCGCCTGGGCGACGACGGTCGGCCCTGCCCGGCCTGCGGTGGGCGCGGCGTGCGGCAACGCGGCGACGTGGTCGAGGTGCGCGTCCCGCCCGGCGTGCGTGACGGCGGCAAGCTGCGTCTGCGCGGCCTGGGCGGACCCGGTCGCCCGCCGGGCGACGCGTTGGTGACGCTCGCGGTGCGCCTGCCCGACGGTGTGCGCCGCGTCGGCGACGAGCTCCACGCCGAGCTGTCGGTCACCCCGCTCGAGGCTCGCTCCGGCGTGCGCACCCGTCTGCACGGCGTGCCGGTGACGGTCCCGCCGGGCGCGTCCGACGGCACGGTCCTGCGCGTGCCCGGAGGCGGCCTGGCCGGGGCCGACCTGCGCGTCACGGTGCGCGAACGGGTCTGGCGCGGCCTGGCGCGCTGGGCTCGTGACAAGATAGGGGCAGCGGCGGGAGGAGACACGTGACCGACGACGACGCCAGCATCGACAAGGACAAGCCGCTCTACGTCATCAGCGTGGCGGCCGAGCTGGTCGACATGCACCCGCAGACCCTGCGCCTGTACGAGCGCAAGGGCCTGATCGAGCCCAGCCGCAGCGCCGGCAAGACGCGCCTCTACTCGCAGCGCAACATCGAGCAGCTGCGCGAGATCCGGCGCCTGACCCAGGAGCTCGGGGTGAACCTCGCCGGGGTCGAGGAGATCATCAAGCTGCGCGAGAAGCTCGACCGGTTGCAGTCCAGCATGGAGCGTCGCATCGGCCAGCTGCAGGGCCAGCTCGAGGAGCGCATGGGCGGCATCCGCGGCGCGTTGCCCGCCGAGATCGAGGACCTCGCCCGCGAGATGGCCGACACCGCCGAGGCGGCCGAGGCGGCGCTGGTGCGGCGCACGAAGACCGACGACAGCGACGCTTGAGCCGCCGCCAAGGCGCGTCGGAGGGGCTTCGAGGGGCGTGGTAGGCTCCCGCCCATGAGCGAACCCGATCGCCTGTCCGCGCTGCTCGCCGAGCGGCGCGATCGCCACCTCGAGGAGCTGCTCGAGCTGCTCCGCATCCCCTCCGTCTCGACCGATCCCGAGCGCGCTGGCGAGATCCGCCGCGCCGCCGCGTGGCTGCGGGACGACCTGGCGCGCCACGGCTTCGAGGCCGACCTGATCGAGACCGCCGGCCACCCCGCCGTGTTCGCCGAGCGGCACGTGTCGGACGACGCCCGCACCGTGCTGATCTACGGCCACTACGACGTCCAGCCGGCCGATCCGATCGAGCTGTGGCGCAGCGACCCGTTCGAGCCGGTGATCGAGGACGGGACGATCGTGGCGCGTGGCGCGAGCGACGACAAGGGCCAGGCGTTCGCGCACGTCAAGGGGGCCGAGGCGCTGCTGGAGGCCGAGGGGGAGCTGCCGCTCAACGTCAAGTTCCTGATCGAGGGCGAGGAGGAGATCGGCAGCGAGAACCTCGCCGACGCCATCGCCGCCCACCGCGATCGGCTCGCGGCGGACGTGGTGGTGATCAGCGACGGCGCCATGCTGCCCGGCAAGGTCCCGACCCTCACCTACGGTCTGAAGGGCCTCGTCTACCTGGAGATCCGCGTGCGTACCGCCGCGCTGGACCTCCACTCGGGCGGCTTCGGCGGCGGGGTCCCCAATGCGGCCGGCGCGCTGGCCACGATCCTGGCCGGCCTCAAGGACGCCGACGGCCGCATCTCGGTGCCCGGCTTCTACGACGACGTGCGCGAGTCGAGCGACGAGGAGCGCGCCCAGTTCGAGCGCGTCCCGTTCGACGAGGCCGCCTTCGCCGAGCGGATCGGCGTGACCGCGACGCCCGGCGAGCCCGGGCGCGGCCTGCTGGAACGCCTCTGGGCGCGTCCGACGCTGGACGTCAACGGCGTCGCCGGCGGCTTCCAGGGCGAGGGCTCGAAGACCGTCATCCCGGCCGAAGCGATGGCCAAGGTGTCGTGCCGGTTGGTCCCCGACCAGGATCCGGAGCGGATCGCGGACGCCCTCGAGGCGCACGTCCGCGCCCTCGCCCCGGCCGGCGCCGCGGTCGAGGTCGTGCGCCACGCCGGCGCCTCCTGGGCGCTGAGCCCGCTGGACTCGGCCGCCGTCCAGGCGGCGGCGGAGGCGGTGCGGCGCGTCGACGGCCGCGACCCGGTGTTCGTGCGGACCGGCGGGACGATCCCGGTGGTGACCGACTTCCAGCGCTTGCTGGACGCCGACGTCGTCCTGGTCGACATGGGGCTCGAGGACGACCGGATCCACTCGCCCAACGAGAAGTTCGAGGTGGAACTGTTCCACCGCGGGGTGCGATTGAGCGCCGAGCTGTTGCGCGCACTGGCGCGCGCCTGAGCGCCGGGGGTCCGGCGTGCGCATCGAGCGCCTGACGCTGGCCGGCTTCAAGAGCTTCGGCGATCGCACGACGATCGAGTTCGCGCCCGGCGTGACCGCCATCGTCGGCCCCAACGGCAGCGGCAAGTCGAACGTCCTGGACGCGCTGCGCTGGGCCACCGGCGGCGGCCGGGCGCGCGAGTTCCGGGCGGGGGAGAAGACCGATCTGATCTTCCACGGCGCGGCCGGCAAGAAGCGGCTGGGCCGGGCCGAGGTCGAGGTCGAGCTCCGTGCCGGCGGCAAACGCCTGCGCATCCACCGCAGCCTGGACCGCGACGGCGTCACCAAGCTGACGCTCAACGGCCGGGCGGCGCGGTTCCTGGACCTCGACGAGGAACTCGCCGGCAGCGGCCTGGGACGGGGCAGCCTGGCCGTGATCGGGCAGGGCGAGGTCAGCAGCGTGCTGATGGCCGACCCGACCCGGCTGCTCTCCTACGTCTCCGAGGCGGCGGGCGTGGCCCGCCTGTCCGGGCGCCGCGAGCAGACCGAGGCCCGACTGGAGACGGCGCGTGGGCACCTGGACCGGCTCGAGGAGAAGCTGGCCGAGGACGCAGAACGCATCGCCGCCCTGAGGCGCGACGCCGACGACGCCCGCCGCTACGACGAGGGCACGGCCGAGGCCCGCCGCCTGCGCCTCACGATCGCCGACGCCCGCGTGGCGTCGCTGCGCGCCGAGGTGGCGTCGCTGCGCCAGGAGGCGGCGGAGCTGGAGGCGGCCCTGCAGGAGGGCCGGCAGGGGATGACGCGCCTGCGCCAAGCCGTCGAGACGGCGCGCACCACGGACGCCGAGGCCGAGGCCGACTACCGCGAGGCCACCGCCGCCTACGCCCGGGCGACCGCCGACGTGCGCGTGGCCGAGCACGCGCTCGAGGCCGCCACCACCCGCGCCGCCGACCTCGAACGCCAACGCGAGCGGACCCTGGCCGAGCGCGACGCGCTGCGGGCGCAACCGGCCCCGGCCGCACCGACCGACGACCTGGACGCGCTGGAGGCCCGCGCGGTCCGGGCCCGCCACGCCTGGGACGAGGCCTGCACCGCACGCGACCAGGCCGAAGCCGACGCCGAGACCGCCCGCACCGCGCGCGAGCGACGCGAGAGCGAGGCCGCCCGGGCCGCGCGCGACGCGGCCGAGGCGGCCGCCCGGCGCGACGGCCTCGAGCGCCAGCTCGACGACGTCGAGGCGCGCCTGTCCGACCTGGCCGAAGCCGCCAGCGACGGTGCTCCGAGCGTCGAGGACGGCTACGACGCCGAGGCGGACGAACGCGCTGCCGACGTCACCCTGGGCCGCGCCGAGAGTGCGCTGGAGGAGATCCGCTCACGCCTGGAGAGCGCGCAGGGGCGCCTCGCCGACGCCGCCGCCGAGGCGCGCGCCCGCGAGCGCGACCGGGACCGTCAACGCTCGGCCTTCGACGCGCGTCGCGGCTACGCCGAGGGCCCGCGCCACGCCCTGGCGAGCGGCGTCCCGGGGGTGATCGGTTCGCTGGCGGACGTGCTGCGCGTGCCGCGCGAGCTGGAGGAGGCGATCGCGACGGCGCTCGGACGCCGGGCCGAGTACGTCCTGACCGAGGACGCCGAGGGCGCGCGCCGCGTCCTACGGCACGTTCGTGAAGCGGGCGGCTGGGTCACGCTGCTGCCGCTGGAGCTGGTGCACGGCGAGGCGCCGACGGTCGAGGCCGCCCTGTTGGACGAGCCGGGGGTCGTCGCCCGGGCGTCCGACCGGGTGGCCTGCGACGCCCGCTTCCGGCCGGTGGTCGAGCAGCTGCTGGGCGGCACGGTCCTGGTCGAGACGACCGAGCGCGCGACCGAGCTGGCGCGACGCTACCGACGCCGCCCCCGACTGGTGAGCCTGGAGGGCGACGTGCTCGAGCCGGGCGGGGCGCTCAGCGGCGGCCGGCGCCAGGGCCGCAGCCCGGTGCTGGGTGCCGCCGCCGACCTGGAGGAGGCCGAGCGGGCCGCACGGGACGCCACCGGGGCCGAGGCCAACGCCCGCGACGAGGTCGCCGCCGTCCAGGCCGCCTTCCGCGAGGCGGCGCAGGAGCGGGCCGCGGCCCGCGCGGCGGCCGACGCGGCGCGCGCTCGGGCGTCGCGCTTCCGTGAGGCGCGCGCGGCCGAGCGACGTCTCCGCGAGGAGCTCGAGACGCGGCGCGACCGCCTGAGGACCGCCCTGACGTCGCTGCCCGAAGCGGCCGACCCGATCGACGACGCTGCCCTGGCCGCGGCGCGCGAGGCCGACCAGCGTGCGCGCGAGGCGCTGGCGCAGGCCCGGCAGGCCGAGGCGCCCGCCGCCCAGGCCGCCTCCGACGCCGCTCGGGCCTGGGAGCTGGCCGAGGAGCGCCAGCGGGCGCACGAGGCCGCCTGGGCCCGCCACCAGGAGGACCTGGGCCGGGCCGACGCGCTGGACCGTGAGCTGGAGCGCCTCGCCACCGCCGTCGAGGCCGCCTGGACCGGTGCGAGCCACGCCGAGGTGCGAGCCGGCCAGGCGCGCGAGGCGTTGCCCGAGCCGCCCTCCGCCGCCGAGCAGGCGCGGGAGGAGGCGCGCGAAGCGCTGCGCGAGGCCGAGGCGGCGCACGAGCGCGCCGCGGCGGAGCAGAACCGTCGTGCCGAAGCGCTGGAGCGGGCGCGCGTGCAGCTGGCGCGCCGCGAGACGGCGCTGGAGGCGGCGGTCGAGGAGCGCGCCGGCTTCCCCGAGGGCCTCGCACCGCTCGAGGTCGGCGAGCGGACGGCGCGGCAGCGGCTGCGCGAGGTCGAGGCCGAGCTCGACGCGATCGGAGCCGTCAACCACCGCGCCGCGGCCAGCCTGGCAGAGCTGGAGGGCGAGCACCTCGAACGCGAGCGCGAGGCGACCGCCGCACGCGAGGCGGTCGAACGGCTGGCTGGAACGCTGCAGCGCCTCGATCGCGAGACGACCGAGCGCCTCGACGCGGCGATCGACGGGGTGAGGACGCGCTTCGTGGCGCACGTCGACGAGCTGTTCGGGCCCGACGGCGAGGGCGACGTCGAGGTCGAGCGCGAGGAGGCTCGACCGGTCGGCCTGCGCATCCGCCTGCAGCCGCCCGGCAAGCGCACGCAGGCGCTCGGCCTGCTGTCGGTGGGCGAGAGGACGATGGGCGCGCTGGCGTTCCTGTTCGCGCTGATGGGGGAGGAGCAGGGCGATGCCGGCCTGCCCGTCGCCGTCCTCGACGAGGTCGACGCGCCCCTCGACGAGGCCAACATCCGGCGCTACCGGACGTTCCTGGAGCGCCTCGCGGCACGCGGCACGCAGTTCGTGCTGATCACGCACCAGAAGGCCACCTTCGAGGTCGCCGACGTCCTCTGGGGGGTCACGACCGACCGCGGCGTCAGCCGCGTGTTCTCGATCCGCAAGGACGACGACGAGCCGCGCTCGTCGCACCAGCGCGTGCTGGCGGAGGAGGGCGGCCCGCCCCCCGTCTAGGCCGGCTCCGAGCTCACTCGTCGGTCGGACCTTCGTCGACGTCGCGTCCGTAGCGGCCCGCGAGGTCGTCGGCGATGGCACGGCGCTCCGCCCGGCTGCGCTTGGAGTAGCGCCGGGTGGTCTGCAGGTTGGCGTGCCGCAGCAGGTCGGCGGCGCTGCTCTCCGGCGTCGACGACGTCGCTCCGATG
>CAZJGU010000011.1:0-5352 GCA_964545455.1 uncultured bacterium | reverse complement strand
CCGCAGCAGGTCGGCGGCGGCGTCGATGCCGTGACGCCTCGCGACCTCGGTGCCGGCCGTGTGGCGCAGGCCGTGCACCTCGCGCCCCTCGTAGCGAACGCCGGCGCGGCGGCAGAGCGCCCGCAGGCGCTCACGCGCGCGGCCGGACCCGAAGCCCAGCACCCGCGCGTCCGGATCGGCGCGCTCCGGTCGGATGCGCTGAAGCGCGGCCAGCAGAGCGTCGGCGGCGGGCACGTCGCGCACCCGCCCGCCCTTGCCGACGACGCGGCGCAGCAGGCCCTCGCGCTCGTCCACCTGCCCCCAGACGAGACCGGTCGCCTCGGCGTTGCGCAGCCCCGCGCTGGCGCACAGGTGCACGAAGGCCACGTCCTTGGCGTCGGCGTGGGCCAGCAGGCGCTCGATCTCGTCGGCACGGTAGGCCTCGCGCTTGTCCTCCGGCGCGGCGGGGTCGACCGGCGCGGTCAGGTCGCGGAACGGATCGGCGTCGGTCGCACCCACGTGCCGGAGCGCCCGGTAGAGCGCCTTCCCGGCCGCCAGCTTGACCGCCACCGTCGCGGCGGCGCGCGGGGCCCGCTCGGTCCGGCCGTGGACGTGCTTCTCGATCGGCTCGGTCTCCAGGCGGATGAGCCAGATCGCCCCGGCGTCGGACGAGGGGCGCAGCAGGTTCTCGTCCTGCCAAGCCTCGACCAGGTCGAGCACCCCGCGACGGTAGGCGTCGCGCGTGCGGTCGCTCATCCCGGCGCGTTTGCGACCGCGGGTGGCGAGGACGTAGTGGGTGAGCTCCCAGAGCGCCTCGCCGTCCCGCTCGTTGGCGGCGCGCACGGCGCGGACGCGCCGCAGCTCCGGCGACAGCCGCGCCCAGCGCACGGCGGCGTCGACGGCGCCTTCGGGCGCGACCTCGAGGGCGGTCACCGGGCTGGGCCGCAGCTCGCCCTCGGCGGCGTGCTGGACCAGGTCGTCGATCGCCGCCCGGAAGAGCGCGTGGACCCGCACGCGGCTCACGCCCAGCTCGCGGCCCAGTTGCGCGAGCGGCACCGGCTCGCCGTCGGCGCCCAGCGACCGCGCGAGGACCTGGGCACGCCGCGGATCGAGGCGTGCGCCGAAGGCGCGCAGCAACGTGAGCGCCGCGGCCAGCGCGGCCGGGTCGCCGGCGACCTCGCGCACGCTGCGAGCGGACAGGTCGGGGCGTAGGAGCCGCGTGGTCAGCTCACGGGCCGGTGTCGGACCCTCGCCGACGGCTCCGGCGCCGTAGCAGGGCTCTGAGCGGCTCATCGGGGCGCGGACCGGTCGATTGCGGGCATATTCGATGTTAACCCCATGCCGACAAGAGACATTATCGAATTGTTAACACCCAGGGATCGGCCCGAGTCCCGGTCCGCCCGGCGGCGTGAGCTCCTGAGAAGCCCGAGAACGGTGGCGACCCCCGGCGGCGGGAGCCACCCGTCACGTGCCGCTCGGGGCGGTCGTTGGGTCTCGGTTCGAACCACGGCCTCATGATGCCGCACCGTGAGAGGCCGCGCCCGTTCGACCCGTCGGCCGCCCCCCGAGCACGGAGCCCCGCCACGACCTCGTGGATCGTCAGCGCCCGGGCACCGGCCGGCGCCGCGACCGCCGGGGCACCGCGCCTTGGGTCTACGCGACGGTCCGTACGGTCCCGCCCCGGCTAGGCTTCCTGAGCGATGACGGTGCAGGCTCGACGCGTCCTCCCTTGGCTGGCCTTCGCCCTGGCGATCGGGGCGACGGTCGCGCTGGTCGTGGCGCGCGGCGAGGACCTGCGCGCCATCGCCGAGCTGCGGCCGGTCTACCTGATCGCGCTGCTCGCGATGCAGGTGCTCTACCTCGTCGTGCAGAGCGCGCGCTTCCACGTCGTGCTGGTGCGCTTCACCGAACGACCGGTCGGCTTCGGGCCGTGGACGCGCATGTTCGTCATCGGCCGGTTCCTCAACCTGTTCGTTCCGCAGGCCGGCAACGTCTACCGCGCCGTCGAGCTGCGGCGCCGCTTCGGCGTCACCGTGCAGAGCTTCCTGGTCGCCTTCGTCAACGCCCCCTGGCTGGCGATGATCCTGAACTTCCTCTTCGGCGCCCTCTTCGTCGGCCTGCTCGCCCCCACCTCGCAGGTCGCCGGCTGGCCGCTCTGGCTGCTGCTTCTCGGTGCGACCCTCGCGACGTCGCTCGCGCCGATCGTCGCGCTGCTCGTGCTGCCGCTCTTCCCCGAGCGCGTCCGTTGGGCCGCCTGGCTGCGCGGGCGCCTGAGCGAGATGGTGCAGGTCACGCTTCAGAGCGTGCGCGAACCTCTCTACCTGGCGCGGGTCGCGGGGTGGACGCTGCTGGCCTTCGTGCAGGCCTCGGCCATGCTGTGGATCGGCTTCGTGGCGCTCGGGATCCCGGTCGGGGTCGCCGAAGCGATCGCCTTCTACGTCCTGCTGCAGCTCGCGACCTACGTGCAGCTCACCCCCGGCAACCTGGGTCTGCAGGAGCTGGCGTTCGCCGCGCTCTCTGCCGGCTTCGGTGCCACGGTCGCCGACGGTGTCGTGGTCTCGACCATCGTGCGGGTCACGGGCGTCGTCGCGCTGGTCGCCTCGGCGCTCCCGCTCGGCGGCCTTGAAGCGCTTCGCATCGCGCGGGCCGAACGGCGGGGCGTGCCCGCCTGAGGCGTACGCCGCGCCGCCGGCGCCACGCTCAGTTCAGCTCGTCCAACGTCAGCCGAAAGCTCGGCACGAACGTCTCCAGGAACACCCGCACCGCGGGATCGTCGCTGGCCTCGAGCTGTGCACGGATCGCCTCCTCCGCCCGTCCGAACTCGGCGTTGCCCGCCTTGTGCTCCTCGACGCACTTCAGGTAGGCGCAGATCCGATCGGCGGCCTTGACGCAGGACCACGCCTCGTCGTCCGCCTCGACCGGGAAGAACAGCTCCTCGTAGGCGCTCCGCAGGTCGTCCGGCAGCATCCGCAGCAGCCGGTCCTTGGCGACCGCCTCGACCGAGTCGATCGCCTGCGCCACCTGAGGGTTGAAGTACTTGATCGGCGTCGGCAGGTCCCCGGTGATGACCTCCTCGGCGTCGTGGAAGACCGCCAGCAGCGCGGTGCGCTCGGGATCGATCTCGGCCCCGAAGCGGGTGTTCTTGAGTACCGCCAGGGCGTGCGCGATCATGGCGACCTGCAGGCTGTGCTCCTGGATGTTCTCGACCTGGGTGTTGCGCATCAGGCCCCAGCGCTGGATGAACTTCATCCGGGCGAGGTAGGCGAAGAAGTGGCTCACGACCCGCCAGCATAGCCCCGCCGTCCCGACAGCCGTCCCGGACGCGCTCGAACCCTGTCCCCGCCGTGAGAGATGCCATTGACGCTCCCCCCTCCCCCGCGTACGATTCCTCGCAAGGAGGCTCTCGTGAAGCGACTCGTCTGGATTCCGCTGCTGGCCCTGCTGGCCTTGACGGCCTGCGCGCCCAGCGCCGCGGTCGTGAGCAACGTCGTTCCCACCCTCGTGTCCGTTCAGCTCCCGCAGGGCGACGGCGCGATCGTGCTCCAGGGTCGCTACTTCGGCGATGGGGCGGGCGGGGCGGCCGAAGGCAGCCACGTCCTCGTCGGCGCCAAGGCGGACTGCAGCGAGGGCGTCGTCGTCGACGCCACCAGCTGGTCGCCCAACAGGGTCGAGTTCCAGGACCCGGGCGGCATCGGCTACGGGTTCGTCTGCGTCGTCGTGGACGGCGCGGTCAGCAACGGCCTGCCGCTCGACCTCGACTGACGTCCGCGCGGCCCTGCGGCCGCCCCGTCGACCCCCTCGCGGGCCCGGACCACGGGCCCGCGTTCGCGTGCAGCGCGCCCTCCGGGCCGGCCTGGACGGCGTCGCCTTGGGCGTGCAGCGGCCTCCGGCAAGGCGTGTACACTCGGCGGGTGACGAAGCCCCGCGCCGTCAAAGGCACCTACGACGTCCTCCCCGAACGACAACCCGCCTGGCGCCGCCTGCGCGACACCACCGCGCGCGTGCTCGAGCGCGCCGGCGTCCAGGAGATCCAGACGCCGATCTTCGAGCACGCCGAGGTGTTCGACAAGTCGGTCGGCGAGAGCGCCGACCTGGTCGTGCAGAAGGAGATGTACCGCTTCTCCGACCGCGGCGGCCGCGACCTCGTGCTGCGGCCCGAGTTCACCGCCGGCGTGCTGCGCGCCTACGTCGAGCACGGCATGCACACCCGCCCCTCCCCCGTCAAGCTCTGGAGCCTCGGGCCCGCCTTCCGGGCGGAGAACGTCCAGCGCGGTCGCTTCCGTCAGTTCCACCAGCTCAACTGCGAGATCCTGGGCCTGGCCGACCCGCTGGTCGACGCCGAGTCGATCGCGCTCCTGACGGCGGTGCTGGAGGACCTGGGCCTGCGCGACCTGCGCGTCGCGCTGGGCAGCGTCGGCGATCCCGAGGACCGCGACGCCTACAACGCCTACCTGCGCGAGCGGCTCGAGCCTCGCGCCGAGGAGCTCAGCGACACCAGTCGCGAGCGCCTGCGCCTGAACCCGATGCGCGTCCTGGACAGCAAGAGCGAGACCGACCAGGCGATCGTGGCCGAGCTGGACGCGCCCCTGGACCGGCTGGGAGGTCCCGCCCGCGCGCACCTGGACGCGGTCGCCGGCTACCTGACCGACTGGGGCGTGCGCTTCGACTTCGCACCGTCGATCGTCCGAGGCTTGGACTACTACCGCCGCACCGCCTTCGAGATCCACGCCGAGGGGATCGGCGCCCAGTCGGCGCTGGCCGGAGGCGGCCGCTACGACGGCCTGGTCGAGTCGCTGGGCGGTCCGGCCACGCCCGGGGTCGGCTGGGCGATGGGGGTCGAACGCGTCCTGGACGCCCTCGCCTCGTCCAGCATCCGACCGGACGGCACGCCCGGCCCGGACCTGTTCCTGGTCCCGATGGACGACGCCGCCGTGGCCGAGGTGGCCCGCACCGCGCAGCGCCTCCGTCCCGACCTGCGCGTCCAGCACGCCTACGTCCGGCGCGCGCCCGGCAAGGGCCTGCGCGACGCCGACCGGACCGGCGCGCGCTACGCCGCCCTGCGCGGCGAGCGCGAGCGCGAGCGCGGCACCTGGACCCTGAAGCACCTGACCAGCGGCGAGCAGCGCGAGGTCCCCGAGGACGACCTCGCACGCGCCGTACGGGAGGACTGAACCATGCGTCGAACCCACGCCTGCGGCGAGCTGCGCCGCGAACTCGCCGGAACCCGCGTCGTGCTGCAGGGCTGGGTCCACCGTCGCCGCGACCTGGGCGGCCTGGTCTTCCTGGAGCTGCGCGACCGGAGCGGCCGCGTCCAGGTCGTCGTCGAGCCGGAGGCGCAGGACGCCTTCGCCGCCGCCGAAGCGCTCCGCGCCG
>CAZJGU010000010.1:0-43756 GCA_964545455.1 uncultured bacterium | reverse complement strand
GTCGGGCTGGCCTCCTGGCGCAGCAGCTGGCGCTGGACCCGCCGGCGCAGGAACCGGACCGAGCGCCCCTTGAGGGTGCGTCGCACGCGCCACAGCTCGGCCGGGTCGATCTCGCGGGCGGCCTCGAACATCTCGGCGTCGTCCAGCCGCTCGCGCCAGTCGGCCGGCAGCGTGGCATCGAGCAGCGCGGCGATCTCGGGCGCCATCCACGAGCCGGCGTGCACGCCGTTGGTGACGTGCTGGATCGGCACCTCCTCGGTCGGAACGTCGGACCACAGGTCGTTCCAGATGCGCCGGCTGGTGTCGCCGTGCAGCTCGGCCACGCCGTTGCGGTAGGACGAGAAGCGCAGCGCCAGCGCCGGCATGCTGAACACCGGACCCCAGCCGTGGTCGGCCCGACCGAGCTCGTGGAACTCGTGCTGGCGCAGGCCCAACGCGCCCCACCAGCCCGCGAACGCCTGGTTCACCAAGTCGAAGGCGAAGGCGTCGTTGCCGGCCGCGACCGGCGTGTGGACCGTGAAGGCGGTCGAGGCAGAGACCGCCTCGCGGGCGGCGTCGAAGGTGTGGCCCTTCTCGACCAGCTCGCGGCTGCGCTCGAGCGCCATGAAGGCGCTGTGCCCCTCGTTCATGTGCCACGAGGTCGGTGCCAGCCCCAGGGCGCGCAGCAGCCGCACGCCGCCGATCCCGAGGATCATCTCCTGGGCGATGCGGGTGCGTTGGTCGCCGCCGTAGAGGCGGGCCAGCAACGCGCGGTCCTGCGGCTCGTTGTCCTCGCGGTCGGTGTCCAGCAGGTAGACCGGCACGCGTCCGACGTCGCTGCGCCAGGCCTGCACCGCCACGTCGCGGCCGAAGGTGTGGACGTGGACGACGATCCGCTCGCCGTCCTCGTCGACGACCGCCTCGAGCGGCATCTCGTCGGCCTCGTTGCGGGCGTAGATCGCTTCCTGGCTTCCGTCGGCCGCGATGCGCTGGTGGAAGTAGCCCTCCGGGTACCACAGTCCCACGCCGACCAGCGGCACGCCGAGGTCGCTGGCGGCCTTGGTGTGGTCGCCCGACAGCACGCCCAGCCCGCCGGAGTAGAGCGCCATGCCCTCGTTCCAACCGTACTCGGCGCAGAAGTAGGCGTACAGGTCGCCCTCCTCCGCCCCGCAGCGGTCGGTGCGCGGCGCGTTCAGGTAGGCCTGGAACGCCTCGTCGGCCTGCGCGACCAGCGCGCAGTAGGCGTCGTCGCGGGCCGCCTCGTCCAGCCGGGCCTGCGACACGTCGCGCAGGAGCGCGACCGGGTTGTGACCGCTCGCCTCCCACGCGTCCGGATCCAGACGGCGGAAGAGCGCGCGGACCTCGGGCTTCCAGGTCCAGTAGAGGTTGCGGGCCAGAGGCCCCAGCGGGGCGAGGGGATCGGGCAGATCGGGCAGCACGGTCACGCGACCGAGGATGTTCATGGAGGTCTCCGTTCACGAGGGACGTCGGCGGGCAGTGTACCACCGACGCTCGGTACACGGCCGTCGCCGCCGTGGCCGTGGCAGGCTGGACGCATGCGACGGATCGGACCCGTGCTCGCCCTCCTGCTCGTCCTGTCGTTCGCGGCCGGAGCGCACGCCCATTCGTGGGGCGTGCGCGCGCAGCTGGGTCCCGACCCCGCCGTCCGGATCGGCCTGCTCGATGTGCCTCGCGAGGGGGGCACGGTGGACGCCTTCGCGTTGCTGGCCACCGACTCGGCCGTAGGGCTGTCGGCACGGTGGAGCGACGCGTTCGGTCCGCTGGGCACGCTGGTGATCGAGGGCGACGCCGAGCTGCGCCTCGGCGAGCCGGCCGTAGCGCGCGCGTCCGCCGGCGTTCGCGGGGCCGTGGGTCCCGTCGCAGCCCGTCTCCGGATCGGCGTCGACGGCGCGCCGCCGGAGCGCTTCACGAGCGGCGCAGCCGAGGCCGAGGCGCCCTACGCGCGCGGCGCCAGCCTGCGCCTGGCGGCGGACGGTCGCGCCAACCGCACCTGGCTGCTGTCCGGGTCGGCCACCGCCTGGCGCGACGCGGCCGGCGGCCTGACCTTCGACGTCGACGCGGCGGCGCGCGCACGGGGCGTCCTGGGTCGCGAGGGCGACGCCCGTCTGGCGCTGCAGACGCGCGCCGGCGCCGCCGAGCCCCGCTGGGCGATCGGCCTGGGCGCGGTCTACGTGCCTCGTCGGGCGCCCGAGCTGTCGGCGACCGCCTGGCTGGACCTGGCTCCCGCCCCCCAGGCGGCGGTTCGAGCGTGGCTGGGCGCGGAGGCGTCGGGCGCCTGGCGCTTCGGACCGGACCGCGTCGAAGCGGCGCTCCTCGCCCGCCCCGGCGGGCGGGCGCGCACGCCGTGGTCGCTGAACCTGAGCTGGCGGCGCTCGCTCGACGCGGGCGAGGTCACGCTGCAGGCGGTCGGCGGCGCCGGCGGTGCGGACGGTGCGAGCCTCGAGTTGCGGCTGGGCTACCGAGCGCCGCTGGATCCCGCCGCCCGCTGAGCCGCAGCGCCCTTTCGCGCAGCGTCACTCGCCCAGGGGGATCAGCTCGCCAGCGACGAGGTCGAGCTCGAAGGCGCCCCGCTCCGGCACCGCGCGCAGGACGTCGATCCGTTCGGTCGGACGGATCAGCTCGATGCGGCGCAGCCCCGGCTCGAGGTCCTCGGCCCACGATCCGGTCTGCAGCACGCCGTCGATCCGAACGACCGTGTCGCGCTCCTCGGCCCAGAACAGCAGGGGTTCGCGCAGCGGCGAGAGCGTCACGTCGACGCGGGTCACGCGGTAGGTCCGCACGGGGACCTCGACCCGCTCGGGCTGGAACCCGCCCCGCTCGATCCGCAGGACGTGGCGCCCGGGCAGGGCCGAGACGGTCAGCGGCGTGCGGCCGGCCGGCTCGTCGTCAAGCACCACCCGCGCCTCCGGCGTCGAGCGCACGCGCACGCTGCCGCCGCTGATGGCGGTCATGACGACGTGCACGAAGCGGGTCTCGCCGCCGCGCACCTCGACGCTGCGGGTCTCCGGCAGGAAGCCGTCGGCCCGCAGCTCCACCCGGTAGCGACCCGGGGCCAACAGGATCGGCTCCACGTCGGGCGTGACGCCGATCGAGGTGTCGTCGATCAGCACCTCGATGCCGCGCGGCTCGGTCGAGACGAACAGGCCGGCGTCCCCCTCCGGCAGGCGTGCCAGCGGACGCGCGAAGGCGGCGATCTCGCGGGCCAGCTCCAGCCCCACGACCGCCCCCTCGTCGTCGACGGGACGGCTGATCAGGTCGGTGGCGCGGCCGCTGCCGACCTCGACCGCGATGACGTTGACCAGGAACGCCTGGGCGGCGTCCGGCCCGGCCTCGGCCACCTCGCCCGAGACGGCGTAGATGCTGCCGTCGATCTCCCCGATCAAGCGCGTGAACTCCGGTTCGAGGCTGCCGGCGATGCCGGCCGTGATCAGGTCGCCGGGGCGGACCACGAAGCCGGCGTCGACCAGGCCGGCACGAAGGCCGGCGGTCACCGTCTCGACGATCCGGTCGGGCACCGAGCCCCGCGTGCCCAGGGTCGGCACGGTGATCTGGGCCGATGCGACGCCGAGGGCGAGCGCCAGCGACGCCAGCACGGCGGCGCGCAGTCGACGGAGCGGCCAGGGGACGGTCACGGCGGCAGTATAGCCCTCGCAGGCGCAGCGCCGACGGCGCGCGAGCCGGTGATATCGTCGGGCCGTGCGCTACCTGCTCCTGAGCGACGTGCACGGCAACGCCGAGGCGCTCGAGACCGTGCTCGACGATGCGGGCCGGCGCGGCTACGACGCCACCCTGTTCCTGGGCGACGCCGTCGGCTACTACCCCCACGCCGGCCAAGTGGTGGACCTGCTGCGTGGACGCGAGCCGGTCGCCTCGTTGCTCGGGAACCACGACGCGCAGCTTCTGGCGTTCGCCGACGGAACGCGTGGGGTCGAGGGGATGGCGGGCGGGGACGTCGTCGCGCCGATCCTGGTGCGCCAAGCCGAAGCGCTCGACGACGACCAGCTCGCCTGGTTGCGCAGCCTGCAGGGCCACTACGAGGAGGAGCGCTTCGAGGCGGTCCACGGCGCCCTGGTGCGCACCTGGCAGTACCTCCACGGGCTGCCGGAGGCCGAGGAGAACCTTCGCCACCTGAACCGTCCCCTCTGCCTGGTCGGGCACACCCACGTCCCGCGCGTCCTGGCCGCGACGGAGGCCCCCGATCGGCGTACCCTCTGGCGGCAGCTCACCTTCCGTGAGCAGGGCGGCTCCTACCGCATGCCGCCTCGCGCGCGCGGCTTCTTCAACCCCGGCTCGGTCGGGCAACCGCGGGACGGCATCCCGCTCGCGTCCTACGCGCTCTTCGACGTCGACCGCATGAAGCTCGAGGTGATCCGCGTCCCCTACGACGTCGTCACGGTCCAGCGGGCGGTCCGCGAGGCGGGCTACCCCGAACCGCTCGCGGCCCGCCTCGCCGTCGGTCGGTGAGCGTCGTGGACGCCCCCCTGGTCGGTCATGAGGAGGCGCGGGCCCTGTTGCGGCGCGTCCGCGTGCCGTCGCTGGCGTTCGTCGGGCCCCCCTCGGTCGGGCGACGGGCGGCCGCGCTCTGGTTCGCGCGCAGGCTCAACTGCGAGGCGCCGGGCGACGACCCCTGTGGACGCTGCGCGAGCTGCCGCGCCTTCGAGAGCGGCGTGCACCCCGACCTGATGATCAAGGCGCCGCCGGACCGGACCGCCAGCGGGCGTCGCACCCAACGCCCTCGGCTGCGGATCGACCAGATGGTGCCGCGCGACGGGTCGCACGTGGACCCCGAGCCGCTGTCCCGCTGGCTCGAGCAGCGCCCGCGCTTCCGCCGCCGGGTCGGGATCGTCGACGACGCCGATACGCTCGGACGCGAGGCCGGCAACGCCTTCCTCAAGACGCTCGAGGAGCCGCCCTCGTGGGCGACGATCGTGCTGATCGCGCGCAGCCCCGCGGCGCTGCTGCCGACGTTGGTCTCGCGCTGCTTGATCGTCCGCTTCGGCGCCGCGCCGGTCGACGACTTCGCGGACCTCGCCCCGCACCCCGCCCTGCGGACCGGCCAGCGCGGTCGCCTGCTGGCCGCCCGCGCGGAGCCCGAGGCGCACGCCGAGCTGCGCGACGCCGCGGCCAGCTTCGTGGCAGCGCTGGACGGTCCCTTGGGCGAGGCGCTGAGCGCCGCGGAGGCGTGGACCCGCCTGCGGCAGGAGCGGCCCGACCTGGCGGCTGGCGAGGTGCTGCTCGAGCACCTCAGGCGCGACGCGCCGCGGCGCTACGCCGGCGCGTTGGACGTCGTACGCGACGCGGAGCGGGCGCTCGAGGCCTACGTGTCGACCTCGGTGGTCGCGACGGCGCTGGCGTTGCGTCTACGGGCCGTCGCCGACTGACCGTTCGTCGAGGCCCCTCGGGCCTCAGCCCCCGCGCTTGTGCGGCCGTTCGAGCTTGTCGGCGGGCACCGCTTCGAGGTAGCCGTCGTCGGTCTTGAGGTCGGCGGTGCCGCGCAGCGGATCGAGCTTGACCACCCGACCGCAGGCGCCGGTCTCGGTATGGCACGCCTTGCCGCCACGCTTGGGCAGCTGCTTGAGCAACTGCTTGTACATGTCGTGCTCGTACTGCAGGCAGCACATCAGGCGACCGCAGGGACCGCTGATCTTCTCCGGGTTGAGCGGTAGCTGCTGATCGCGCGCCATGCGGATCGACACCGACGAGAAGCCCTGCAGCCAGGTCGACGAGCACGAGCCGCTGCCGCAGGCGCCCAGCGTTCCCAGGATGCGGGCCTCGTCGCGCGGTCCGACGTTGACGAACTCGATCCGGGCCGCGGTGTGCTTGACCAGCTCGGCCGCCAGCACCCGCAGCGAGGGGTGCGACTCGGAGCTGTAGTTCACGAACAGCACGCTCTCGTCCAACGTGAACTCGAGCGAGACGATCTTCAGCGCCGTGCCCGCCTGACGGGCCCGGGCGCGCAACAGCCAGGTGAGGTCCTCCGCCCGCTGGGCGAGGTGCTGGTGGGTGGCCAGGTCCTCGTCGGTCGCGGCGCGCACCAGGTCGCCGGCACTGCGGTCGCGGCTGCGCGGCTCGGTGCGGACCAGACCGACCTCGAGCCCGCGGCGGCTGCGGACGACGCAGCGCTGGCCGGGTTCGGGGGCAGCGCCGGTCGCAGCGACCCAGTGGATCTTCGGTCCGTTGTCGTACTTGACGCCGATGCACTCGGCCACGGTGTCCCTCCTCGCGTTCGTAGACGATACCCGACCTCGGGCGGCGCGTCAGGGGCGGAACAGCGTCGCCTGCGCGACCGGGGCGAAGCGCCGCCGGTGGAGCGGGCAGGGACCGTGATCGTGAAGGGCACGCAGGTGGACGGGCGCCCCGTAGCCCTTGTGCCGCGCGAAGCCGTAGAGCGGGTAGTCGGCCTCGGCCCGTTCGCGCATCCAGCGGTCGCGCTCGGTCTTGGCCAGCAGGCTGGCCGCGGCGGCCTGCAGGCTGCGGGCGTCGGCTCGGGCGGGCGCCAGCACCGCCCAGGGACCCGGCACGTCCAGCCAATCGGTCACCAGCCCGCCCGGCCGGAACGGCAGCCCGGCCAGCGCGCGGCGTACCGCCCGCAGCGTCGCGGCCGGGACGCCGAGGGCGTCGATCTCCTCCGCCTCGGCGCGGCCGACCGCCCAGGCTACGGCGCAGGCGCGCACCTCGGCCGCCAGGGCGTCGCGGCGTTCCTCGGGCACCTGCTTGGAGTCGCGGAAGGGGTGCTCGCCCGGCGGGAGCAGCACGACGGCGGCGACGATCGGCCCGGCCAGCGCGCCGCGCCCCGCCTCGTCGACGCCGGCGACGGGGGTGTGGCCGGCCCGCCACAGGCGCCGCTCGAACGCCCACCCGGGCGTGGGGGGGCGCACGAGTCCCGGCATCGGATCAGGCGACGTCGAGGGGAGCGCCTTCGCTGGGGGCCGCGACGTCGGTCGGGACCGTGAAGAAGAAGGTGCTGCCCTTGCCCGGTGCGGACTCGACCCAGATCTTGCCCCCGTGCTTCTCGACCGCCATCTTGCAGAACGTCAGGCCCATGCCGGTGTCGAAGCGATCGTGGACGGTGTGGCGCGACTGCTCGAAGGCGTTGAAGATGCGCTTCTGATCGGCTTCGGGGATGCCCTCGCCATCGTCGCGGACCGACAGCACGAAGTCCCCGTTCTGGCGCCACGCGCGGAAGTCGATGTAGCCGCCGCGGCGGGTGTGCTTGATCGCGTTGGCCAGCAGGTTGGCGATGATGCGTCGCAGCAGCTTCGGATCGGCGTCCAGGCGCTCGGCCTCCGGACGGACCAGGAAGCCGAAGTGTCGATCGCGCGGTCCGCCGGCGACGTCGCCGAGCGCTTCCTTGGCGAGCTCGCTGAGCGCCTCGATCGACTCCGGCTCGAAGGGCATGTGGCCCTCCTTCATACGTCGTACGTCGAGGATGTTGGCCGCGAGGTGGAGCAGGTGCTGCGACTCGTTCCGGGCCAGGCCCAGCAGCTCGCCGACCGAGTCGTCGCCGTTGCCGGCGGTCAACATCTCGATGCTGTGGTCCAGCAGCCCCATCACGCTGGCGATCGGGCTCTTGAGGTCGTGCACGAGCATGTGCGTGAGGTCGTCCTTGACGCGCTCGGACTCCTTGTAGGCCTGCTCGAAATCGCGCGAGCGCTCCAGCGCGGCGCGAAGCTGGCGGTCGCGCTGGCGGCGGTCCAACAGCCGCGTCAGCAGGGCCTTGAGCACGCCCGGTCGGGTCGGCAGCGTCAGGAAGGCGTCGGCGCCGGCTTCGAGCGCTTTCTGGTGCTTGCTTCCGTCGTCCGGGCCGAGCACGACGAACGGCACCTCGGCCAACGACCCGCGTCGACGCAACAGCGCCAGCACGTCGAGCTGGGGCACGCGATCGATCAGCGCCTGCTCGATCACCACGGCCTCGGGGATCGTTCCGCGCGTGTGGTAGAGCAGCGCTTCGACGTCGGCGAACACCTCGCTGGGGTAGCCGAGCGCGTCGGTGACGCTCTTGAGGCCGTGACCCCGCTGCTCGCCATCGGTCGCGAGGACGATCGTGCCGTTCGAGGCGCCCTGGGCAGCCGCTGGACTCATCGGCGGCATCATAGCAATCCTGGCTCCGGGACGTTCTCCGTGCTCCTGCTAGCATGCCGCCGTGGACGCGTTCCCCGTGACCTTCGCCCAGCCGTGGTGGCTGCTCGGCCTGGGGCTGCTGCTGGCCCTGCCCCGCGCTGCGGGGCGACCGTTGCGGGCGGTCACGCTGGCCCTGGCGATCGTCGCCCTGGCGGGCCCCGAGGTCCCCCGTCCGATCGATCGGACGGCCGTCATCGTCGACGTGTCCGACAGC
Source organism: uncultured bacterium (assembly GCA_964545455.1). Taxonomy (GTDB): domain Bacteria; phylum Deinococcota; class Deinococci; order Deinococcales; family Trueperaceae; genus SLSQ01. Next base: position 35,421 of record CAZJGU010000010.1, on the reverse strand, counting down.
GCCCGCGGGGAGGCGCTCGAGGCGGCCCAGCGGCTCGAGCAGGCCGGGGTCCCCACCGACGCCCAACGCTGGTTCGTCGCGGGCGAGGCCGGCCAGGTCGGTAGCTTCGCGCGCGAGCCGGACGCGGTCCTCGACCTGACGCGCAGCGACCTCGGGCGCGCGCTGGCCCGCGTCGGCGCCGAGGGCGTCGGGCGGATCCTGCTCGTCTCCGACGGGTTGGACACGCGGGGCGGCCTGGACGAGGTCGGCGTGGCCGTGCCGGTCGACGTTCTGCCGGTCGCCGGGGCCGCCAACGCCCGGCTGGAGGGGTTGGACCTGCCGGTGCGCGCGGCGCCGGGTGCCTCGGTACGGGTGTCGGCGCGGGTGCGGGCCGACCGCCCCGGACCGGCCGTTCTGAGCCTGCGCGTCGGGGCGGAGACCGTGGCGACGCGCGAGGTGGTGCTGGGCGATGCGCCTCGGACCGAGACGTTCGACGTGCGCCTGCCCGACAGCGGCCCGGTCCGCATCGAGGCCGCCCTCGAGGTCGGCTGGCCGCAGCCGCTGGCCGACGACACGCTGGCGGCCCAGCTGGACCTCGAGCGCCGGGATCCGCTGATCGTGGTCGGCGATCCCGCCCTCGCGGCGTTGCTGCGGGCCCAAGGCTTCGACGTCGAGGAACGCGACCCCAGCGAGCTGACGCCCCCCTTCGACGCGGCCGCGATCGTCATCCGCGCGGCTTCGACGGCGTTCACGGCGTCCCAGTTGGACGCCCTCGCCGCGTGGGTCGACGATGGCGGGGGCCTGGCCATGACCGGGGGACCGGAGAGCTTCGGCCTGGGCGGCTGGTTCCGCACGCCGGTCGAGGCGGTGCTGCCGGTCGACGGCGACCTGCGCAGCGACGTGCGCGTACCGCTGGTGGCGATGGTGATGGTGCTCGATCGCTCGCAGTCGATGGCGGCCGGCTCGCCCAGCAAACTCTCGCTGGCCCGCCAGGGCGCGGCCGAGGTGGTCGACCTGGCGTTCGAGCGCGACCTGCTGGGACTGATCGCCTTCAGCGACGAACGCGAGTGGGCCTTCGACCTGCGGCCGGCGACGGCGCGCGGCAAGCTCGAGATGCTCTCCGCCATTCGCGGCCTGACCCCCGCGGGCGGGACGGTCCTGGGCCCCGCCCTCACCGACGCGCTGGACGCCCTGCGCGCCAGCGACGCCGCCATCAAGCACGTCGTGGTCCTTTCCGACGGACGGCTCTACGACGGCGAGGGGCCGTTCGGCGGCGCGCCGATCGACCTGGAAGCGGAGGCGACCGCGGCCCGCGCGGACGGCATCACCATCAGCACCATCGCGGTCGGGGCGGAGGCCGACTTCGCCCGCCTCGAGGCGCTGGCGCGGGCGGCGGGCGGACGGTACTACGAGGCCCTGGACGTCGCCACCCTGCCGCGCATCTTCGCCGGCGAGGCGCTGACCGCCACCCGCTCGCTGGTGCGGCGCGATCCTGGCCCGCCGCAGGTCGGCACCCACCCCTTGTTGGCGGGCGTGGGCGCCCCGCCCGCGCCCGACGCCTACGTCGCGACGACCCTCAAGGACGACGCCGAGGCGCTCTGGAGCTACGGTCCCGAGGAGACCCTGCTGGCCGTCCGGCGCCAGGGGCTGGGGCGCACGGCGGCCTTCACGGGCGACCTCAACGCCTGGGCGGGCGAGCTGGGCGGCTGGCCGGAGCTGGGGACGGTGCTGTCCGACCTGCTGCGCTGGCTGGCGGCGCGGCCCGACCGCTTCGCCGCCCAGGTCGAGGTCGATCCGGCCGGCGGCGCGCGTCTGCTGGTCGACGCGGTCGAGGACGGCCGCTTCCTGGACGGCTTGGACCTGGTCGCGCGCAGCGCCGGCGAGACGCTCGCGCTGAGGGCCGCCGGGCCGGGCCGCTACGAGGTGGCGCTCCCGCCAGCGGCCGCCGGCGAGCCGGTGGTGGTGGCCGAGGGAAGCGAGGTCGTGGCCCGCACCCGCTTCCTGGCGCAGGACCCCGAGTTCCGCGCCGGCGACGGACGGACGACGCTCGAGCGGCTCGCGTCGCTCAGCGGTGGCGAGATGATCGCGGCGGCGGACGGCTGGCGGCCGGCCGCGGCGTCGGAGCCGCGTTCGCTGGCCCCCTGGGTCCTGGTCGCGGCGCTCGCGACCCTCCTGGCGGAGTTGGTGTGGCGCCGGGTGCGCTCCGGCCGCTGACGGGACCGGGATTCAGTCGGCGACGTCGAGGGGCTCGTCGACGGGTCGACCGCTCACCTCGCGTAGCAGCGAGGTCGCGTACGCCCCCTTCGGCAGCGTGAAGCTCAGCCGAACGCCGCTCTCGACCGGGTCGAGGCGGGCCTCCCCGGCCACGACGCGTGACGGCCGCCGGTCGCCCCGCCGGCCGGTCAGGTCGGTCCAGGCCAGTCCCAGCGCCGCCAGGGCGGCCTCCTCGCGGCGGCCGGGCTCGCCGCTCGAGATCCGGACCTTGCGCCCGTGCAGCGGCAGCAGGGCGCTGATCTCGAGGCGCTCGGCACGCACCGTCTCGGAGGCGGCGTCCTCGACCCGGAAGGTCCCACCACTGTCGTGCTTGCGGGCCCAGTCGCCCTCGAGCACGCTGCAGTAGAGGCCGTCCCGGATGCGGCCCGCCAGCAGCTCGTTGAAGATCCAGCTCTGCACGGCCGAGACGAAGAAGCGCTGCAGACGACGGTCGCCCGACACGGTCTCCCCCGCCAGCAGCCTGAGGCCGTCGACCGCGTTGCGGCCGAAGCGTCCGAAGCGCTGGGGACCGAAGTAGTTGGGCACGCCGACGACCGCGAGCCGGTCGAGCTTGGCGCGGCCGGCCTCGAGGGCGTCCTGCGGGACGTCGCGCAGCACGATCTCGAAGCGGTTGCCGTGCAGGTGGCCGACGCCCAGTTTGTTGCGGTGGCGGGAGGTCTCGAGGATCTCGACACCGGGCAGCGCCTCGAGCGCCGCGGCGGCGTCGCGCGACGCCCACGGGAGCGACAGCCACTGCTCGGTCACCGCGTGCTTGTCCTTCAGGCCGGCCACGCCGACGCGCGCGTCGGGGACGCCCGCCTCCCGCAGCGCGACGACCAGGTCGCGCGTGGTGCGACCGCGTTTGCGGACGTGCAGGTAGAGGTGCGACCCCCGGCCCTCGGGCAGGTAGGCCGGGATCTCGCGGACGACGAAGTCCTCGGGCTGGTCCCGCAGTCGACCGCCGATCCCCGACAGGTCGTCGGTCACGGCGGGCAAGCGCGACCAGGAGAAGACCGGGTCGTCGCCGGTCACGCCTCGGGGGGAGCGGCGTCCGGCGCCGCGTCGTCCCGCGTCAGCCGAACGTCGATCGCCTCGCGCGCCTCGCGGAAGCGGTCGACCAGGCTGGGCGCCTCCAGCAGGCGCTGCGCGTCGGGCGCGGGGAGACGCAGGTTGGCGCAGACGAACGACGCCTGGTAGAGCGGATCGCCCGGCATCGCGGAGGTCGCCTGCTCGCGCGCCTCCGGGGCGAAGAAGCGTTCGCCGTAGCGTTCGAACGCCTCCAGGGCGTCCCAGGCGGCGACCTGCTCGTCGTTGGGGTCGCCGCGCTCGAGCGGCCAGGGCTCGACCTGGGCGTACCAGAGCGGGCGCTCGCCGCCGCCCGGCTCGGGCACGTTCTCCTCCCGCACCGACACGAGGCGGCAGCGTTCCCGCCCGTGTCCCAGCAGCCGGAACGTCCCGTCGGGGTTCTCCGTCGCGTCCAGCACGTCGAGGATGGTGCCGATCTCGCCAGGGCGCGCCGACCCCTCGTCCTCGAGCCGCTCGCCCGGCGGCGGCGCGATCACGAAGCGCGGCTCGTCCAGCGCCGTGGCGTGGCGCACCAGGCGCTTGTAGCGTTCCTCGAAGACGTGCAACGGCACGGTCATGCCGGGGAACACCACGACCGGAAGCGGAAAGACGGCCAGCTCGTCCACGGCGTCACGCTACCAGCGCGGTGCCTCCTTGGCTGCGTCCGCGGCAGCAGTTCGGGGCGGGGCGCCCGGGCTCAGCGCAGGAGCACGTCGAGGATCACGCCGCCCAGCACCAGCGCCGAGATCCACAGGTTGGCGTTGAACGCGCGCAGGGAGGCGCCGACGCCGCGCCGGCGCACCAGCCACTGCTGCGCGGCCAGCAGCGGCGCGACGCCCGCCACCACGACGGTCAGGTAGGGCAGGCCCAGCGGCGTAACCGCCGGCAGGGCCAGCAGCGCTGCGAGCGCGACCAGGTGCGCCGCGCCGGAGATGCGGACGGCACGCTGCTCACCGAAGCGGGCTGGGATGCTGTGGATGCCGTGGGCACGATCGAACTCCAGGTCCAGCAGCGCGTAGATCACGTCGAAGCCGGCGATCCACGATCCGACCGCGATCCAGAGCAGCACGGTCGCCAGGTCGAAACGTCCGGTCACCGCGATCGCGCCGCCCGCCGCAGCGGCACCGATCGTCACGCCCAGCCACAGGTGGCAGGCCCAGGTGAAGCGCTTGGTCCACGGGTAGATCGTGAGGAACGCGAACGCCACGGGCAGCAGCGCCGCCGTCAACGGGTTGAGGGCCCAGCCCGCCACGGCCAGCGCCGCGAAGCCGATCAGGGCGAGGATCACCCCGTCGCGACGCGACAGCCTGCCGGCGGGGATCTCGCGGTCGGCGGTGCGAGGGTTGCGCGCGTCGATGGCGGCGTCGACGACGCGGTTGACGGCCATCGCCGCCGTGCGCGCGCCGGCCATGGCCAGGGTGATCCAGGCGAACGTCGTGAACCCCGGCCATCCGTCGGCGGCGACCGTCATGCCGGCGTAGGCGAAGGGCAGCGCGAACAGCGTGTGCTCGAACTTGACGAACGCCAGCCAGGTGCGCACGTCGCGGCGCGGCGCGGCCTGGGCCATGCCGCTCAGGCCCCGACGCCGGCGTCGTCGAGCTCGCGGCGGACCTCGCCGTAGCCGTCGCGACCCATCAAAGCGTAGGTGTAGACCTTGCCCAGTTCGACGCCCGGCTGGTCGTAGGCGTCGATGCCCAGCCGCTCGCCGACCAGCGCCGTCTGCCACATCAGCGTCTGCAGCAGCTCGCCGAGGTGCACGGCGTCCAGGCGGTCGATCCTCAGCGTGAAGTTCGCGCGCCGGTGCGCCGCCAGGGCGTGGGCGGTCGCTGCCTGTTCGGCGTTCATCAGCTCGGCGAAGCCTCGCCCGCTCAGGTAGTCCAGCGCCTCCAGGCCGTCCCGTGGCGCGGGGATGCGCAGGTCGTGGTCGGGTGCGCCGATGCGGACGAAGGCGACCACCTTGTCGAACGGTCCTTCGTTGAACAGCTGCACCTGGGAGTGCTGGTCGGTCGTGCCGACCGCCGGTAGCGGCGTCGTCCCGGCGTGCACGCGCGCACCACGCCGGTCGACCGCCTTGCCGAGCGACTCGGCCCAGAGCTGGACGAACCAGTCGGACAGCCGTCGGAGCCGGGTCGAGTAGGGCATCAGCACGCTGATGCTGGCGCCCCGGCGGGCGCTGGCCAGCTGCGCGAAGGCGGCCCGCTTGGGCACGCTCTCCCTGGCGGGCGCCGCCGCAGCGCGGTTGGCGGCCGCCGCGCCGGCCAGCAGGCGCCGCGCGTCCACGCCACCCAGCACGATCGGCAGCAGGCCCACCGGCGACAGGACGCTGAAGCGACCCCCGACCGATGGCGGGACCGAGAACGCGGTGATCCCGTCGCGCTCGGCCAGCGGACGCAGCACGCCCTGCTCCGGGTCGGTGGTGGCCACGACGTGGGCGCGGAAGCCGTCCTCGCCCAGCGCCTCGCGCAGCCACGCCTCGAAGGCCAGGTAGGCCGCCATCGTCTCGGCCGTGGTTCCGGACTTGGAGATGACGTTCACCAGCGTGCGCCGCGGGTCGAGCACCTCGAGCAGCCCGGCCACGACGTCGGCGTCGACGTTGTCGACGAAATGCACGCGCAGGCCGGCGCCGGTCGAGCCCTGGAGCGCGCGCGCCGGGTGCTGCAACGCCGACAGCACCGCCGATGCGCCCAGGCTGGACCCGCCGATCCCGAGCACCACCAGGTCGTCGAAGCGGCCCGCGACGCGTGCGGCGTACGCTTCGATCGCGGCGAGGACGTCCTCCTGCTCGGTCGCGAGGTCGATCCAACCGAGCATCTCGCGGTCGTCGTCGCGACGGGCGAGGAGGGCCTCGACGTCGCGGTCGAGGACCGGGCCGAGAGCGTCGAGCTCGGCCTCGAGCTCCACGCCGCGATCGGGGCCGATCCGCTCGGACGCCAGGTTGCGAAGGTCGATGTCGATCATGCCGGCATGCTACCGAAGGCCCGCCACGCTCAGTGCTGCTTGGCGTTCTCCTTGACCGCGTGGGTCGAGAAGCCGAACTGCGGCAGGTGCCGCTCGCCGACGCCGCTGAGGACGGCCCGCGCCAGCTCGTTCAGGTCGGTGCCGCCCGGCTCGACCTCCATGCGCAGCTCGCGTCGCAGGTCGTCCAGGCTGCGATCGTCCAGCAGCATCTCGGTGCCGTACTTCAGCACGTTGGGACTGACGAGCAGCAGGTCGGCCTCGCCCGGTTCGATTCCCAGCAGGAAGTCGCGTCCCGCCAACAGACCCGCCACGCTGGTGACCTCGCCGAAGGTGCGGTTGCGGAGCGCGCGCACCTCGACCTCCAGGCCGTCGATCTCCCGGAGCGGCGCGACCGCCCGCTCCAGCACCGGAGCGAACAGCGTGCCGGTCGCCAGCAGCACCCGGCGTGGGCGTTCCAGCGCCGCGGGCAGCGCGGGCAGGCCGGCGCTCAGGAAGTCGCGCACCATGCCGATCCCGTTCTCGAGCATCGGGAAGCCCTCGTACGCGTCCCCCGCCGGCAGCGGACGGCCGGCGGTCAGGTAGAACTCGTCGCTGAGGAAGACGAAGCGGCTGCCGCGCTCGGCCAGCATGCGGCGCTGCACCGCCTCGACCCGGCGGATGACGTCGTCGGCCTCGCCGGGGCGGTAGGGACGCAGGTCGGGCAGGTTGGTGCGGTGGTCGGTCAGGCCCACCGGCACGGCCGCGACGGCCTGGACGTTGGGCCGGGACGCGAGGTAGGCCAGCGTCTCTTCCATCGCGTCGCCGTCGTTGCGGCCGGGCAGCAGCACCATCTGGGTGTACAGGTCGATCGGCTCCAGCCGCTCGATCATGCCCCGGATCCGGGTCGCGGCGGGGTCCTTCACCTTGAGCCGCCAAGGCTTCATCATGTCGCTGCGCAGCGCCTCGTCGGCGGTGTGGACCGAGACGTAGAGCGGGCTCAGGTGCTCGTCCAGGATGCGACGGACGTCCGCCTCGCTCAGGTTGGTGAGGGTCACGAAGCTGCCGTAGAGGAAGCTGGTGCGGAAGTCGTCGTCCATCATGTAGAGGCTCTTGCGGAACCCCTGGGGCATCTGATGGACGTAGCAGAACTCGCACTTGTTGGCGCACAGCCTTATGCCGTCGAAGATGACGTCGTCGAACTCCAGCCCCGGATCCTCCCAGGCGACCCGTAGCCGGTGCGGCAGGCCGAGGTCGTCCTCGAGGCGCAGCGTCACCTCGCCCCGCTCCAGCTCGCGCCGGTAGGCCAGGATGTCCGGGATCTCGACTCCGGCGACGTCCACCAGCCGCCAGCCGGGACGGACGCCGGCGCGGTCCGCCGGGCTGCCCGGGACGACGCGGTGCACCTGGGCGCGGGGTGGGGGTGGGGGCGGCAGCGGCACGGCGGCCACGCTAGCAGAGCCGCCGCAGGCGCGTCGCGCGGGGGACGACAGCGTAGCGCGCGGGATTCAGTGGGCCTCGTCCACCTCGCGCCCGCTGGCTGGCGCGGCGCGGCGCTCGGGGGGCAGGACGAAGCCGTGGATCGGCGCCTCGGCCTCGAAGGCCACGAAGGCGCCCACCTCGGCGTCGACGTCCCCGACCGGGAGGGCGACGACGAGCGGCCAGCCGGCGTCGACGACCGCGATCCGACCGTCGCGCTCGAGCACCTCGCCCGCTCCGGCCAGCGTGCCGCGGCTGGGCACGCTCAGCTCGGTGCGGGGCTTGGCGAGCGGTTCCAGCCGGGTCGCGGTCGGGTTGACCAGCAACCTGGCCGTCCCGGGGACGGCCAGGTAGGGGTTGGTGCGCTCGAGGAGCTGCACGACCGTCGCGCCGAGGCCCGCCTCGAGCAGCGGGCTGCCCTCCGGGCGGGCGAACAGCGTCGCCTGGCCCGCGTAGGCGTTCCAGCGCTTGGTGAAGGCGTCGGGCCCGTCCTCGATCATGGCCGCGAGCATACCGCGGCCCCGTGCTACCATCTCGCCATGAACCGCGCGTCCGCACACCAGGACGACCTGTCGCTCCGTTCGGCTCGATCCGGACGGAGTTCTTCGTGGACGGCGCCCGCGCGGGCCGCCGCCGCGTGTCCGGGGAGGGCCCCATGCTGGAACGTCTGAACGAGGTGCAGGTCCGTGACCTCAAGCTCGACGCGCTCGACGCCGAACGCGCCGACGTCCCTGCCGAGCTCGTCGCGATCCGGGACGAGCACCGCGCGCTCGAGGCCAAACTGGCCGGGCGCCGGGCCGAGCGGGACGAGCTGCGCCAGCGCGTCCGCGCCGCCGACGTCGAGCTGCAGGCGCTGCGTGACCGCACCAAGTCGGCGTCCGAATCGTCGCTGCGAGCCGAGAGCCCGAAGGAGGCCGCGCAGTTCCAGAACCAGGAGCTGCAGTTCGCCACCCGTGCGCAGGAGCTCGAGGAGGACACGCTACCGCTGATGGAGGAGCTGGAGCGGCTCGAGGCCGTCGTCGCCGAGCTCGAGGCCGAGCGGGCCGAGCTGGCGCCGCGTCACGACGAGCTCGAGGAGCAGGAGCGCGCGCGCCTGACCGAGATCGACGAGCGCGAGGGCGACCTGCGCAGCGAGCGCGACGCGCTCGCGGCCGAGGTCGACGCGCGGTTGCTGCGGCAGTACGACCAGGTGCGGCGTTCCAAGCGGGGCGTGGGCCTGGTCGAGATCGTCGGCGGTCGGCGCTGCGGCGGCTGCAACGTGCAGCTGCCCATCCACGTCCTGCAGAAGGCCAAACGCTCGTTGACGTCGGTGGTGCGCTGCCCCAGCTGCGGGAGGATCCTGTGGGCCAAGGACGACGGCTGAGGCCGGCGTTCGACCCTTCCCCGTGACGACGGCGGCCCGCTCCTCGGAGCGGGCCGCGTTCATGGGCGGGAGGGGACCGCCCTCAGAACAGCTCGCCCAGCGGGTCCAGCGCCGTGCCGTGGCGACGGATCTCGAAGTGGATGTGGGGTCCCGTCGAGAGGCCGGTCGATCCGACCCGGCCGATGATCTGGTTCTGCTCGACCCACTGACCGACCGAGACGAGGACGCGGCTCTGGTGGGCGTACCAGGTCTCGTCCCCGCCGGCGTGGCGGATCCGGACCAGGTAGCCGTAGCTCCCCGACCAGCCGGCGAACGCGACGGTGCCGCTACGCGAGGCCACGATCGGGGTGCCGGTCGGGGCGGCGACGTCGATGCCGCGGTGGAAGTTGGAGGTGCCCATGCCCAGGTTGCGGCGGCCGTAGTAGCTGGTGATGCGGCCGTGGACCGGCCAGACGTAGCGCATCTCCATCTCGCGCACCTTGGCCAGCCGCTCGAGTGCAGCCGTCGGCTCGATGCCGGGCAGCCACAGCAGCATGCCGGGGCGCAGGTCGGAGGGAGCGTGGATGGCGTTGGCGCGCAGCACCGCGACCGGGTCGGCGCCGTGACGCTGCAGCAGCTCGGCCAGGTCGAGGTCGGGTTCCCAGGTCACCAACAGGCCCGGTCCGGGCGGGATCAGCAGCTCGACCCCGACCGGAAGACGGTCGAGCGAGCTGAGGTCGGGGTTGGCGCCGACCAGCGACTCGAGGTCGATTCCGTAGCGGTCGGTGATCTCGCTCAGCGTTTCGCCCGGGGCGAGGACGTGGCGGTGGAAGCCGGGCGGCGGCTCCGGCGCCGGTTCGGCCAGACCGCCGGTCGCCTCCCCGAGCGGGATGCGCAGCACGTCGCCCGGGTGGACCAGGATGCCCTCGATGCCGTTGGCCTGCTGCAGTGCCTCGACCGGCAGGCCGTAGAGCGCGGCCACCCCGCCCAGCGTGTCGCCCGGACCGATCGTCCGCAGCGCGTAGCCGTCGGCGCACGCGAACGCCGCGAACGGGGTCGCGGCGAGGACGATGCGGAGGAGCGTGGTGCGCAGGAAGGAGGCGGCGAAGGGCGGCACTCCCGAAAGCCTACCGCGCGGACCCGAGGCGAGGATGAGAAGTTCGTGAACGTCGCTACGAGCGGGGCGGGTCGGCCGCGTCCGGACGCAGGGTGGCCCGCAGGTAGCCAACGATCTCCCCCGTCGCGGTGCCCGGCGTGAAGATCCGGCCGACGCCCAGCCGCTCGAGCTCCGCCAGGTCGCGCGACGGCACGATCCCGCCGCCGAACAGCAGCACGTCGCCGGCCCCCGCCGCGGTCAGGCCCTCACGGACCGCCCGGAAGTGGTGCAGGTGCGAGCCCGACAGGATCGACAGCCCCACCGCGTCCACGTCCTCCTGCACGGCGGCGGTCACGATCATCGGGGCGGTCTGGCGCAGGCCGGTGTAGACGACCTCCATGCCCGCGTCGCGCAGGGCCCGCGCCACGATCTTGGCGCCACGGTCGTGACCGTCGAGTCCGGGCTTGGCGATCAGCACGCGCAGCGGCGCGGAACCGTTCACGTCGTCAGGATAGCAGCGGAGGCCGTTCCAGCCTCCAGCACCGCGTCGGTGGGCAGGTCGCGCCGGACCACCGCCAACGCGATCGGGCCGTGGTCCGGGTGCGCTGCGACGCTGCCCAGGCGACCCACCTCGCGGCCGTCCAGCCGCAGCGGTGGGCGCCGGTCCTCCCCGACCGGCCCGGTCAAGCGCAGTCGGGCCAGGGCGCGGCGCAGCGTGGCGCGGGCCTCGATGCGCGCCATCGTCTCCTGCCCCAGGTAGCAGCCCTTGCGGGTGCTGATCGCCTCCTCCAGCCCCGCCTCCTGCGGCAGCACGCCCGGACCGGCGTCCGACGCGGCCCGTGGCAGCCCTGCGGCGATGCGCGACGCCTCCAGGCCGGCCCGGTCGCCCGCAACGGCGCCCGCCCCCCGTAGCGCGGTCCGCACCTCGGGCAGGTCGCGGCGCAGCAGGTGCAGGTCGACACCCCCCGGCCCGGCCCGGCGGTGACGTGCCACCAGCACCTCGGCGCTCGCGAAGGGGACCTGGACGAAGCGCCCCTCGTCCTCCGGGGGCGGCTGGCCCAGCGCGCGGCCGACCACGTCGGCCGCGGCGGGACCCTGCACCGTCAGGCAGACCAGCACCGGGCCGAGGTCCTCGAGCGTCACGTCGTCGAAGATCCGGTGCGCCGTCAGGCGCTCGAGCACCGCCCCCGCCCGGCCGTCCTCGACCGCGACGTGGAGGTCCTGGCCGCGCCGGTGCACCCGGACCTCGTCCAGGGCGTGCCCCTTGACGTCGAGGTAGAGGGCCCGCAGGGCGCCGCCCTCGGGCAGGGCACGGACGTCGTGCGCCAGCTGGCCGTTGAGGAAGTCGACGCGGTCGGGCCCGGTCAAGCGCAGCGCGCCGACGTCGGCGAGCTCGACCGCCACGGCGCCGTCGTGCAGCGCCGTCCAAGCCTGCGGATCGGGGAGCGGAGGGGCAGCGTTCGCCATGCGCGGACGCTACCGCGGCGGGCGTGGCGAGCCGGTAGGGGACCGAGCCGGGGCTAGAGCTCGATCAGGGCGAAGCCGTACGCGTTCACGACGCGCACGCCCTCGGGGCTGACGTACTCGCGCGGGGCGTTGGCGCCGTTCAAGTGGACGTGACCGTGGACGTGCAGCCGGGGCCGCCACCAGCGGTGCATGCGGTTGAAGGCGGGCACGCCACGGTGCGGCCGGTCCTCGCCCTCGTGCGGGCCCTTGGGTGGGGCGTGCGTGAGCAGCACGTCCAGCGCGCGGCCGTCGCGCAGTCGTCCCGCCAGCAGCCGCGGCGCCAGCCGCAGCGCGAACCCCTCCATCTGGGCCTCGCTGTACTGGTGCGGGCCGGGCCGGTAGCGGGCACTGCCCTCGATGCCGGCGATCCGCAGGCCGGCCATCTCGATCACGCGCAGGTGCGCGTTGATGCAGCCGCCCGGCAGTCGCGGGCTGTCCTCCCCCACCAGGTCGTCGGCGGGACGGAGGTAGCCGTTGGCGTGGTTGCCGAGCACGAAGATCGGCTGGACGCGCGTCTTGGTCGCGAGGAACTCGAGCACGTGACCGGGCATGTCCCCGGCCGAGACGATCAGATCGAAGGGCGGCAGGTTGCCCGGGAAGTTCTCGGAGTAGACGAACGGCGAGACGGCATCGGCGATCGCGAGGATCCTCACGCTGCCGCCTCGACGCTCGCGCCGTGCATGCTCAGTCGGCGGCGTGGGCCGCCTGGCCCGCCTGCCACTCGAGACCGGACCAGATCAGGTCCTCGATGTCGCCGTCGAGCACGGCGTCGGGATCGTGGCGCATCGCGCCGGTGCGGTGGTCCTTGACGTACTGCTTGTCGAGGACGTAGCTGCGGATCTGCGAGCCCCACTCGATCGCCTTCTGCTCGCCGCGGGCCTTCATCTGCTCCTCGCGGCGGCGGCGCTCCTCGCGCTCGAACAGCCGGCTGCGCAGCACCGTCATCGCCTTCTCGCGGTTCTTGATCTGCGACTTGCCGTCCTGGCAGGTCACCACGATCTCGTCCGGGGTGCCGGCCCGGTAGACGACCCGGACCGCGGAATCGGTGGTGTTCACCGACTGACCGCCGGGACCGGAGGAGCGGTAGACGTCGACGCGCAGGTCGTTCGGGTCGATGGCGATCTCGATCTTGTCGTCGATCTCGGGCATCACCTCGACCGACGCGAAGCTGGTGTGGCGGCGGCCCTGCGCGTCGAAGGGGCTGACGCGCACCAGCCGGTGCACGCCGTTCTCCACCGAGAGCATGCCGTAGGCGCGCTCACCACGCACGATCAGCTGAGCGTAGTCGACGCCCTGCGGCGCGTCCTGGTTGCCGACCGCGTCGAGCAACTCGACCTTGAAGCCGCGCCGCTCGGCGAAGCGTCGGTACATCCGCAGCAGCATGCCGGCCCAGTCCGACGACTCGGTGCCCCCGGCGCCCGGCTTGATGGTGACGATGGCGGGCCGGTCGTCGTGCTCGCCGGAGAAGAGGGTCTCGCGGTAGAGCGTTTCGAGATCGGCCTCGATGCGCGCGCGCTCGTCGGCCAGCTCCTCGGCGTCCTCCTCGCCGGCCAGCTCGATCAGCTCGGCCAAGCCCTCGACGTCGCCCTCGAGGCGTTCGTACGACTCGACCACGCGACGCACCCGCGACGCCTCCTGCGTCACCTCGCGGGCGCGATCGGGATCGTTCCAGAGAGCGGGATCGTTCAGTTCGGGATCGAGGACCGCCAGCCGGGACCGTGCGCCGGCCAGGTCAAAGATACCCCCGGAGGTGCAAGAGGCGTTCCTTCAGTTCTTCCATGCGGGTCCTCCTCGCGGGCGGGCCGGGCGACCCGCCGCAGCGCCCGTGCAGGGCGCGCTGGATGCGTTCGCCGATGGTACCGTACGGCCGACGCCCGACGCCGTCGGGCCACGACGACCGCACCGCTCGGACCTGCCCGGGGGAAGGCTCTCGTTGACGATCTTCGACCGCTTCGGCCCCCTGGACGCGCTGGACGTCGCGCTGCTCGCGGCGCTGCTCTACCAGGGGTACATCCTGCTGCTCGGCTCGCGCGCCTGGAACGTGCTGCGTGGGCTGGCGGCGCTGGCGCTGCTGTGGCTGGCCGCCAGCACCTTCGGCCTGCAGGGCACCAAGTGGGTCTTCGACCGCGTCGCCCCCGTCGGCATCCTGGCGCTCGTCATCGTCTTCCAGCCGGAGCTGCGCGCCGCTCTCGAGCGCGTCGGCCGCGGCCGCTCCCAGCGCGCCGTCGCCGGCGATCCGGTGAAGGAGATCATGACCGCCGTGCGGGAGCTGGCCGCCCGCCGCGTCGGGGCGCTGATCGCCGTCGAGCGGGGGACGCCGCTGGGCGATTACGGGCAGCGGGGCACGCTGCTCGCCACGCCGGTCCGCTCGGAGCTGCTCGAGACGCTGTTCGACTCGCGCGGGCCGCTGCACGACGGCGGCGTCATCGTACGCGGCGACCAGCTCGTCTGGGCCGGCGCGATCTTCCCCCTGTCGGAGCAGTCCGAGGGGTGGCAGGCCCAGTTGGGCACCCGCCACCGCGCCGCCCTGGGCCTGTCCGAGGCCAGCGACGCGCTGGTCGTGGTCGTCAGCGAGGAGCGCGGCACCGTGTCGCTGGCACGTGATGGCGATCTGACGACGGACGTCGCGCCCTCCGACCTGGTCAAGGCGCTGCGCGAGGCGTACGTGGAGACGGCCGCGTGACGCGCGCCGACTGGCGTGCCGCCTGGCGCCGCGTGCGCCAGGATTGGCCCGGCAAGGTCGCGGCCGTGCTGGCCGCCAGCGTGCTGTGGTGGATCGCCTCGAGCGATCCGGGGACGACCAGCCAGCGCAGCCTGCTGGTGCCGCTCGAGGTGACCGGCGCCGCGGCGGACGAGGTCGCCGTCGGCGTGCCCGGCCGGGTCGAGGTGGTCATCACCGGCCCCAGCGAACGGATGGACCGCCTGGACGCGGACGACATCGACGCGGTGCTGGACCTGGCGGACGTCGACGGCGACTTCGCCCGCGACGTCGACGCGCGGGTGCCGCAGGCGCTACGTGTCGTGCGGGTCGTCCCGGCCGAGGTGATCGGGCGGCTGGAGGCGGTCCGCTCGGCCGAGCTGCCGATCCGAGCCCTGGCCGGCGTGCCGGACGACGGCCGCTTGACGGGCGCGCTGGAGGTCCTGCCGGCCCGCGCCACCGTCGAGGCCCGCGACCCCGTCCTGGCCCAGGTCGCCGAGGTGATCGCGCCGCTGTCGGCCCCGCTCGAGGGCGATCGCGAGGTCGTCCTCGTCGCCTTGGACGCCGACGGCGTGCCGGTCCCCGAGGCCCGGATCGTGCCCGCCACCGCCCGCGTCGTGGTCCGCCTCGACGCGGCCTTCACGACCGTGTCGCGCCCGGTCGCGGTGGTCCCGCCGGAGAGCGGGGCCACCGTCGAGGCGCTGCGGCCGGACGCCTTGGCGCTGGTCGGTCCGCCCGAGGCGCTGGCCGGACTCCGGGTCGTCACCGCCCGGGTCCCGGACGCGACCTCCGCGCTGCCGCCCGGACGCTATGATCTTCCGGTGCGGCTGGAGCTCCCGGCCGGCGTGGCCGCGCGCGCGACCGTCGTCGCGACCGTGCGGATCGTGCCGCCCGCCCCGCCGTCCGACGCGGACCCCGCGCCGGCCCCGTGAGCGGGCCGCCGACGCCCCGCCCGCGCAGGAGGTTTGGCTCGTGATCCACCCGATCCGTCTCTACGGCGACCCGGTGCTGCGCCGCACGGCCGCGCCCGTCGACCGCTTCGACGACGACCTGACCCGGCTCGCGGACGACATGATCGAGACGATGCACGACGCGCACGGGGTCGGGCTGGCCGCGCCCCAGATCGGCCTCTCCAAGCGGCTCTTCATCGCCCTGGAGATGCCCGAGTCGGAGGTCGAGGAGGACGCGCACCCCGACGACCGCATCGACCCCATCGACCCCGACACCGCGCCCGACGACGCCGTGAGCTCCGGCATCGTGCACGTCATGGTCAACCCCGAGATCACCGAGCGCCGAGGCGAACGCGTCGCGCCCGACGGCTGCCTGAGCGTGCCCGGCCTGTGGGTCGAGGACATGCGTCGCGACGCCGAGGTGGTCGTCCGCTACCAGGACGTCCTCGGGCAGCGGCACGAGCTCCGGGCCGAGGGCCACTTCGCGCACGTCGTGCAGCACGAGCTCGACCACCTCGACGGGGTGCTGTACTTCGACCGCCTCGAGCCGGACGAGCGTCAGCGCTTCCTGGAGGCGCACCGAGCGGAGCTCGCGGACCTGCAGCGTCGCGCCAAGGCGCTGCTGAAGGAACTGCGCGCCGCCGGGACGCCGGTCCGGTGAGCGAGCGGCTACGCCTGGCCTTCTTCGGTTCGCCGGCCTACGCCCTGCCGTCGCTCGAGCGCATGGTGCGCGAGCACGACGTGGTCCTCGTCGTGACGCAGCCCGATGCGCCCGCCGGCCGCGGCATGGCGTTGCGCCCGCCGCCGGTCGCGGCCCGAGCCCGGGAGCTGGACCTTCCGCTGGCGCAGCCGGCCCGGATCCGTCGCGACGACGCCTTCCAGGCACGCTTCGCCGAGCTGTCCCCGGACGTCGCGGTCACCGTCGCCTACGGCCAGATCCTGCCCCAGCGCCTGCTGGACGTCCCTCGCCACGGCTTCCTCAACGCCCACGCCAGCCTGCTGCCCGCCTGGCGCGGCGCCGCGCCGGTGCAGTGGGCGCTGATCCACGGCGACCGCAGCACCGGCGTCACGGTGATGCAGACCGAGGCCGGCCTCGACACCGGGCCGATCCGGCACGTCCTGCGGACCGACATCGCGCCCGGCGACACCGCCCACGAGCTGTTCCCCAGGCTGGCCGAGCTGTCGGCCGACGCGCTGTCGGAGGCGCTGCAGGACCTGGCACGGGGCCGGCTCCCGAGCCGACCGCAGGATGACGCCGCCGCGACCCTGGCGCCGCTTCTGCGCAAGGAGGACGGCGACGTCCGCTGGCAGGACGAGGCGCGCCGCGTGGTCGACCGCTGGCGCGGCGTCGTCGTCTGGCCCGGCAGCCGTTTCCGCCACGGCGACCGGTGGGTCCGCGCCGACGTCCTGGAGCTCGCGGCCGCGGACGGCCTACGGGGCCGCCCGGGCGAGGTGCTCTCGGTGGACGAGACCGGCATCGAGGTCGCCTGCGGCAGCGGATCGATCCGGCTCGTGCGCGTCACGCCGCCGGGCAAGGCGGCCATGCCGGCCGCGGACTGGGCCCGGGGCGCACGCCTCGTGAAGGGGGACCGCCTTGCGTAGCGTCGCGATCGTCGGCCGCCCGAACGTCGGCAAGAGCAGCCTGTTCAACCGGCTGCTGGGCCGGCGCGAAGCGATCGTCGCCGACCTGCCCGGCGTCACGCGCGACGTCAAGACCGGCGTGGTCGAGACCGACGACGGTCGGCGCTTCACGCTGCTCGACACCGGCGGTCTGTGGTCGGGCGACGCCTGGGAGCGCAAGATCCGCGACCGCGTCGAGACCGCCCTGCGCGGCGTCGACCTGGTGCTCTTCTGCGTCGACGGACGCGAGCCTCCCACCGCCGCCGACCACGAGATCGCCGACTGGCTGCGCCGCCAGGGCCGGCCGGTGCTGCTGGTGGCGACCAAGCTGGACGATCCCCGCCACGAGGAGCGCGCCGAGCTGTTCGAGCACTACGGCCTGGGCTTCGGCGAGCCGCTGGTGACCTCCGCCAGCCACGCCCGCGGCATCCCCGAGCTCGAGGTCGCGATCGAGGAGCACCTCGGCGAGGACGAGGACGAGGCCGGTCCGCAGACCATCACCGTGGCGATCGTCGGGCGTCCCAACGCCGGCAAGTCGTCGCTCCTGAACGCCCTCATCGGCGACGAGCGCGTGATCGTCTCCGACGTCGCCGGCACGACCCGCGACGCGATCGACGTGGCGTTCGACTTCGGCGGTCGACCGTTCGTGCTGGTCGACACGGCCGGGATCCGGCGCAAACCCAGCGAGGACGTCGAGTTCTACTCCAAGCTGCGCTCCGAGATCGCCATTCGGAGGGCCGAGGTGGCGGTGCTGGTGGTCGACCCGTTCGAGCTGGGCGACCACGAGATGCGCATCGCCAACCTGGCGCTGGCGTCGGGCACGCCCGTGGTCCTGGCCGTGAACAAGTGGGACCTGGTCGAGGACGACCAGCTGCGCGCCTTCCGCGAGCGGATCGACGTCGATCTGGCGCACCTCGCCTTCGCGCCGCGCGTGTACACCAGCGCGGTCACCGACTTCGGCCTGCACGAGCTGCTCGCGACCGTCGTGCGCGTCCACGACCAGGCGCGGGTGCGGGTCCCCACCGGCGTGCTCAACGGCTGGCTGGACGTCTGGACGCAGCGGCAGCCGACCCCCAACTTCAAGGGTCGCTCGCTCAAGCTGCTCTACGTCACGCAGGCGGACGTGGCGCCGCCGACGTTCGTCTTCAGCGTCAACTCCGAGACCTTCCTGACGCGCGCCTACGAGCACTACCTGCGCAACCGCATCCGGGAGGACCTGGGCTTCTCCGAGGTCCCGATCCGGCTGGTGTTCAAGGCCCGCAGCGGCGAGGGCAAACGGGTCCGGACCTGAAACCTGCCGTGGCGCGGTCCCGCGACGCGAGGCGGGCGGCTACGGCTTCTCGACCTCCACCTCGACCTTGACGTTGCCGCGCTTGGTCTCCCCCGTTCGGGCGATCAGGCGCATCCGCCCCAGGCCCTCGGCCCACAGCTCGGAGCCGGGCTCCAGCGTGGCCGACTTGCCGGCGGCCTCGCCGTCGACCCGGACCTTGCCGGCCGCGACCCCCTTGGTGAACCACGAGCGCGACGCGCCGAACGCCTTCGCGCCCAGCACGTCCGCGCGGAGCGACGGGACCACCAGCCGCAGCGTCCGGCGGCTTCCACCCGCGACCCGCTCTGCCGGGACGACCGACAGCGGCGTCGGGCGTCCCCCGGGCCGAACCTCGGCCGGCAGGTCGTCCGCCGCCCGGGCCAGGATCAGCACGCTGAGGCCGTCCTCGTGCCGGGCGACGTCGCCCAGGTCGTCGTCGCGCAGACCGGCGGCGATCAGGGCCGCGCGCACCTCGCCCGGGTCGTGCGCGCCGGCCAGGTAGACCGCCGCCAGCGGCGTGTCCGCGGCGGGCAGGTGCGCAGGGCGCGCCGTCACCACCCGCCGCTCGGCCGCGGGGCGTCCCCCCTCCGCGCTCGCGGCGACGCCGGCGGCGCGCAGGCGCGCCAGCAGGCGCGCCGCGGTCGCGTCGTCCAGGAACCCGCTGGACGCCACCCGTCCGCCCGCCGCGGCGGAGGTCAGCTCCTGCGCCAGGGCGGCGACGTCGACGCTCACCGCTCGTCCACGACGTCGAGGCCGGCGGCGCGCAGGCGCTCCGGGAAGCCCTCGGCGTCCTCGCCCACCACTCGCAGCACCAGCCGGCGGGTGCGGCCCGGCTCGATCTCGGAGGTCACGGCGGCGACGATGTTCGACGGCGGTCCGGCCTGCGCCATGCGGGCCAGCACGCCGGGCGCGTCGGGCGCGTCGACCGTCACGCGGGTGCCCCCCTCGCGCAGGCCCAGGAAGCCCACGAACGCCCGGAGCAGGTCGGTGATGGTGAGGATGCCGACCAGTCGGCCGTCCCGTTCGACCGGCAGGCCCGAGACGCGTCGCTCCTCCATCGCCAGGGCGGCCGCTTCGATCGGGTCGTCGGGCCGCACGGTCGCCAGCGACGAGGACATGATCTCGGCCACGTGCATGCGCGAGAGCAGGTAGTTGAGCTCGTAGACCGACAGCGTCGTCGCGGAGGATGGGGTCGCCTCCTTCAGGTCGCGATCGGTCACGATCCCGACCAGTCGGCCCTCCTCGACCACCGGCAGGCGCCGGTAGCCGCCGCGACGCATGCGCTGCATCGCCTCCATCACCGGCGTCGAGCCGGCCACCGTCTCGGGGTCGGGCGTCATCCATTCGCGTACGAGCATGGGGAATGCTAGCACCACCGGACCGCCGCTCCGCCCGTGCGAAGATGGCGTCATGCGAAGCGTCACCGTGCTCGGCTCGACCGGCTCGATCGGCACGCAGACCCTCGACGTGGCCCGCCGTCGCGACTGGCGTGTCGTCGCCCTGGTCGCCGGCCGCAACGCGGACCTGCTGATCGAGCAAGCCGCCGCCGTTCGGCCGTCGCTGGTGGTCTGCGACCCCAGCGTCGCCGAACGCGTCCGGGCGGAGCTGCCCGACGACGTGCGCGTCGCCAGCGGCGACGGCGCCGCGGAGGAGGCGGCCGCGCTGCCTGCGGACACCGTGGTCGCGGCGATCCCCGGCATGGCGGGCCTCGCCCCGGTGCTGGCCGCCGTTCGGGAGGGCCGTCACGTCGCGCTGGCCACCAAGGAGGCGATGGTCGTCGCCGGCGCGTTGGTGCTGGACGAGGCGCGCCGCCACGGCGCGCGCGTCACCCCCGTCGACTCGGAGCACGCCGGCGTCGCGCAGCTGTTGCTGGGCGAACGCCGCGACGCGGTCGCGTCGGTGATCCTCACCGCTTCGGGCGGGCCGTTCCGGGACGGGCCCGCCGACCTCTCGACCGTCACCGTCGAGCAGGCGCTGGCGCACCCCACCTGGTCGATGGGTCCGAAGGTCACGATCGACTCGGCCACGCTGTTCAACAAGGGCCTCGAGGTGCTGGAGGCCCACGCGCTCTTCGAGCTGCCGCTGGAGCAGGTCGAGGTGGTCGTCCACCCGCAGAGCCTGGTCCACGCCCTGATCCGCTTCCGCGACGGCAGCCTCAAGGCCCAGGTGGGCCCTCACGACATGCGCCTGCCGATCCTCTGGGGGGTCGAGGAGGACGCCCGCCCCGACCTCGGCCTGGAGCCGTTCCCGCTGGAGGGGGCGTGGACCTTCGAAGCGCCCGACCTGGAGCGCTTCCCTGCGCTCGCGCTGGCCTACCGTGCCGGGCGCATCGGCGGGACCGCGCCGGCGGTCCTGAACGCGGCCGACGAGGTCGCCGTCGCCGCCTTCCTGGAGGGGCGCCTGTCGTTCCTCGGCATCGCCGACGCGCTGGCGGCCGCGCTGGACGACGTGCCCGCCGAGGCGCTCGGCTGGGACGCCGTGCGCGCCGCCGACGCGGAGGCCCGTCGGGCGACCGACGCCTGGATCGCCCAGCGGGGCGCGCCGCGCGGATCGTGAAGCGGCCGACCGGCAGGACGGCCGCCGGCTGGGATACTGCGGACATGGAGTCGCCATGACCACCGCCCTCGTGTTCGCCGCCATCCTCTTCAGCGCCGTGATGGTGCACGAGCTGGCGCACTACCTCAACGCCCGCAGCGTCGGCGTGCCCGTACGCGCGTTCAGCATCGGCTTCGGTCCGGTGCTGTGGCGCCGCAGCTGGCAGGGGACCGAGTGGCGCCTGTCCGCCATCCCCCTGGGCGGCTACGTCGACCTGCCCGGCATGGTCGCCGAGGAGGACGAGCACGGACGTCTGCGCCACCCCAGCGGAGGCATGGCCGAGAAGCCGCTGGCCGCCAAGCTGTGGGTGCTGGTCGGCGGCGTGATCGCCAACTTCGTGCTCGGTACGCTGCTGCTGACCGCCGCCGTGCTGCTCCAGCCCGGCTACCGCGCCCTCACCACCGGCGTCGCACCGGAGGTGCAGGGAACCGTCGTCGTGCAGGTCGTCGAAGGCTCGCTGGCCGAGGAGGCCGGACTGCGTGCCGGGGACCGCATCGTGGCGGCCGGCGGCGTGCAGGACCCGGCGCCCGACGCGACCGTGGCCGCCATCCAGGAGGCGCAGGGGACGCTGGACCTGCGCTACGCGCGGGACGGCGAGGAGCGCACCCTGACCCTGCCGTGGCCGCCCGCCGAGGTGCCCGAGGGCGAACGGCCGCTGCTCGGCGTGCAGCTGGGGCCGGCCGTGGTCCCCGGCGTCGGTCCCGGCGTGGCGTTGGCCGAGTCGGCCGCCTTCGCCGTCCGGGCGGTGCCGGAGATGGTCGCCGGCTTCGTGCGCGGCTTCGGGAGCGTGCTCTCCGGCCGTCCCAGCGAGGAGGTCGCCGGTCCGGTCGGGATGGTCGGCCTGGTCTCCGACGCGACCCGCATCGGCTTGGCGCCGGTGCTGGTGTTGGCGGCGATCATCAACTTCTCCCTCGCCGTCTTCAACCTGCTGCCGATCCCCGGGCTGGACGGCGGTCGGATGCTGCTCTCGACCGTCGTCGCGATCCGTGGCCGGCCGTTCCGACCGGGCCAGGAGGAGGCGTTCCACTTCATCGGCATCCTGGCCGTTCTCGCCCTGATCGTGCTGATCACCCTGCAGGAGCTGCAAGGGGTCGTCGCGGCCGGATGAGCGGGTCGGCGGCCGGCACCTGCGCGGTGCTGATCCCCGCCTTCGACGAGGCCGAGCGGGTCGGGGCGGTCGTGCGCGTCGCCCTCGACGCCGACGTGGGCCCGGTGCTGGTGATCGACGACGGCTCGCGCGACGGCACCGCCGACCGCGCCCGCGCCGCCGGCGCGGAGGTGCTGCGCCTGCCGCGCAACCAGGGCAAGGGCGCCGCCGTGGCGGCGGGTGTGTCCGCCCGTGGCGAGCCGGTCCTGGTCCTGCTGGACGCCGACCTGACCGGCCTGCGGCCCGACCATGTGCGCGCCCTGGCCGCGCCTGTGCTGGCCGGACGCTGCGACATGACGCGCGGCGTCTTCGCGGACGGCAGGGCCGCGACGACCCTGGCGCAGACGCTGGCGCCCGTGCTGGGGGGACAGCGGGGCGTGCGGCGCGAGCTGATCCAGTCGGTCGCGGGCCTGCGCGAGGCGCGCTTCGGGGTCGAGGTCCTGCTCGAGCAGGCCGCGCGTCAGGGCGGCTGGCGCCGCCAGGACGTGCGCCTCGACGGCGTCGCGCAGGTCATGAAGGAGGAGAAACGAGGCTGGTGGCCGGGCCTGCGGGCGCGGCTGGCGATGTACCGGGACGTGCTGCGCGCCTGGTGGGCGCGCGGCTGACGGTCCGAGGCGCTACGCGCACCACGCCCCCGTGGCTCAGCCCTTCGTCGGGTCCTCCGGCAGCCGGGCCAGGACGGCGCGGGCGTGCGCCTCGAGGCCTTCGGCGCGGGCGATGCGGACCGCGGCGGGACCGATCGCTTCGACCACCGACGGCTCGAACGAGATGAGCGGAATGACCTTCTGGAAATCGCGCAGGTTGACGAAACTCGCGAAGCGGGCCGTGGCCGACGTCGGCATGACGTGGCTGGGGCCGGCCACGTAGTCGCCGAGCGCCTCCATGCTGTGCGCTCCGAGGAACACCCCACCGGCGTTGTGGACCCGCGGCAGCGCGGCCCAGGGATCGTCGACGAGCAGGCAGAGGTGCTCGGGGGCGTAGGCGTTGGCGACCTCCATCGCCTCGTCGAGGTCGCGCACCAGCAGGGCCAGGCCGCGCGATTCGAGCGACTCGCGCGCCGCCGCGGCGGTCGGAAGGTCGGACAAGGCCTCCTCCAGCGCCGCCTGGGTGGCGGTCAGGAGCGCCTCGGACCAGGTGGCCAGCACCGGTTGGGCGCCCAGGTGCTCGGCCTGCGCCAGCAGGTCCGCGGCGACGTGGTGGGGATCGGCGCTCGGATCGGCGACGACCAGCGTCTCGGTCGGGCCGGGGAGCGACTCGATGCCCACGCTGCCGAAGACCAGCCGCTTGGCCGCGACGACGTAGCGGTTGCCGGGGCCGACGATCTTGTCGACGCGGGGCACGCTCTCGCTACCGTAGGCGAGGGCGGCGATCGCCTGCGCGCCTCCGGCTCGGATGACGACGTCGATGTCCAGCTTCGCGGCGGCGTAGAGGATCTCGGGAGCCACGCTGCCGTCGCGACGCGGGGGCGTGACGACGACGATGGTGGGCACGCCCGCGACGCGGGCCGGTACGGCGCTCATCACCAGGCTGCTGACCAACGGCGCGGTACCGCCGGGCACGTAGACGCCGACCCGCTCGATCGGTCGGATCAGCTGGCCCAGCACGGCGCCCGGCTCGGTGTCGACGAAGCCCCCGCTCGGTTGGCGGCGGTAGTAGCGCTCGACCCGCTCGATCGACAGGTCGATGGCGTGGCGCAGGTCGGGATCGACCCGGCCCTCGGCGGCGGAGATCTCGAGCGGAGGCACGCGCAGCTCGTCGATCGCCACGCCGTCGAAGCGTGAGGTGAAGTCGCGAACCGCGGCATCCCCGCCTCGACGGACGGCGTCGACGATGCTCCGGACGGCGCGGTCCGTGTCGTCGTCGAGGAGGTCGAGGGCGCGGTGGCGCACGGCGTCGAGGGCGGCGTCACGGCCGCGGAGGATGCGCATGCCCGCCATTCTAGCCGTCCCTCGGCGGGTAGATTGACCCATGAACGAACGTCACGACGGACCGCTCCGGGTGCTGTGGCGCAGCCGCCTGGGGGTGGAGGAAGCGACCGCCGAGCCGCCTCCCGACGGGGTCGACCTGCGGGTCGCGCCGGAGGCGCCGCGCGACGACCTCGCCGGCGCGCAGGTCCTGGTCGACGGCGACCCCCCGACCTGGGCGCTGGACCTGCCCGACCTGCGGCGGGTCGTCGTCCCCTACGCCGGCATCCGACCGTCGCTGCGCGAGGCGCTGCGCGAGCGACCGCAGCTGACGCTGCACAACTCGCACTTCAACGCGGCCTTCGTCGCCCAGCACGCCGTCGCGCTGCTGCTGGCGTGCGCGGCGCGGCTGGGACGCTACGACCGGGCCCTGCGCAGCGGCGACTGGCGCCGCGGCGACGGGCCCACCTCCCTGCACCTGGCCGGCCGACGGGCGCTGCTGTTGGGCTACGGCGCGATCGGCCAGGCCGCCGCACCGATGCTGCAGGGCCTGGGCCTGCGGGTCCGGGCGGTCCGGCGCCGACCGGATCGCAGCGCCACGGACGTCCCGAACCACGGCGTGGACGAGCTTCCCCGCCTGCTGCCGGAGACCGACGTCCTGCTGGTGTCGCTGCCAGCCACGGCCGCGACGCGCGGGTTGATCGACGCGGCGGCGTACGCGGCGCTCCCCGACGCCGCGCTGGTGGTGAACGTCGGGCGCGGCGACGTCCTGGACGAGGACGCGACCTGGGAGGCGCTGGAGGCGGGACGCCTGGCCGGGCTGGGCCTCGACGTCTGGTGGCGCTACCCGGAGGACGAGGCGACGCGTGCCGCGACGCTCCCGTCGCGACGGCCGTTCCACCTGCACCCCGACGTGGTGCTCAGCCCGCACCGGGCCAACGCGGTCGAGGACTGGCAGCGCGCCAGTGTGCGCGACGTCTTCCTCACCCTGGCCGGGATCGCGTCGGGGCGCGATCCGGACCGTAACCGCGTCGACGTCGAGCAGGGCTACTGACCCGGCCCGGCCACGCGATCGGGCCGCCCCTGGGGACGGCCCGATCGCTGCGGTTCGGTGGCTACGGCCGGTCTGCGTCGGGGCCTCAGGAGGCCCGGCTGCGGGCGACCTGGACCAGGTCGGAGAACGCCTGCGGCTCACGCACCGCCAGGTCGGCCAGGACCTTGCGATCCAGTTCGACGCCGGCCTGACGAAGGCCGTGCACGAAGTGGCTGTAGCTCATGCCGTGCTCGCGCGTGGCGGCGTTGATGCGGGAGATCCACAGCTTGCGGAACTCGGCCTTCTTGTCGCGCCGGTCGCGGTACTCGTAGTCGGCGGCGTTGAGCAGGGTCTGCTGCGCGATGCGGAAGCTCTTCGAACGCAGGCCCCAGTAGCCCTTGGCTGCCTTCAGCACCTTCTTGTGCTTGGCGCGGCGGACGGTGCCGGTCTTGGCTCGTGGCATGGTCCGACCTCCTCAGTCGTAGGGCAGGAGCTTCTTGATGCGCTCCGCCTCGGGTTTCGCGAGGATGAGGTCGGTCCTGCCCTGCCGGATGCGGGTACCTGACTTCTTGAAGTTCAGGTGTCGCTTTCCGGAGCGCATGGCCATGACCTTACCTCGCCCTGTGATCTTGACACGGGCTTTGGTGCCCTTATGGGTCTTGAGCTTCGGCATGTCTGCACCCTTTCTGGTGACGTGCGTCCGCGCCGTCGGCGGGGTCCGCCGCGCGGGCCTTCGGGTCCGGTTCGGTCAGGCTTCCCCCACCTCGCCGGTCGGACGGACGGTCATGTTCATGTCCATGCCGGCGATCTGCGGGGGCTGATCGACGGCCGCGATGTCCGAGACGTCCTTGGCGACGCGGTTGAGGAGATCCTGGCCCAGCTCGGGATGCGTACGTTCACGGCCTCGGAACATGATGGTGACCTTGACCTTGTGACCGCCCTTGAGGAAGCGGCGCACGTGGTTCACCTTGGTCCGGTAGTCGTGATCGCCGATCTTGACGCGGAACTTGATGGCCTTCATCTCCTGCTGGCGGGAGCGCTTGCGCGCCTCCTTGGCCTCCTGCTGCAGCTCGTAGCGGTACTTGCCGTAGTCCATGAGCCGAGCGACGGGGGGCTGGGCGCGTTCGCCCACCAGGACGAGGTCCAGGTCGGCCTCGCGTGCCATGCGCATCGCATCGCGCGTGTCCACGATCCCGATCTGGTTGCCGTCCGCTTCGATCAGGCGCACCTGGCGCACCCGAATCTGATCGTTCACCTTCAGGTCCTTCGCTATGGACTCCACCTCCAACGCTCGCTCCGGACATAGCGGGCCCGGATGCGGCGCACTATCCTAGCAGACCGACCCGCCCGCATCAACGCGCGCGCGTCATGGCGCCGCGACCGCGCCTGGCCGGCGCCGTTGGTACGCTCCCGCCATGACCCCTACCCTGCGGCTCGGCTTCTCGCCTTGCCCGAACGACGCCTTCGTCTTCCACGCCCTGGTCGAGGGCGGGCTGGATGCGGAGGGCCTCCGGTTCGAGCCGATCCTGGAGGACGTCGAGACCCTCAACGGACTGGCCGAGGAGGGCCGCCTGGACGTCGCCAAGGTCTCCTACCACGCCTTCGGACGCATCGCCGACGCCTGGTGGATGCTGCCCTCCGGGGGTGCGCTGGGACGTGGCGTCGGTCCGCTGATCGTGGCGCGCGACGCCGGGCGCGACCTGTCCGGGGCGCGCATCGCGACGCCCGGTGGACGGACGACCGCCGCCCTGTTGCTCGACCTCTACGCTCCCGCCGACGCCGAGCGGGTCCCGATGCGCTACGACCGGATCATGCCCGCCGTCGCCGCGGGGAGGGTCGACGCCGGACTGATCATCCACGAGTCGCGCTTCACCTACGCCGATCACCGTCTCGAGCAGGTCGTGGACCTGGGCGACTGGTGGGAGGCCCGGACCGGGGCCGCCCTCCCGCTGGGCGGCATCGCCGTCCGGCGCGATCTCCCGGCCGACGTGATCGACCGGGTCGCCCGTGCGGTGCGGGGCAGCGTCGCGGCGGCGCGTGCCCAGCCGGAGGCCAGCGCCGACTACGTCGCGCGCTACGCCCAGGAGATGTCGCCCGAGGTCCGCCGCAAGCACATCGACACGTACGTCAACACCTTCACCCTGGACCTGGGCGAGGAGGGGCGCGCGGCGGTCCGGACGCTGCTGGAGCAGGCCGCCGAGGTGGGGCGCGTGCCGGCGCCCCGCGCCGACCTGTTCTGGGAGGGCGCGTGAGGGAGGAGCCGCTGCTGCGCCTGGTGTGGCGGGCCATCTCCCACCCCAGGGCGTTCTTCGCGCGGCTGGACGATCGGCCGCAGCTGGCGCTGGCGCTGGCGGTGATGGGCGTCTCGGCCCTGACGGGGTCGCTGATCGTGGCGGCGCTGGCGCTACGCGCCACCGGTTCGGATGCGTGGGCGCCGGCGCTGCTGGGGGTGCCGGTGGCGGTCCTGGTCTACCTGGCCGTCGTGACCCTGCTGGGCGGCCTGACGCTGATGCGGCCGGCGGGCCTGGACCTGCGCGCCTTCGAGATCGTCGCCTGGTCCTGGGTGCCGACCGGGGCGCTCGCGCTGTCGCTGCTGCCGATCGGCCTGTTCGCACCCTGGCCGACGCTGCTGGGGGGCACGCTTGCGCTGCTGCCGGCCTGGCACCTATGGATGATCTGGCGCGGCCTGGAGGTGCACGCGGTGCGCGGGCGACGGGCCGCCTTCCTGTTCTACGTCCTGGCCGTCTTCGCCCTTCCGACGGTGCTCACGTTGTTCACCGCGACCGTTCTGTCGACGCTGGCGTAGCGTCCGGCGTGCGGCGGGGGCGTGCGGGTCGCCCAGCGGCTATGCTGCGGTCATGAACGGACCCAAGTTCACCGTCGGCGAAGAGGTGCTCTACCAGGGTCGGCGCTACGTCATCGCCGGCATCGGGCCCGGCACGTACGGCTTCCGTCTGCTCGCGGCCGGCTCGCGCCACGGCGACGATGCAGCGATCGTGCACGCGGCCGAGGCCGACCTCGATACGCTCGACAGCTACCTGCGCGCGCGCGACGACACCTACGTGACCTGATCCCGCCGGGCGACGTCCGCCGGCCCCAGGTCGTCGGCGATGCGGGCGGCAAGGGCCGCCCCGTCGATGGCGGCGGCAGGGTACCCGACCGGGCCGGTGCGGACGATGCCGGCCGCGTACAGGCCCGCGCTCCCGAGGACCCGGTGGTCCTCGACCTGCGCGTCGGCCAGGCGCTCGAAGCGGACCGTCCAGGCCGGTCGCCCGTCGCCGCCACCTCCGTAGCCGGCTTCGACGGTCGCGACGCCGGCCGCCGCGAGATCGTCGGCGAGGTCGTCGTAGGCCATCTCCCCTGGACGGCCGGCCCGCTCCTCGTGGCCGCCCAGGCGCAGCCGCGCCCGCAGGAACGGTCCTACGCAGAGCGCCACGGCGCGCGCCCGGCGCGGCACGCCCTCCCAGGTGTCGATCCCCACGACGCGCCCCCCCTCGCGGATCAGCGCGTCGACGCTGGACTGCAGCAGGTGGAGGCGCGGCTCGGCCTCGAGCCGGTACTTGGCCGCGCCGTGCAGTTCCCATGCGCCGACCGTGCCGTCGGCGGCGACGTCCAGCTCTGCGGCGATCTCGTGCAGCAGGCTGTCCTCCGGTCCGGTCAGGGGCGCGCGCTCGCCGGTGGGCGCGAAGACGGTGTCGAGGCTGGTCGTGACCAGCAGCACCTCGTACCCGCCGCGGGCGAGGCGTAGCGCCGCCTCGCAGCCGCAGCCGCCCGCCCCCACGAGGGCGACGTCGTAGCGGCCGGAGCCACGCCCGGAGGTCACGCTCGCGTCGTCCGTCAGTCCCGGATGGCGGCCATCGGGTGGAACGGCCGGCGACGGCCGACCCGGCGCAACACGACGTGCCGGCCATCGGCGCTGCGCTGGTAGACCAGGGCGCCCTGCCGTGCGCCGATCAGGTCGCTGGGCGCGTCGGCGTCGATCATGACGCGGGCGTGCAGGGGCAGGCTGCCCTGCAGGCCGCCCAGCTCGTAGCGCTCGGTCGCTCCGACGCGGTAGCCGAAGAACACCTCCGGCGGGTCGCCGTCGTCGTAGACGCAGGTGAGCGACTGGGCGTCGCCGGCCCGGTAGAGCGCCGTCGCCTCCCAGACCAGCGAGCGCGCCTCGTCGTCGCTGACGAAGGCGACTTCGGGCAGGTCGGTCCCGCCGAAGAAGGCGGCGGGAAAGCGACGCGACTGCAGGTAGAAGCCGCGCGGTCCGACGCGCACCTTCATCGCGTCGTTGTCGAAGCGGCGGCCCTTGACCAGGCTCTTCAGGTGGTGGATCGCGAGGCCGTAGCGCTCGTCGTGGCGCTCGACGAACGCCTCCCAGTCCGGATCGACCAGGGCGGCGTCGGTGTTGATCTCGAAGTCGAAGGCGTCTACGGTCATCGCGTCTCCTCGCCCGGCGCGGCGGGAGCCGCGGCGGGGTCGTCCGGGTCGTCGTCCAGATCGGCCACGTGCAGGGCGGCGACGCCGCCGGTGAGGGGCGTCCAGACGACGTGGTCGAAGCCCGCCTCGCGCATCGCGTCCGCCAGCACGGGGGGTTCGGGGAACGCCATGGCGCTCGCCGGCAGGTAGCGGTAGGCACCGCCGTGCCCGGACACCAGCCGCCCCACCCGGGGCAGCACACGCGTGAAGTACACGCGAAACAGCGCGCCGAACGCGCCGCGAGGCGGGGGCGGGAACTCCAATACCACCAGTCGCCCGCCGGGCCGGAGCACGCGCCGGAACTCGCGCAACCCGGCGTCGACGTCGGCGAAGTTGCGCAGCCCGAAGGCGATCGTGACGGTGTCGAAGGAGGCGTCCGGGTAGGCGAGCGCCGTACCGTCCCCGACCTCGAGCGCCACCGGAAGCCCGCGGTGGCGGGCCTTGGCCCGGCCGACGTCGAGCATCGCCTCGGCGAAGTCGACGCCGACGACCTGGGCCTTCGGGGCCCGTTGCGCGAGGGCCAGGGCCAGGTCGGCGGTGCCGGTGGCGACGTCCAGGATCCGCTCCGGGGAGCGGGCCAGGGCGGCGCGCACCGCGGCGCGCCGCCAGCCGCGATCGACGCCCAGGCTGAGCACGGCGTTCAGCAGGTCGTAGCGGGGGGCGATGGCGTCGAACATCGCCCGCACCGAGCGTCCCTTGTCGGGGTGCTGGGCGGCGGGCGGAAGCTCGGACATGGCGGGGAGCCTACCACGCGCGCCAGCGCGCTCGGGGGCGCCGGAGCACGGTCCGTGCGGGATCAGCGGCCGCTGGCGGCGGCTCCCTGGGCGCTCAGGCCGGCGCCCTGCAGGAACTCGTGCAGGCGTCGAGGCGAGAAGCGCGACAGGCTGGCGGCGTGCCCGCCGAAGGCGAGCGTGGGGACGCTGCGGCGGCCCTGGTTGACGGCCTCGACGAAGGCGACGGCGCTCTCGTCCTCCTCGAGGCGGACCTCGCGGTAGGGCACGCCCAGGCCGTCGAGGGCACGCTTTGCAGCGATGCAGTCGCCGCACCAGGCGGTGGTGTACATGGTCAGGACCTCGGGTTCGCTCACGGGTTCGGGCCTCCCTCGGGACTACGGACGCTCCGCGACGTCCGGCGGCACGCAGCCTACGCAGGGGTCGCGCGGCCCGTCCGTCGTCCAGGCGTCAGGGAGCCGCCTGCAGGGGCGACGGAATGGTAGCCCTGTACAAGGTCTGTCCAAGGTTCGTACCCTAGGCTATAGGGGATCGACGCCGGGGCAGCCGGGTCGACGACCCCAAGGAAGAGATGAAGGAGACTCCATGCGCACCATCCTGACCGCCCTCGCCCTCACCCTCGCGCCGCTCGCCGCGGCCCAGACGATCGTCGACGTCGCCTCCGGCAACGACGACTTCGAGACGCTCGTGACCGCCGTGGTCGCCGCCGACCTCGCCGGCGTTCTGTCCAGCGACGGCCCGTTCACCGTCTTCGCCCCCACCGACGATGCGTTCGCGAAGATCCCTGCGGAGACGCTCGACGCGATCCTGGCCGACACCGACCTGCTCACGCAGATCCTCACCTACCACGTCGTCGCCGGCGAGGTGACCAGCGACCAGGTGGTCGGCCTGGCCTCGGCCGAGACGGTCCAGGGCGAGTCCGTGACCATCACCGTCGACGACGGTGGCGTCCGCGTCAACGACGCCAACGTGGTCGCGGTCGACGTGATGGCCTCCAACGGCGTCATCCACGTCATCGACACCGTCATCCTGCCGCCCTCCGTCGTGGCCGCCACGACCGACAGCATCGTCCTGCCCGTCTCCCCCGTCGGCGATTCCGGCGTCTCGGGCACGATCACGCTGGACCGCCTGGGCGACGCGACCATCGTCACCCTCTCGCTCGACGGCACGCCGATCGGTGGCGACCACCCGGCGCACCTCCACACCGGTGACTGCTCGGCCCCCGGCCCCGTCGCGATCCCGCTCAACAACGTCGATGGCACCACCGGCCTGTCGGTGACCGACGTCGCCGCCCCGATCGAGGCGATCCTCACCGGCAACCACCTGGTGATGGTGCACCTGTCGCCCGAGGAGATCTCGACCTTCGTCGCCTGCGGCGAGGTCGGTGCGGGCGCCCCGGCACTCGACTGAGCCTCCCGTCGTAGCTGCGGCCTCGTACGCCGCGGCCCCCGCGACGCCCCGCCGGCCGGACCGGCGGGGCGTCGCTCGTCTCACGGCGCCACCTGCGCATCGGGTCCAGGTGCTAGAGTCCCCCTTCGGGCCGGCCGGGGTCGGACCCGGGAAGCGGGAACGCATGAGCTACCGAAACATCGCCATCGTGGCGCACGTCGACCACGGGAAGACCACCCTCGTCGACGGGATGCTGCGTCAATCCGGCATCTTCCGGGCCAACCAGGAGGTCGCCGAGCGGGTCATGGACTCCGGCGCCCTCGAGCGCGAGCGCGGCATCACCATCCTCGCCAAGAACACCGCCGTCGCCTGGAACGGCGAGAAGATCAACATCGTCGATACGCCCGGCCACGCCGACTTCGGCGGCGAGGTCGAGCGCGCGCTCGGCATGGTCGACGGCGTGCTGCTCCTCGTCGACGCGGCCGAGGGCCCGATGCCGCAGACCCGTTTCGTGCTCAAGAAGGCGCTCGCGCGCGGGCTCAGGCCGATCGTGGTCGTCAACAAGATCGATCGCTCCGACGCCCGCCCCGACGAGGTCGTCGACCTGACCTTCGACCTGATGGTCGAGCTCGGCGCCAGCGACGACCAGCTCGACTTCCCCGTCCTGCACGCCATCGCCCGGGATGGTCGCGCCTGGCGCGACGGTGACGACCCGGCGGGCGACCTGGCCCCGCTGTTCGAGACGATCCTGGCGCACTTCCCCGCCGCGACCGACGATCCAAGCGGCCCCGCCCTGCTGCAGGTCGAGAACCTCGACTACGACGACTACGTCGGACGGCTGGCCATCGGCCGGCTGCTGCGCGGACGTCTGGCGCCCGGCACGCCGCTGTTGCGGATGGCGCGCGACGGCGGCAGTCACCGGGCGCGCGTCACCAAGGTGTTCACGCACCTGGGCCTGGGCCGGCACGAGGTCGACGAGGTCGTCGCGGGCGACATCGTCGCCCTGGCCGGCGTCGACGAGGTCCAGATCGGCGAGACCCTGACCGACCCGGATCGTGCCGAGGCGCTGCCCGCCCCCGCCATCGACGAGCCGACCGTCGCCATCACGATCAGCCCCAACACCAGCCCGTTCGCCGGCCGCGATGGCCGCTACCTCACCAGCCGCCACATCGCCGACCGCCTCGATCGGGAGCTGCTCACCAACGTCGCCCTGCGCGTCGAGCACCTCGGGGGCGAGAGTTACCGCGTCTCCGGACGGGGCGAACTGCACCTCTCGATCCTGCTCGAGCAGATGCGGCGTGAGGGCTACGAGTTCAGCGTCTCCCGCCCCGAGGTGATCCTGCGCGAGGAGGAGGGCGTCACCCTCGAGCCGATCGAGCGGGTCGTGGTCGACGTGCCCGTCGGCGCGCTGGGCACCGTCATCGAGGCGCTCAACCAGCGGCGCGGCAAGCTGACCGACCTGTCCCAGGGCGAGACCCGCGCCCGCGCCGAGTTCCAGGTCCCCAGCCGCGGCCTGTTCGGCTTCCGTACCACCTTCCTCTCGGCCACCGCCGGCGAGGGCCTGCTGAGCCACGTCTTCGACGGCTACGAGCCGCTCGCGGGCGAGATCCGCACCCGCTCCACCGGTTCGCTGGTCGCGATGGAGCCGGGCGAGGCGTTCGCCTACTCGCTCTTCAAGCTGCAGGATCGCGGCACCTTCTTCATCACGCCGGGCACCGAGGTGTACGTCGGCATGATCATCGGCGCCAACGGCCGGGCCGGCGACCTCGACGTCAACGTCTGCAAGAACAAGAAGCTCACCAACGTCCGGGCCTCTGGCAGCGACGACAACATCGTGCTCACGCCGGCGCGGCCGCCCACGCTCGAGGAGGCGCTCGAGTACCTCGGCGAGGACGAGCTGCTCGAGGTCACGCCCAAGCACCTGCGCCTGCGCAAGCGCGTCCTGGAACCGAACCTGCGGAAGCGCGACGCCAAGCAGCGCGCCGGCGTCTGACCGCTCAGGCGCCCTTGCCGCGCCGCCCGCTGACCTCGATCTCCTCGTAGGGCGCGGTCTGCGCCGCGCGGACCCGTCCCTCGCGCACCAGCTCCAGCAGCGCCGCGAAGACCACCGTTCGCTCGGCCCACGAGCGGGTGGGGACCAGCTTGCGGAGTCCGCCCCGCGTCGCGCGCCCCAGCGCGGCACGGAGCGAGCGCGTCGCGTCCTCCAGCGTGAGCCGCTCGAACGCCATCTCGAAGTAGGTCCCCGGTCGCACCGCCGCCGCCAGCGCCGCCAAGCGGTCGACGGTCGCCGCCAGCGGCCGACGGGCGCGCGGCAGGTCCGGCCGCTCCGTCCGCGCCGGCACCACCACGGCCCGCTCGAAGCGACGCGTCCGCAGGAAGTCGATCGCCGAGGTCAGCTCCTCGAGCAGGGCCACCGTCTCGAGCGCCTGCTGCACGCCTACGTCCTCGTCGTCGAACAGGTCGTCCTGCCGCGGTGGCCGCGGGAGCAGCAGGCGCAGCTTCAGCTCGACCACCTGCGCCAGCTGCGGTAGCGCGGCCGACGCTAGGTCCAGGTCGCGGTCCGCCTCGACCTCGAACCAGCGCAGCGCGTCCTCCACCAGCGCCAGCAGGTCCAGCTCCCGCGGGGCCAGGCCACCGTTGCGCAGCGCCCGTGCCAGGCCCGCCAGGTCGCCCCGGTAGGCGTCCTGATCGACCCGGAACTCGTGCGGGAGCGCGGCGACGTCGGTCACGGACGGCTCACTCCCAGAACGGGTCGTCGCCGTTCTCGTCGAGGTGGCGGGTGTCGTTGACGCGCTCGACGACGGTGTCGCGCTCGCCGACGAGGATGCGGGTGACGCTGCTGTGGCGGAGGTAGATGCGCTTGCGCCAGCGCGGGTGCTCGATCCCCAGGACGTGCGCGAGGAGCATCTGGATCGTGCCGCTGTGCGTGACGGCCACGACGTGCGCGGCGTCGTCGGGCAGCTCCCGGTACCAGGCGACGGCGCGTTCGCGCAGGTCACGGTACGACTCCCCGCCGGGCGCGGGGTGCAGGTACGGGTCGCGGGCCCAGGCCTCCCAGGCCTCCTCGGCCAGGTTCTCGGCCAGGGTCCGGCCCTCGAAGGCGCCGAAGTGCAGCTCCATCAGGCGAGGGTCGAGGGCGACGGGCTGGCCCTCGAAGGCGATGTCGGCGGTCTCCACCGCGCGACGCAGGGGGCTCGCCACGATCCGGTCGGGGGGGTCCATGCGCGCCATGCGCTCGGCGAGGCGGCGCGCCTGCTGCGCCCCCTCCTCCGACAGCGGAAGATCGCTCTGTCCCTGGAAGCGCCCCTGGACGTTCCAGTCGGTCAGACCGTGACGGATGAGCGTCAGCGCGCGGGGCACGCACGAAGGCTACCATCCCGGCACGCCGCGCCCGGAGGGGCTCCCGTGCTAGCGTCCCCGCATGGATCCGAGCGGACGTACGGCACTGGTCACCGGAGGCACCAAAGGCATCGGGCGCGGTATCGCCGAGGGGATGATCCGGGCCGGCATGGACGTCGTCGTCACGGCGCGCAGCGAGGCGGACGTCCGCGCCGCCGAGGAGGCGCTCAGCGCCTTGGGCGGCGGACGCGCGCTGGGCGTGGTCTGCGACGTGCGCGACTTGAAGCAGCAGCGGGCGGCCGTCGCCGCGACGCTGGAGGCGTTCGGCCGGCTGGACGTGCTGGTCGCCAACGCCGGCGTCGGTCGCTTCGCCTCGGTCGCCGACCTGGACGTCGACGCCTGGCACGAGGTGATCGACACCAACCTGACCGGCGTCTTCTACTCGATCAAGGCGGCGCTGACGGCGCTGGAGGAGGCCGAGGGCCTGATCATCACGATCGGCTCGCTGGCCGGCGCGAACTTCTTCGCCGGCGGGGCGGCCTACAACGCCAGCAAGTTCGGGCTGGCCGGCTTCAGCCAGGCGGT
>CAZJGU010000009.1:2305-45878 GCA_964545455.1 uncultured bacterium | reverse complement strand
GACGAGGTGGCCGTCTTCCTGGAGGGCGGCGACCGCCCTTCGGACCGGTCCTAGAACACGATCACCTTGTCCGCCTGCGCTGTCCACTCCCCCAGCTCGTCCATGGTGCTTCGGTGCACGCCGTCCAGAACGTCGTCGTCCGTCAGGCCACGCGCGTCCATGCAGGTGCCGCAGGCGCCCACAGGAACGTCCTTGCGCACCACCGAGCGCAGCATGCGCCCGATGTTGTAGTAGCCGTTGGGCGTCGTCTGGCCGTCCTTGGCGCAGGCGACCGCGTCGGCCATCAGGAACACGGTCAGGTCCACGGCGTCGCGCCCGGCCAGCTGGTGCGCCAGGCGCAGGCCGTTGTAGGAGCGCTCGGTTCCATAGGGCGGGTCGTTGAGGATCAGCAGGATCTTCATGCGTGGGTCCTTTCTCGGCCGGGGGCCGGTGGGAGGCCATCGGGGTGGGTCGGGCCGGCGGCGAGGGTGGTCCACGCCAGCAGGCTCAGCGGCAGGAAGGCGGCTCCGATCCAGCCGGTGACGGCGCCGGACGCGGCCAGGCCGACACCGGCGATCAGTGCACCGATCGCGTAGCCGCCGTCGCGGAAGAAGCGGTAGATGCCCAGCGCCGTGGCGCGTTCGGCCACGGGTACGCGGTCGGCGACGGCGGCGATCAGGACCGGGTAGACCATGCCGGTGCCGAGACCCAGCAACGTGGCGGCCGCCAGTGCGGCGGCGAAGGTAGGGGCCCACGCCAGCGCCACCAGCCCACCACCCTGCAGGGCGGTGCCCGCGACGACCAGGCCGCGACGCCCGACCCGGTCGGACATCGGGCCGAAGAGTGGCTGGCCGGCGGCCCAGACCAGCGGGTACAGGCCGGCGACGGTGCCGATCTGGACCAGGTCCAGGCCCCGTCCCGCCATCAGCAGCGGCAGCGACAGCCACACCAAGCCGTCCTTGAGGTTCGTGGCCAGGCCCAGCAGGCTGGGGACGCCGACGCCGCGCACCCAGCGCAGCGGGGGCGGCGCCCCAGGTCGGCCGGTCTCTCGAACCATCAGCGACAGGACCAGACCCACGAGCGCCAGGCCGATGCCCATCAGGAACGGCCACGGGCGCAGGCCGACCTGCGACGCGATCAGGCCGGTCAGGAACGCGGCCAGGGACAGGCCGGCGTAGCCGGCGAACTCGTTGATGCCTGCCGCGAAGCCGCGCCGGTGGGCTGGCATGAGGTCCACCATCATGTTGACCGTCATCGACCAGGTCGCCGCCTGGCCGACGCCCAGCAGGACGTTGGCGAGGACCACGACGCTCCAGTCGGGCGCCCAAGCCAGCAACGCCGGGACGGGGGCCGAGATCAGCCAGCCGAGGATCAGCACGCGCTTGCGGCCCAGCCGGTCGGCGGCCGCTCCGGCGATCAGGTTGACGACCGCCTTGGCGACGGAGAAGGCGACGATGAACCCGCCGATCGCCGCGCCGGCGCTGAGACCGAAATCCTGTTCGGCCAGGACCGGGAGCAGCGTGCGCTCCAGGCCGACCATCGAGCCGACGAACAGGTTGACGGTCGCCAGCAGCCAGAAGTCGACGGCCGGCGGACGCCGCGCCGTCACGAGGGGTCGGCGGCGGTCGCGTCGTCGACCGTCCAGTCGGGGGGTCCGTCGCGCAGGCGCCGGGCCTCGATGCCGTGCCGGCGCAGCAGGGCTACCGCCTGGTCCGAGAGGCGGCAGTAGGGACCGCGGCAGTAGGCGATCACCTCGTCGCCCGAAGGCAGCTCGGCCAGCCGCTCCTCGAGCTCGGCCAGCGGGATCGACCGAGCGCCGGGAAGGTGCCCTGCGTCGTACTCCGCCGGCGGCCGCACGTCCAGCAGCACGATGCGTCCGGCGGCCATGCGTTCGCGCAGGTCGCCGGCGACCAGCGGCTCGGGGTCGGCCGGATGAAGGTCGCGCAGCAGGCGGTCCAGGTCGGCCAAGCGTCGCTCGCCCAGGGCGCGCACCGCCCGGACGAGGCGGATGACGTCGTCGTCCGCGACGCGGTAGCAGGCGAATCGGCCCTCGCGCCGGACCTCCACCAGACCGGCGTCCCGCAGGATCTGGAGGTGGCGGCTGGCGTTGGCGACGCTCAGGTCGGCGGCGGCGGCGAGGGTCTCGACCGACGCCTCGGCCTGAGCGATCAGGTCCAGCAGCTCCAGTCGTGGCCCGCTGGCGATCGCCTTGGGGATGCGGGCCACCTGGTCGTACACCGCCTTCTTGAGGTCGGAGCCCTTCACCTCATTCATACGTTCATTGAATCATTTGAACGATGTGACGGCAAGGCCGCGTCCGCATCCCTCCTGGTTCTGAGCTGACCGCGCGCCCGCAGCGCCCCGACGAACGCACCGAGCGCACCGCGATGGAGCACCTGGGCGTCGTAGCGTTCGGAGGTCGCGAGGGCGGTCCGCTGGCCGGCTTCGCATGGCCGTGAGCCCGTCGTGCCGGACTCCTCACCCCCCGTGCCAGGATGACCGCATGGCCCCATCGATGCAGCGCACCGACGAGGACCCGCTCGCCTTCATCGCCGCCATCGAGCACCCCACCCGCAAGGGCGATGCCGAGACCCTCCTGCGCCTGATGAACGAGGTCACCGGCGACACGCCCGCCATGTGGGGCAAGATCGTCGGCTGGGGCAGCTACCACTACCGCTACGCCAGCGGTCACGAGGGCGACTTCTGCCGTGTCGGCTTCTCGCCGACGAAGTCGCGGACGTCGCTCTACGGCCTGCAGGATTCGCCCCAGGCGGCCCCGCTGCTCGAGCGTCTCGGCAAGCACCGCGCCGCCGTAGGCTGCGTCTACGTCAACAAGCTCGCCGACGTGGACCTGGACGTGCTGCGCGAGCTGATCGAGGTCGGCTGGGCGCACGAGCGAGGCTGACGTTCGGTGGCGCCGGTCGAGCCTGCCGCGCCGGGCTCGCCGGCCGCGGGGCAAGCGCAACCTCGCCCCGAGCCGTGATCGTGCTCCCGACCGGCTCGGCTCCCTCGGCCCGCCGCGCGGCGACACGCGCCCTCGGCACCTACGCCTCGCTGCTCGCGGCCGCCCACGGCGTCTTCGCGATCCTGCAGGGTCCCGGCGTCGTCCCGTCGCTGCCGTACCTTGCGATCGGCCCCCCGTGCCGCCCCGAGGCGGCGTGGCACGGCTGCCTGCCGGCCATGACGGTGGTCCCGGACGTCCGCGCGAGCGGCGTCCTGGCCGTGGTCGCAGCCACGCTGCTGGCCCTGGCGGTGCTCCCGCGCCTGGCGCACCGCTGGGCGGTCGTGGGTGGGACGCCGTCGACGCTTCTCGGCGGCTCGAGGCCGAACGCGGTCGATGATCGGATCGCGCGCCCGCGCCTGCGACACCGGCCGCCGGCTGATCGCGCACCCCGTCGTAGGCTCGAGACGGTGCCGACGACGCCGAAAGGAGACGCCGTGGACGCGGAGCGCCTGGCCAAGAAGCTGAACCTGACGACCCCGCGACACGCCTTGGTCCTCGCCGCGCCGG
Organism: uncultured bacterium; assembly: GCA_964545455.1. Classification (GTDB taxonomy): domain Bacteria; phylum Deinococcota; class Deinococci; order Deinococcales; family Trueperaceae; genus SLSQ01. The sequence continues at coordinate 42,388 of CAZJGU010000009.1, read as the reverse complement.
AGGCGTTCGCGCCGATGCTGGCGTACCTGCGCGACGGGCTGGGCAGCGAGGTGGACACCACCGCCCGCCACGATGCCTACGACTACGTCCACGTCTTCGTGGAGGAGGCGGCGCAGGCGCCCGACCTGCTCCGCGGGGCGATCGATGCGCTGGCGCAGGATGGGATTCTGTGGGCGTCGTACCCCAAGAAGGCGTCGAAGCGCTACGCGAGCGACGTCGCGCGCGATAGCGATGCCTGGGCGCCGCTGTACCAGCGGGACTTCGAGCCGGTCCGACAGGTGAGCGTCGACGAGGATTGGTCGGCGTTGCGGTTCCGGCCGGTCGACGCGATCCGGTCGTTCACCCGTGGCTTCGCCCGCAGCGAGGCCGGCAAGCGGCGGTCCGGCGACGAGCCGCGCTAGGCCCAGGGCCCGAGCGCCCGAGCGCACGAGGAGGCGAGATGAGCTACACCTGCAGCACCATCCAGCAAGCCGAGCAACCGACGTTGGTCGTCCGTACCCGCGCCGCCATCGAACGCCTACCCGAAGCGCTCGGGGCGGCCTGGGGCGCGATCATGGCCTACGCAGGCCCCCGCTCCGCCCCGTCGGGTCCACCGTTCGTCGCCTACCACAACGCCGACATGCAGGATCTCGACCTCGAGATCGGCCTGCCCTTCGCGAACCCGCTGGAGGGCGAGGGCGAGGTGCAGGCAGGGACGATCCCCGCCTCGCTCGCCGTGGAGACGATCCATGTCGGTCCCTACGACGACATCGGTGCCGCCTACGAAGCGCTGCGGGCCTGGATGAAGGAGAACGGGCGCGTTCCGGCCGGCCCCGCGTACGAGCACTACGTCGACGACCCGGACGACGTCCCGCCCGACGAGCTGCGCACCCGCATCGTCTGGCCGATCCGGTAGGCGCCGAGGTGCGGCTGGCGTACGTGAACCTCTGTGTCCGGGATCTCGAGCGGGCGCCGGCGCGCGAGGCGTGAGGGACGAACGTCGGTCGCACGCACACCCCGACCGGGCGACACCTCCGGCACGGCCGGGCCGGGTGGCGAGCCTGGTGATCCTCCTCGCCGTCGGCTGGGCCCTGCTGAGCGTCGCCGCCCTGGGCGCGAACGACCCCATGGGCGTGGCGCGGGCGGGCCTCGCCGCGGGGTCGATCGTCGTGGCCGTGGCGGCGGCCCGCTGGGACCCGTCGCGCCGCCTGCTGTCGCCGGCCCTCGCGGCCTACGCCGTCGCCCTGATCGCCGCCGCGATCGCCGTCGGGGCGACGCTCGGCGCCGGCGACGGCGAGGTCCGCGTGGCCCTCTTCACCGGCAACCCGAACGACCTGGGCGCGGCGCTGGTCGCCTCGGTGACCGCGTGGATGGCGGCGAACCGACGCTGGGCCTGGTGGGCGTGGCTGTGGCCGGCGCTGGCGGTGGCGGTCATCTACACCGGGTCGCGCACGTCAGGGGGCGCGATGCTGGCCGCGTTCGCGGTGTGGCTCGTGGTCCTGAGCCTGCGATCGCGAACCCGGTCGGTCCTGGCGATCCTCGGGGCGGCCGCCGTCCTGACCGCCCTCGCGACGGCGTGGCAGTACGGCGTGGTCGAGCGGACCCCGAACATGCTGGGCACGCCCAACGACCTTGGAGGTCCGGACTGGCGGCACCGCTTCGCGGCCAGCGTCGAGCTGGAGGACGATGCGGCTCCCGGCCCGTTCCAGGGCACCCGAGCACAACGCCTGGTCGCGCAGGCCCGGGAGGACGGCCGCAACCTGATCTACCAGAGCATGGGCCGCTCGGAGCTCGGCGTCCCGTACGTCGCGTCGATCTACCTGCGCGCGGACTCGTCCCAGCGACTGGTCCTCACCTCGCACCTCGCGAGCGTCACGTGCGAGGTGGGACCGACGTGGCGGCGCTGCGTCACGCCGGTCGGGTACGGGGACGACTACCTGCAACGGCAGTTCTACCTGCGGGCCGCCGAGCGTGGAGGGCGGATCGACGTGCTGGTGTACGGCGCGCAGTACGAGGTCGGCACCTCCGCGACGCCGTTCCGCGGCGAGCGGCCCGACTGGTTCCCGCAGACGATCGTGCGGCGCTACGACCTGCGGCGCCTGACCGCCCTTCCGCAGGATCGCGTCGCGATCTGGCGGGCCGGCCTCGCCATCGCCGGCGACCACCCCTGGTTCGGGGTCGGCCTGCCCGCCTCCGAGGCGCTCCTGGTGGACCGTACGCGTGCGACGCTGCCGCCCGGCGTCAGCTACGCGCACAACCTGCTGGTGCACCTGCTGCTGGTGCACGGCATGGTCGGCCTGGTCGGTGCCGCCCTCGTCGGCGGGACGCTCGTCGTGGCGGCCGGGCGTGCCCGCTGGGGACGGATCGCGCCGCTGCTCGTCGCGCTGGCGCTGCTCAACACCTGGGACCTCACGCTGTTCGAGCCCGAGGTCGCGTTGCCGGTGGTAGCAGGCCTGGCGCTCGCCGCCACCGCTCGGGACCGAACCTCGCCGCCGCCCCCCACCCCCTAGGAGACACCGATGGACTTCGACCGCACCATCGACCGCAGCGCCGTCCCGACCCTCAAGTGGGACCGCGCCTACCTGGCTCGGCACGTCGGCAACGAGGACGCCCTCCCGATGTCGGTCGCCGACATGGACCTCGCCTCGCCCCCGGCCGTGGTCGACGCCCTGGCCCGACGCGTCGACCACGGCATCCTCGGCTACGGCGCCAAGACCGACGGCTACCACCGCGCCATCGAGGACTGGTACCGATCGCGGCACGACTGGCCCCTGACGCGGGACCAGCTGATCGCCAGCCCGTCGGTCCTGAGCGCCATCGCGGTCCTGATCGAGCAGCACTCCAGCGAGGGCGACGGCGTGCTGGTCCAGCCACCGGTGTTCTTCGAGTTCAAGGCCGCCATCCGCCGTACCGGACGCACCCTCGTCAAGAATCCTCTGAGGCTCGTGGACGGTCGCTACGAGATGGACTTCGGCGACCTGGAGGCCAAGGCGGCCGACCCGTCGGCGAGGGTGCTGATCCTCTGCAACCCGCACAACCCGGTCGGTCGCGTGTGGACGCGGGAGGAGCTGGCGCGCGTCGCGGAGATCTGCGAGCGCCACGGCGTCTTCGTCGTCTCGGACGAGATCCATGGCGACTTCGCCTTCCCGCCCCGTCGGTCCGTGCCGTTCCTGACGGTCGCGGACGGCTCTGGCCACCACGCGGCCGCCTGCCTCTCGCCCGCCAAGACCTTCAACATCGCGGGCATGGTGGACGCCCTCGTCGCGATCCCCGACCCCGAGCAGCGGGCGGCCTTCCAGACGTTCGTCCGGCGCTACTTCATGGCCAAGACCAACGTCCTCACCACGACCGCGATCGAGGCCGCCTACGACGGAGGCGCCGCCTGGCTGGACGCGGCGATCGCCTACGTGCAGGGCAACGCCGCCCTCGTTCGGGACCATCTGGCGGCGCACGACCTCGGCATCTCGCGGATCGAACCGGACGGCACCTTCCTTCTATGGTTGGACTTCCGCGGGCTCGGCCTGGAGGTCAAGGAGCTCGAGCGCTTCCTCGGCCGCGAAGCCGGCCTGGCCCTCGCGCAGGGCTACTGGTTCGGACGCGAAGGCGCCGGCTTCGCGCGCATGACGATCGGCTGCCCGCGGTCGACGCTGGAGGCGGCGCTCGAGCGCCTGACGGACGCGGTCGAGGCGCGCTGGGAACGAGGATCGTCCGCGTAGCGCGGTGGTTCCGCGCGCGGCCGGGTTCGGCGTCCGGTCGGCGGGCTCGCCTGGATGGTGGGAGGCCCCTGGCCGCAGGCGCCCGAGCCAGCGGTCGGCCGAGGCGCGCTGGTCCACCTCGCGGGCGTGCACGTCATGCTCGCGATCCGAGCGGGGCTACCCCGTCCGCGGACGATCCCTTCGGAGGATGTCCAGCGTCGCGAGCACGATGATCACGGCGCTCGCGACGACGACCGGATAGAGGACGTAGCCGATCCAGGGGGCGATGCTGACGTCGTTCGCATGCCAGATCGGATAGAGAACGGCGGCCGTCGTCGGCATGAGGAAGAGGAGGAGGTAGCGTGACGGGGGAATCGAGTACGCGAACCGAGCGAGGACGTCCCCGTCCCGTTCGGTCCGTCGGTTCCGTTCCAGCACCAACGACGCCAGCCCGACGAGGACGGCGAGGATCGGGACGAAGACGGTCGAGCCGAGGATGCTGAGCACGAAGCCCGCCGCGATCAAGATCGCCAGCGGGGCCTTCCCGGTCACGAAGCGCTGCGAACCGAATCGGTCCAGAAGCCAGTACCCGACGGCAAGCACCGTGCTCGATAGGAAGGCCAGGAACGCGAAGTCGGTCGGGGCCATGGGCGCGGTCGCCTCCGCGATCGTGCCGGTTCCGTCCAACGGCCAGAACCACGTCGCCCAGACGCTCCAGACGACCCCCATGCCGACGAAGACGACGGTGGCGAATCGTGTGGACCGTTCCTCCAAGACGCGGCGCAACCACCACCACCCGAACAGCACGTTCACCACGACGTGCCACGACGCGGCCGGCCAGAGCAGGCTCCCCCACAACTCCTCGTACATGATCGGAATGGCGCTTCCTTCGATCGCCCAGCCGCAGATCGCACCTGCGAGCACGAGCGCCGACATCGACCGGACCCGAAACACCGAGATGGGGACGAGAAGCCAGAGCGCGAAGAAGGCGTAGAAGAGAAGGAAGACGAACAACCATTCGGCGACGGTCGCGATCAGGGCCAGCACGCCCGGGCTGGTCGACCAGAAGTACAGATGCTGACCCTCGTTCAGGAAGTACATCTCCGAGAAGAACCAGATGACGCAGGCCGATCCGACGACCGTCGCCAGGTGCTGCCACCACCGCGCGGTCTCCGCGCGGCTGGTCGCGCGACCACGCGGCTCGCCCCTGTCCGGAATCGGACCGTGGTCCGCTTCGTTCGCCACCCTGACCCCCCACGGGCCCGCTGGAACCGGACCCCCTACGGAGGCCGCCACCGAGCCGGATGATGCCACTATGCCAGGCCGAAGCGGTCGCCGCGCGGTGGGATCGAGGGTCGTTCCGGTCGCCCACGGGCGGCGCGGTCCCCACCCTAGCCCCAGGTGACCGGGAGCGCCTCCAACGCGCGGAAGCCGGGCAGGAAGCGGTAGCGGAGCTCCTCCTCCGGGACGGCGACGCGCAGCGAGGGCAGGTTCGTCAGCAGCGTCCGCAGCGCGATCTCCGTCTCCAGCCGCGCCAGCGGCGCCCCCATGCAGTAGTGCACGCCCTTGCCGAAGCCGAGGTGGCGGTTGGGGGAGCGGGTCGCGTCGAAGGTGTCGGCCTCGTCGAACGCCGCCGGATCCCGGTTGGCGCTGCCGAGGATCAGGATCACCGGCTCGCCACGGCGGATGAGGTGTCCGTCCCAGTCGACGTCCTCGGCGGCCCAGCGGTTGAGGGCGCGCTCGACCGAGCCGTCGTAGCGGACCAGCTCCTCGACCATCGCGGGCAGGCCGGACGGGTCGGCCGCCAGCGCGTCCCGCAGCTCGGGACGGCGCGAGAGCTGCAGCACGCCGTTGGCGATCAGGTTCACCGTCGTCTCGTGCCCCGCGACGATCAACAGCACCAGGGTGCTGCTGAGCTCCTCGGGGCTGAGGCGGTCGCCCTCCTGCTCCGCGGCGACCAGGGCCGAGACCAGGTCGTCCCGAGGCCGGACCCGGCGCTCCTCGAACAGGGCGTCCAAGTAGTCGGCGAACTCGGTGAGCAACCGGGCGCTCTCCTTCTGCGCCTCCTCGGTCATGGGTGGCGCGAGGAGCGCGTTGCCCCAGGCGCGGAAGCGGTCGCGATCCTCGATCGGGATGCCCAGCATCTCCAGGATGACGGTCGTCGGGAGGGGGAAGGAGAACTCGGTGATCAGGTCGGCGACGCCGTCGTTCCTGCCGGCGACCTCCTGCAGGTGGGCGAGGAACTCCTCCGCGATCGCTTCCACGCGCGGCCGCAGGTCGGCCACCCGCTTGGGCGTGAACCCTTGGCTCACGAGGTCACGCAGGCGCCGGTGGTCCTGGCCGTCGCGGTTGAGCATCTGCGTGTTGATGCGGCGGTCCAGCGGGGACCAGACGTAGCGGTCGGCCTCGTCCTTGGCCAGCCGCTCGTCGCGCACGAAGCGCTTGTCGCGCAGCATCGCCTCGACGTCGGCGTAGCGGGTGACGAACCAGATCGGCGTCGTCCCGTCCAGGCCGGCCTGCTTGTGGATCGGCGCCTCGCGCCGCATCGCCGCGAAGGTGGCGTGCGGGTCGCGCTTGAAGGCGTCGCCGTAGAGGTCGTAGCGTCGACCGGCCTCGCCGCCGCCGGGTCCACCCCTGTCGGAACCGTCTGCTCCCGCGTCGCTCACGTCGTCCTCCCTCTCCGCTGGCCCTCGGGTCTCCGCCACCATACGGGGGTCGGACGCGACCGGCGGGGGCGTACGTCGCGCCCTGCGCCCGCGGGTCTACGCTGGACGGGAGAGGAGGGCGCGGTGCGTGCGTTCGGATCCTCGCGCCCGCGGACCCCTGCGATCGGGCTCGTTCGCACCGTGGCCCGCCGTCACCCGGTCGCCACCTTCGTCGGTCTCGCCTACCTGCTGTCGTGGGCGTGGTGGCTGTCGTGGGCGTGGTGGCTGCCGTGGATCCTCGCCGGGGCGACGGTTCGGGTCGGCGTGGGCTGGCCGACGCACCTGCCGGGCCTCGCGGGTCCCGCGCTGTCCGCGCTGGTCGTGACGGCCTTGGCGGACGGTCGCGGCGACCGGCGTCGCGGGGTGGGCGATCGGCTTGACGGCCGGCTCCATCGTCCTCGCCTGGCTGTACCGAGGGTCGGGCGGAAGCGTGCTGCTGGTGTCCGCCTGGCACACCGCCTTCAACCTCACCTCGGCGACGCCCGCGGCATCCGGTGCGGTCGCGGCCGCATCGTCGACCGTGGTGATGGTCGCCGCGCTCGCGATCGTCGTGGTCGAGGTGCGGCGGCGTCGCCGGAGGCGCCGACACCACGATGGGCTCTAGCCTCGCGGCGACCCGCGCGCCCGCGTGCGGCCAGGGTGCTCAGTCCGGCGACCCGACCCGCCCCACCACGTCGAAGGCCGCTCCGACCTCGCGCTCGGAGACCTCCCACAGCGTCCGCAGGTCCTGGCCCTTGCGGAGCCGCGGCGCGATGCCTGCCACGACCGGCGCACCCCAGGCGATCCAGCGCGGACGGTAGAGCGTGCCGCCCTCCGCGGCCGGGTCGGTCGCGGCCCGAAGCTGCTCCAGCGCGCCGGCCGCCGCCGACTGGCCGACCCAGCGGACGAGCGTCGACGCCAGCCGTTGACCGAAACCGGCCGATACCTCCGCCGAGCGGTGCTGCAGGCCGGTGTCGGAGAAGCCCGGGTCGGCCGACAGGGCACGCACCGGCGATCCGGCCTCACGCGCACGGCGGTCCAGCTCCAGCGCGAACTGCAGGTTGGCCAGCTTCGAGTAGCCGTACGCCTCCCACGGCTCGTAGCGCCGCTGCCGGTGGTGCGGATCGCTCAGGTCGTACGGCCCGGCGGCGAAGCGGGCCGTGGACGTCGTGGTGACCACGCGCGCCGCGGGCGCCCGCTGCAGCGCCGGGAAGAGCGCCCGCGTCAGGTCGAAGTGGCCGAGGTGGTTGATCCCGAACTGGGTCTCGAACCCGTCCTCGGTCGTGCCCTCGGGCGTGGCCATGACGCCCGCGTTGCAGAAGAGCAGGTCGATCGCCTCGTGCGTGGCGAGCAGCCGGTCCGCGAAGGCGCGCACGGAGGCCAGCGAGGCCAGGTCCAACGTCAGCACCTCGAGCGATGCGCCCGGAACCAGCCGAAGGATCTCCGCTTCGGCCGCCGCGGCCTTGTCGAGGTTCCGCGCGCCGATCACGACGTGCGCGCCCTTGCGCGCCAGCTCGAGCACGGTCATCTGGCCAAGGCCACCGTTGCCGCCGGTCACGACGGCGACGCGGCCGGTCTGGTCGGGGATGTGGTCGATCGTCCAGGGCATGCGTCGCTCCTCGGGGCGCCGGGGTCGGGTTCGCGGCGCCGTGCCGCAGTGTCGCGCACGACGCGATGGCGGCGACGTCGCGTCGAGGTGGGCGCCTACGCGCCGCCACCGGGTGGCGCGGCGCGCCGCGCCTCCTCCCACCATGCCAGAACGGTGCGGTGATTCCGGAGCGCGCTGTCGAACGGCGTTCCCTGACCCGGGAACACGTCCTGTTCGACCGTGAGCCAGTCGTCGTAGCCGCGTTCGATCAGCCGCCGCAGCAGAGCGGCCATGTCGATCGAGCCACGCCCGAGCTCGCAGTACAGACCGGCGCGCACGGCATCCTCGTACGACCACCCCTCGCGCCGGGCTCGCGCCGCGACCTCCGCCGAGCAGTCCTTGAGGTGCACCGTCCCGATCCGATCCCAGAAGCGCTCGAGGCCGTCGAGCGCCAGCACGCCCCGGTCGTCGCTGCGACCGGTTCCGTAGACGTAGTGGGCCGTGTCGAAGACCAGGTCGACGACGGTCGGGTCCGAGGCGGCCAGCAGGCCCGCGATCTCGTTCGGCGTCTCGATGCGCCCGGCCACGTGCGGGTGGAACGCCGTGCGCAGACCGGTCTCGTCGCGCACGAGACGGGCGAGGGCCGTGACGCGCTCGCCGATGCGGGCGAGCTCGTGCGCCTCGGTCTCGGCCTCGGAGGCGATGCGTCCCCCGTGGCGTGCCCTCCACGGAAGCAGGCCGTCGCGGTCGGCGAGGATCAGGTAGGGAGGCCGCTCCGTCCTTCCCGCGTAGGCCAGGTTCCGCGCCACCCGGAGCACGGCGTCCGCCTCGTGCGCGACGGCGGCTTCGTCGCCGAGATCGACGGCGACGAAGCCGCCGAGGAGCGTCAGGTCGCGCGCCTCCAGCTCCGCCTCGAGGCGCGCAGGGTCGGTCGGCATGAAGCCCCAGTCCCCGAGCTCCGTGCCCCGGTAACCGGCGGCGACGAGCTCGTCCAGCATCCGCTGGTAACCGACCTCGATCCCGTCCCGTCCGATCAGGCCCCAGGAGCAGGGCGCGTTGGCGATGCGCGGTCCATCCGTCACGTGGGTCCTCGCCTCCCGTCGGGGCCAGCGCTCGGTGCGCCGGGTCCACCCTTCGACCTCCGATCAGACCACACTGCGCTGACGCCCACGTGCGACGCTGCCCGGCGATGAACGACGGTCGACCTCGCCTCCGCATCGCCCTCATCGGCGCGGGATCGATGGGGACCTACCACGCCGGCACCCTGGCGACGCTGCCCACCACCGACCTGGTCGTCGTGGTGGACGCCGCACGCGACGCGGCAGCCTCGGTGGCGAGGCTCCACGGAGGGTGCCGCTCCTCGAACGACCCGTCCGACGCCTGGGGCGACGACGTCGACGCCGTCGTGATCGCGTCGCCCGCGGCCACGCACGCCGACCTCGTCGTGGCGGCGGCCCGAGCGGGCAAGGCGGTGTTCTGCGAGAAGCCGCTGGCGACCGATCTCGCCTCGGCGCAGCGGGCCGCGGACGCCGTGGCATCGAGTGGCGTTCCGTTCCAGATCGGCTTCCAGCGTCGCTACGATCCTGCGACGGCCCGCCTCCTCGCAGCCGCGCACGCCGGGACGCTGGGGAGGCTGGAGACGTTCCGGTCCTTCACCTTCGATCCGGAGGGGCCTGCCTACCCGGACATGGTGGCGGCAGCCGGCATCTTCCACGACACCGCCAGCCACGACGTGGACCTCGCACTCGCGGCGCTGGGCCCGGTCGACGACGTGTTCACGCGGGGGACGAGCGTGCTGGACGCACGCTTCGACGGCCTCGGCAAGCCGGACACGACGCTCGTGTCGCTCCGCTTCGCGAGCGGCGCGATCGGCACGATCGAGAATCGCTTGCGCAGCGGCTACGGCTACGAGACCGGCCTGGAGTTGTCCGGATCCCGCGCGAAGGGCATCGCGAGCGACGACCGTGTCGACGGTCTCGTCCTGCGGCGCGACGGCCGCGAGGAGCGCGACCTGGTGCCGTGGTTCGTCGAGCGCTTCGCCGACGCCTACCGAAGCGAGCTCATGGCGTTCGCGGCGGCGCTGGCGGCCGGCGACGCGCCCCGACCGGGCGTGGCGCAGGCCGTCGAGGTGATGCGCGTCTGCCTCGCGATCGAGCGCTCGTACCGCGAGCATCGACCGGTCGAACTCCGCGAGATCGTGCTGGACGGACCGCGGGGCGACGCGTGACCCCTCCGCTGCCCCAGGCGTTCGCGCACCGCGACGACGAGCACCCGACACCCCTCTGGGACGCCCTCGCAGCCGGCTTCCGGCACGTCGAAATGGACGTCTGGCACCTCTTCGGTCGGCTGCTGGTCGCGCACGATCCGCAGGATCTGCGGCCGGGGCGCACCTTCGAACGGCTGTACCTCGCGCCCCTCGCGGACGCGTACGAGAACGGTCGGCTGGCGCACGATGATCCTGTCTGGCTCTACGTCGACGTCAAGACGCCCGCTCGCGGCGCCCACCGTGCGGCCGAGCGCCTGGCCGGCCGCTACGAACGCTGGATCGCCCGCCCAGGCCACGGGAACGACGCGGCGCCGATCCGCCTGGTGCTGACGGGCAACCGGCCCCCTCTGGACGCGTTGATGGCGAGCAGCGCCGGTGCCTGTCACTACGACGGGCGCCTGCCCGACCTCGAGCGGACGCCGGATGCGCGCTGGATGCCGACCGTGTCGGCCGACTGGTCGCGGTTCAGCCGCTGGCGAGGCGAGGGACCGATCCCGGACGCGGACCGTGCGCGCCTGCGCGACGCGGTCGCAGCGACCCGCGCCGCCGGCCAGCGCCTGCGCTTCTGGGCGACGCCGGAGCGCCCGGGGACGGCCCGCGAGCGCGTCTGGACGACGCTCCTCGAGGAGGGTGTGGACCTGATCAACACCGACGACCTGGCGGGCCTCGCCGCCTTCCTTCGGGACCGTCAGCGCGGCGCGCCCGCCAGCTCGAGCTCGTCGGCGTGATGGCAGGCGACGCGGCCGCCGTCCACCTCGCGTAGCTGCGGTCGCTCCTCGCGGCAGCGATCCGTCGCGAAGGCGCAGCGGGGCGCGAAGGTGCACCCCTGGGGGCGGTTCGCCGGGTCGGGCACGCTGCCTTGCAGGTGCCGCCGCGCCCCACGGCGCATCGTCGGGTCCGGGACGGGCACGGCTGCGAGCAGAGCCTCGGTGTACGGGTGCCGCGGGCTTCGGTAGAGACGCTCGGCCGCTGCCTCCTCGACGATCTCGCCGGCGTACATCACCACCACGCGGTCGCACAGCGACGACACGACCGACAGGTCGTGCGAGACGAACAGCATCGTCAGCTCCCGTTCCGTCGCGAGCCGCTCGAGCAGGTTGAGCACCTGCGCCTGGACCGACACGTCGAGGGCGGAGACCGGCTCGTCCGCGATGAGCACCTCGGGGTCGGTCGCGAGCGCGCGGGCGATCCCGATGCGCTGCCGCTGGCCCCCGCTGAAGGCGTGCACGTAACGGGTCGCGACGTCGACGGGCAGGCCGACCGTGTCCAGCAGGTCGTTCACGCGCGCGTCGCGCTCGCGCCGGGAGGCGGGCGTGAGCAGCTCGATCGATTCGCCGATCACGTCGCGAACCGGAAGGCGGGGATCGAGCGAGCCGTAGGGATCCTGGAAGACCATACGGACCGCGCGGTGCACCGTCGCGAGCGCCGGCCCCCGCGCCGACGCGACGTCGATCTCGTCGCCGTCGCGAAGCTGCAGGCTGACCTGGCCGTTCGTCGGAGCGTGCAGACGCACCAGCGCGTGCGCGAGCGACGTTTTGCCGCACCCCGACTCGCCGACCAGGCCGACCGTCTCCCCACGGCGCAAGGCGATCGACACGCCGTCCACCGCCCGCACCGTGCCGATGCGCCGCTGCAGCATCCCCCCGTGAACGGGGTAGTGCACCTCGACGTCACGAACGTCCAGGACCACGTCCCGGGAGGCTGCCGAGGCCGGTCCCGGCCGCACGTCGGGAGCGACCGTCGCGCCGTCGTGGCCTGCGGGCGAGCCGGCGAACGGATCTGCGCTCTCCACTCCGTCACCGTGCAGGTGGCACCGGGCGACGTGGTCGGGACCGACGGGGATGGCGGCCGGTTCGAGCCGGTCGCACACGCCCGGCATGGCGTGCACGCAGCGCGCCCGGAAGGCGCACCCGACGACCTCCGAGGTCGCGGCGGGCACCGAACCGGGGATCGCGTAGCGCGCGTAGCGGCGCTCGGGGTCGATGCGGGGGATCGATCCGAGCAGCCCTCGCGTGTAGGGGTGCTGGGGGTCGGCGAAGACCTCGCGCACGGGGCCCGTCTCGACGACTTGGCCGAGGTACATGACCGCGACCTCGTCCGCCATCTCGGCCACCACGCCGAGGTCGTGCGTGATCAGGACCAACGACATGCCGTTCTCACGCTGCAGGTCGCGGAGCAGGTCGAGGATCGTCGCCTGGGTGGTGACGTCGAGCGCCGTGGTGGGCTCGTCGGCGATCAGCAGGCGCGGATCGCAGGCGAGGGCCATCGCGATCATGGCGCGCTGGCGCATCCCGCCGGACAGCTCGAAGGTGTAGGCCTTCATCCGCTCGGCCGGGTGCGGCATGCGGACGCGATCGAGAAGCTCGATCGCCCGCCGCTGCGCCTCGCGGCGGGTGACGTCCCGGTGCAACAGGATCGCCTCGACGATCTGATGCCCGATGGTGTGCACCGGGGACAGGGCCGACATCGGCTCCTGGAAGATCATCGCGATGTCGTCGCCCCGGACCGAGCGGATCTCGGCGCCGTACGGGTCCAGGGCCGCGAGGTCGGTCCGGCCAGAGGGACGGTCGAACCAGACGTGCCCACGGTCGATGCTGCCGGGTGCCTGGACGAGCTGGAGCACGGAGCGCGCAGCGACCGACTTGCCACACCCCGATTCGCCGACGATGCCGAGCGTCCCACCGCGTGGCACCCCGAACGACGCGCCCCGGACGGCGCGCACGATGCCGTCGTCGGTGCGGAACGACACGTGCAGGTCGTCGACCCGGAGCAGGGGTCCACCGTCGCGGCTGGCGGCGCCGATCGGACCGACGTCCTCGCCGACGAGGCCCCGATCCGGCCCGACGGGGGCGTCAGCGGGCGCCATAGACCGGGTTGCTGATCGCCCAGGCGCCCTCGTCGTCCCACGCTTCGAGCGTGGCCCAGCGGAACGCGTCGGACGCCAGGACGCGCGTCGCCTGCCCGCTGGGCGTGTCGCCGACGCGGTGCCTGGCCCCATCGACGACGAGGTCCACCCAGGCGCCGTCGGGAAGCTCGGCCCAGCCGGCGGCGAGGTCGAGGGGCGTTCCAGCGTCGACCTCGTCGCCCATCCCGTAGCGTCGCCCGGCGGCGTCCTCGACGTCGAGGTGCAGCGTCGGTCCGGCCGACACGTAGGAGCGGCCGCGCTTGAGGCCGTCGAGGATCGCGTCGCGGCTGAACGCGTCCGCGCCGACGACGTTGGCCGCCGCCCTCCCGCGTCGCGCTGCCTCCATGTGGTGCGCCATGCCGTGGTGGTCGGTGCCCGCCGTGGCGACGAGCCGGTGTCCCTCGTCCAGCCACGACTGCCAGAGTCGGACGCCCTCGGCGTTCTCCTCGGTCCAAGTGCCGTTCCAGATCTCGACCGCCATGGCGTTGCCCGGCATCATGTCGAGGTGCTCCCAGCGACAGCCGCAGCACCAGGGGTCGCCGGCGTGGCGCGGGTGGCAGATGACGGGGAGGCCGCCCGCGTCCCGGATGGTCGACGCGATGTCGGCGACCGGCAGGAGCGTCCCGTCGGGCCTGCGCCACTCGACCCTCTCGTGGACGCCGAGCGCCAACATGTGCCCCCGGAAGGTCGACATCTCGCTCCCACCGAGGGTGAGGATCTCGTCGCTGGCGCGGTGGAAGTGCTCCGGCAGGCCGGTGACGGTGTTGTGGTCGGTGAGCGTACAGAAGTCCAGGCCGGCTTCGCGCATGTAGGCGATCAACTCGGCGCTGCCCCAGCGACCATCGCTGTGCCAGGTATGGGCGTGCAGGTCGCCCCGGTACCAGCCCGGTCCACGATCGGTCGGGACGGTCGGTTCGAGCGGCTCGGGAAGATCCGGCACGCTCGATTCGCTGCGAAGGCTGACCTCGATGTCGAACGTGACGATCGTGTCGACGATGCGGTAGGTGCTGAGGAAGAGCCGCCAGCGGCCGGGCTCGATGCGGCTCGGCGGGGTGCCCGGGCTGGGGTCGGGACCGATGTCGGTTCCGCTCTCGAAGCGGTCGCGGGTGGTGTTGACCTCCGCGACCCATCCGTCCGGTCCGTAGACCGACATGCTGATCTGCTGGGGCAGCTCGGCGCCCTCGGTCTGGACCGGATCGTAGCGGAGCCGGACGTTGACGTGCGTGACGCCGTCGGGAACGTCGAAGTCGTAGACGCGGGTGAGACGCTCGTCGGTGCGGGTCAGGGTTCCTTCGAAGCGATAGGCCATGTTCGCGAGGTCCTTTCGTCAGCGGGTCGAGAACGGATCGGCGGCGTCGCGCAGGCCGTCGCCGAGGAAGTTCATGGCGAGCACGGTGATCACGACCGCGCCGCCAGGTAGGAACAGCCATGGCGCGGTCGCGACCGAGCGGATGTTCTGAGCCTCTTGCAGCAGCACGCCCCAACTGACGACCGGTTGACGGAGCCCCAGGCCGAGGAAGCTGAGCGACGTTTCGGCGAGGATCATCGCGGGGATCGCGAGGGTGACGGCGGCGATGATGTGCGAGAGGAACGACGGCACCATGTGCCGGAACATCACGCGCCAGGGGCTGGCGCCGTCCAATCGTGCGGCCCGCACGAAGTCCTCGTTCTTGAGCGAGAGGAAGCGTCCGCGGACGACGCGCGCGAGGCCGGTCCACCCGATCAGCGACAGGATCAGGGTGATGTAGAAGTACACCAGGCGGGGATCGACGTCCTTCGGCAGGGCCGCGGCGAGGCCGATCCAGAGCGGGATCGAAGGGATCGACTGCAGGAACTCGATGATCCGCTGGATCAACGTGTCGACCGCGCCGCCGTAGTAGCCGGACAGGCCGCCGAAGAGCAGGCCCAGCAGCAGGCTCGCCGTCACGCCGACCAGGCCGATCGACAGCGAGACCTGTGCCCCGATGAGGGTGCGCGAGAACATGTCGCGTCCCAGCCGGTCGGCTCCCGTGAGGAAGAGGGGGCGTCCCGGCTCGGCGGGTCCGAACAGGTGCAGGTCGGCCGTGAGGAACCCGAAGAGCTGGTACTCGGCGCCTCGGACGAAGAAGCGGATGGGCACGATCTCCTCGCGGTTCGGCTCGAAGACGCGGCGACCGGACGCGTAGTCGACGCTGACCTCGAGGTCGTGGACGTAGGGCCCGAACACGCGGCGGCCGCCGTCGTCGACGTGGATCCAGTGCACGCGCTGTGGTGGCGCGTAGGTGTAGCGCGACTGGTACTCGTTGGGGCCGAACGGCGCGAGGAACGGCGCGAACAGGGCCGACAGGTAGAGGAGCAAGGTCGCGATCCCACCGACCATCGCGAGGCGGTGGCGCCGGAACTTGCGCCACACGAGTTGCGCCGGGGTGACGACGCGCGGCGCCTCGGCGCGCGCGTCGGAGGTCGCCTCCACGGCCGAGGCCGCCGGTCCGACGATCCTCATCGGAAGCGGATCCTCGGGTCCAGCCACGCAAGCAGCAGGTCGGACACGAGCGTTCCGACGACCGTCAGGACGCTCAGCATCATCACGAAGCTGCCAGCGAGGTACATGTCCTCCGCTCGAAGCGCTTCGAGGAGCAGCGGGCCGGTCGTCTGGAGGCTCAACACGACGGAGACGATCGTCGCCCCCGAGACCATCTGCACGAAGACGTCGTTGAGGCTGCTGACGAACGGGTTGAGGGCGATGCGGAGCGGGTACTTGCGGATGACGTCACGCTCGCGCATCCCCTTGGCGCGGGCGGTCACGACGTACGGCTTGCTCAGTTCGTCGAGCAGGTTGGCGCGGACGACCCGGATCAGGCCGGCCGTGCCGGCGGTCCCGAGGACGACCATGGGGAGCCATAGCTTGCCGAGGAAATCGCCGAGCTTCGCGAGCGACCAGGGAGCGTTGACGTACTCCGGTGAGAACAGACCGCCGACGCTGGTTCCGAGGTAGCGGAACGATACGTACATCAAGATGAGGGCGAAGAGGAAGTTCGGGATCGCCAACCCGATGAAGCCGAAGATCGTGGCGAGCATGTCGCCGAGCGAGTACTGCCGGACGGCGGAGTAGACGCCGATCGGGATGGCGACGATCCAGACGAGCATGAGGCTCGAGAACGACACGACGAAGGTCATGCCGAGGCGCGGCCAGATGAGCTGATCGACGGGGAGGTCCCACTGGAACGAGAACCCGAAGTCGCCGCGCAGCGCGATGCCGCTGATCCAGTCCCAGTACTGGAGCACCCAGGGGCGATCCAGCTTGTAGAACTCGCGGATCCGCTGCTCCTCCTCCGGGGTGACGACCTGTCCGCTCTGGCGGGCTGCGAGGACGTAGGTGTCGGCGTAGTCGCCGGGAGGCAGCGTGATGACCGCGAACGCGACCATCGAGACCGCGATCAGCGTCGGGATCATGTAGGCGAGCCGCCGAAGCAGGTAGGTGGTCATGAACGCCTTCCGAAACCGGATCGGGGTCGACCCCGTCTGCCGCCGAAGCGGAGACGGGGTCGACCGACCGAAGCCGGGCTAGAAGCTTCGGACGTCAGTCCTGGAAGTAGAACGTCTCGAAGTTGGCCGGGCCCGGGCCGGGGTACAGCCAGCCACCGATGACGGGGTTCGGAACGTTGCGGAGCGCGTTGTTGACGACGCGGTAGTCGCCCTCCGGCATCGCCAGGCCGATGACCCAGAGGCCGTCGGCGTGCAGCTGGAGCAGCTCCTCCATGCGCTCGAACTGGACCTCCTCGGTCGGCGAGGTCGGGACGAGCGAGACCAGTTCGATCATGCGCTGGATGTCGGCCGGCGGGGTGACGACCGGGTTGGACGGCTCGGTGCCGAAGACGTTCTCCGCGGCCCAGGCGTCCCAGCCGAAGGCGGCCTCGGGAACGAACTCGTCCGCGGCGAGGATGGGCAGCAGGCCCGTGCCGTTCTCGCCCGCCCAGACGTAGGCGTCGACGTCGTTGCCCTGACGCGCGGAGCGCGAGAACTCGTCCGACCCGATGACGACGTTCACGTCCAGGCCGACCGCTTCCCAGTCGCGCTCGATCAGCTGCATGACGTCCGCCCAGTCGGCGCGGAAGCCTGCGTTGACGAGGACGTTG
Source organism: uncultured bacterium (assembly GCA_964545455.1). Taxonomy (GTDB): domain Bacteria; phylum Deinococcota; class Deinococci; order Deinococcales; family Trueperaceae; genus SLSQ01. Next base: position 25,156 of record CAZJGU010000009.1, on the reverse strand, counting down.
AAGGTGAACGGCTCGCCGTTCAGCATGCGCATGCCGTTGGCGTCGCGTTCCGGCAGGACGCGGTCGAGGTACTCGGAGGCGAGCTCGGGGTCGTGCTCGGTGAACTGGGTGGCGAGCTGCTCGTTGTAGAACGGCGAGCCGGGGCGGGGCGCCATCTGGTGCGGCGTGCCCTGGCCGACGTAGACCGTGTCGATCACGTTCTGACGGTCCATGGCCAGCGAAAGCCCGATGCGGAAGTCGCGCTCCTGGAAGAGCGCGGCGCGATCCTCGAGGTCGTGCGTGTACTTGATGTGCAGCAGCATGTGGTTGTGGTCGCTGTTGACGACGTCGATGAAGCGGTAGTCGCCCTGCTCCTGCGCGTCGAACAGCACGGCCTTGTTGGGCGGCTGGCAGACGTCGCGGCGGCAGAAGTGGTCCTGGCCGTCCATGGTGCGCAGCACGCGGACCTCTTCGTCCGGCGTCAGGCTCCAGGTGCGGTAGTCGACGTAGGGCAGCTGGTTGCAGGCTTCGTCGACCTTGAAGTAGTAGGGGTTGCGCTCGAAGGTGAAGCGCTCCTCGCCGATGAACGGGGCGGTCGGGATCCAGGGGGTCATGTGCGGGCGGTTCGGGTCGTTGTACTCCGAGTCCTGGCCGTAGCGACCGATGTTGGCGGCCCACCACTCGTTGTAGTCGTCGAAGCCGTCCTCTTCCATGATCGCCTGCACGGCCTCGGGGTTCTTCTTCATCGAGAACTGCTCGAGGTAGTGGGCCGGGAAGTTGCTGATCTGGACGCCGTAGCTGGTGGACATGTTCTGCAAGAGGGTCGCGTTGGGCTGGCTCCAGCTGAGGCGGAAGGTCAGATCGTCGATGATCTCGACCTCGGGCCGCTCGCCGCCGACGATGAGGTAGTTGTTGCAGCAGTTGTACGGTTCCCAGGCGACCTCGTCGAAGTAGAACTGGATGTCCGCGGTCGAGAAGGGGTGGCCGTCGCTCCAGCGCAGGCCCTCGCGCAGCGTGAAGGTGTAGGAGCTACCGTCGTCGGAGACCTCCCAGCCCGCGGCGATGTTCGGGATCACCTCGGTGCCCTCGGGGTTCCAGCGCACGAGGCCTTCGTAGCCGAACTGGCGGAACTCGGCCAGACGGCTGCCGTCGTACAGGTCGAGCAGCTCGCCGCCGTAGACGCCGATGCCGTCGGCGCCGGCGAGGACCATGGGGTTCGCGGGGATCCGCTCGGCGGCGGGCGGCAGCTCGCCGGCGGCGACGCGTTCGGCGAGCATCGGGGCTTCGCCGACGACGTCGCAGGTCTGGGCCCACGCTCCCCCGGCGAAGAGCAGGAACGAAACGGCGATCAACACGAGTCTCTTCATCTACAGGTCCCTCCTGGATGGCGAGGCGCAGGGCGCCCGACGATTGGACGTCGGCGTTGTGACCTGTGGCGCCGACTTCGCGACGATAGATGCCGGCTGTCAGGACGGAGCCAGCGGAACGTCAGGGGCCGGTCACCGTTTCGTCATGGCCTCGTCGCAGCCGCGAGGCAGCGGCGAACCGACCCGTCGCCGAGGTGATCGTCCGGCGCGCAGGGCAGGGGTCGCGTCGACGTGGACCGCCATGCAGTACGCTTCAGCGCATGGATGCGAACGCGGCGACACGCACGTACGGCCGGACCCGCCAGTGGCTGCACTGGGTCGGTGCCCTGTTGATCCTCGCCATGATCCCGACGGGCCTGCTGATGGCGCGGACCCTCGACGACGGGCTGCGGTTGACGCTCTACCAGGCGCACCTGGTGATCGGCTGGACGGTCGTGGCGCTGGCCATCTGGCGCCTGGCCCTCCGCATCCGGACCCGCGTGCCCGCCCCGGCGGACCTGGCGCCGTGGAACCGCGCGCTGCTCCACGGCGTGCACTGGGCGATCGCGGTCTTCCCCCTGCTGCTCGCCGTCAGCGGCGTCGGGACGATGCTTCAGAACGACCTGGTACCGCTGCTCCAGGCGGGACAGGCGCCGCCCGCGACCCTGGACGTCCTGACGGCGCGCACGGGTCACCAGATCGGGTCGTACCTGTTCACGGCGCTGCTGATCGTGCACGTCGCCGGGATCGTGCGGCACCAGGCGCGCTTCGGCGGTGCGCTGGCGCCGATGACGCGGTCCGGCTGAGCCGACGTCCGAAGCGCGACACGACGATTGACGTGAGCTGAGCGTCCGCGTAGACTCCCCATACCCGACCGAATCACTCGGCTTTCGGGTGTCGGAGTCCTCGTGCCCAGCGTCCCGTCCTCCTCCCCCACGACCCCGTCGCGACGCCGTCCGCGTGTCGAGGTCGGCCGGTGAAGAAGCTCGACCCCAAGCCCTACCGAGGCCACGTCTTCGTCTGCGAGGGCAAGGACTGCGCCAAGCACGGAGCGCGCGACCTGTCCAAGGCGCTTCGGCACGAGCTGCGTGCGCGCGACGCCGACTGCCGCATCAGTCGCACCGCCTGCCTGGGTCAGTGCGCGAAGCGCTGCGTGGTCGGGTTCGAGGGTCCCGGCGGACGCTGGTGGGGCGGCGCGCGGCCGGGCGACGCGCCCAAGCTGGCCAAGAAGATCGCGAAGCGGCTGACGCGAGGCTCCTAGCCGAAGGGGCACGGACCACGCCGCCCGGGCGTCGGATGCCGCACGATGAACGCGTGGTCCACGACGTCGACACCTTCTTCGCCCAGGGCTGCGGCCGCTGCGAGCGCTTCGGCAGGCCGGACTGCTCGACCCGCACGTGGCTTCCCGGCCTGACGACGCTGCGTCGGATCTGCCTGGACCTCGGGCTCGAGGAGGTCGCCAAGTGGGGCCAGCCCTGCTACCTGCACGCCGGTCGCAACGTCGCGATCTTCGGCGCGTTCCGCGGCGACTACCGGCTGAGCTTCTTCCACGGCGGGCTGATGCGGGATCCGGAGGGGATCCTCGAACCGGCCGGACCCAACGCCCGCCACCCGTCCGTGATCCGCTTCCGCGCGAACGAGGCCGCGGCCGGCCGGGAGCCGGTCCTGCGCGCCTACCTGCAGGAGGCGATGGGGTACGCCGAGGCCGGCCTGCGGCCGCCGAAGGACGATCGAGCGCTCGACCTGCCCGACGAGTTCGTCGAAGCCCTGGACGCCGACCCCCAGCTGGCCGAGGCGTTCGCCGCCCTCACGCCGGGACGGCAACGCAGCTGGGCGATCCAGGTCGGATCCGCCAAGAAGGCCGCGACGCGCGTCGCACGCCTGGCGAAGGCGCGCGACGCGATCCTGGCGGGGAAGGGCGCGAACGAGCGCTGAGGTCGACGACGCCCAGCTCAGCCCTTCCACTCGTAGATCTCGATCGTGGCGGGATCGCAGTGGCAGCAGCCCGAACAGGTCGTGCCCGCCGGCAGTCGTTCCAGCTTGCCCTTGGCGACCCACTTCTGCAGCATGCCCCGGAGCGCATCCGGATCGGTGTCGAAGTGGAGCGAGAGGTCGTACAGCGCGACGCGGCGGTGCGTCTGCAGGTAGTCCCGTACGCGCGAGAGGATCATCGGCGTCCCTCCCCCTTCAGGCCCGGGCCCCGGCGGGGACGGTGCGGGGCTCGTCGGAGCGGCGACCCCAGGCGCGCAGGGCGACGATGACGACGGCGAGGAAGACCAGGATGCCCGCGATCCAGGCGGCCGAGGAGGCCGGGTGCTGGGCGAAGGTGGCGACCTGGTAGAACAGCGTCGCGGCGATCCAGGCGAAGCCGGTCGTCCAGAGGGCGACGAAGGCGGCGAAGGCCGCGGTCGTCTCCCGCCGCACGGCCGCCATGGCCGCCACGCAGGGGATGTAGAGGAGCACGAAGAGGAGGTAGGCGAACGCGCCCGCGGTTCCGTCGAAGCGGGCCGCCATCGCGCCGAATGTGCCGACCGCGACGGCGTTCTCCTCGGCCGCGGTCTCGAGGTCGCCGACCTCGCCCACGCCGAGGCCGAGCGGGTCGGCCCAGCCGCCGAAGGCGTCCGCCAGGTTGGCCGGGATGGTCGCCAGCCCCTCGCCCACGAGGGCCAGGACGTTCGGTGGCCCCTCGCCTGGAACCGGCAGCGTCTCCGTCGTCTGGTCGGCGCGCCAGCTGAGGGGCTTGGGGTTGGCCTGGCTGCGCAGGGCGGCCTCCTCCTGCTCGGCGATCTCGCCGTAGAGCGAGTCCAGCGTGCCGACGACCGCCTCCTTGGCGAGGAAACCGGTGAAGATCCCGACCGACGCAGGCCAGTTCTCCTCCGTCACCCCGAACGGCGTGAAGGCGGGGGTGATGGTGCGTCCGATCTCGCTGAGGACGGAGCTCTCGGTGTCCTCGTTGCCGAGGGTTCCGTCGGTGCCGACGCTGTTGAGGACGTTGAGGACCAGCACCAGCGGCACGATCACCCGCCCGGCGCTGAAGATGAACGCGCGGGTCCGTTCCCAGGTGCGCAGCGCGACGCCGCGCAGGGTGGGCGCCCGGTAGGGCGAGAGCTCCATGACGAACGGCGTCACCTTGCCCCGGAAGAGGGTGCGCTTGAGGATCACGCCGGTGACGACGGCGGCCACGATGCCCAGCAGGTACATCAGGAACACCATCTGCTGCGCCCAGGCCGCGAAGAAGGCGGCGCCGAACAGCACGTAGACCGGCAAGCGCGCCCCGCACGACATGAACGGCGTCATGGCGATCGTCAGCTTGCGTTCGCGCTCCTGCTCGAGCGTACGGGTGGCCATCACCGCCGGCACGGTGCAGCCGAAGCCCACCAGCATCGGCACGAACGACTTGCCGGGCAGGCCGATCGCGCGCATGAAGCGGTCCATGACGAACGCGGCGCGCGACATGTAGCCCGAGTCCTCGAGGAACGACAGGAACAGGAACAGGAAGGCGATGACCGGGATGAAGGTCGCGACCACCTGGATCCCGCCCCCCGCCCCGTTGGCGAGCAGCACGATCAGCCACTCGGGCGCGCCGAGGGCGCCCAGCAGCGCTCCGAACCCGTCGACGAAGATCGCACCCGCGACGATGTCGAACGCGTCGATCAGCGAGCCGCCGATGTTGATGGTGAACATGAACATCAGGTACATCAGCGCCAGGAAGACCGGGATGCCCAGCCAGCGGTTCAGGACGATCCGGTCCAGCCGGTCCGAGAGGTTCCGCGAGACGCGGCCCTTGCGCCGCAGGACCCGGTCGGCCAGGGCGTTGACGAAGCCGTAGCGCGCATCGGCGACGGCGATGTCGATGTCGTCGCCGAGTTCCTCCTCGATCCGAGCCTGCAGGGCCGGAAGCGTGTCCGACGCGACGTTCGGCGCGATCCGACGGGCCAGGCCGTCCCCTTCGAGCAGGCGCACGGCCAGCCAGCGCGGATCGACGTCGTGCCGCCGAGCCGGGTCCTGCACGTCGGGAAGGAGCTCGGCGATGGCGGCCTCGACGGCGTCGTCGTAGCGCACCGTGACCGGCGACACCGCGGGCGACGCCAGGGCGGAGCGCAGGGCGGTCGTGAGCCGGTCCACGCCCGTGCCGCGGGACGCGACGATGGGTACGACCGGGCAGCCGAGGGCCTCCTGGAGCTGCGCCGCGTCGATCGACAGGCCAGCCTCCTCGGCCACGTCGATCATGTTGAGGGCGACGAGGACGGGGACCTTCATCTCGAGCAGCTGGCTGGTGAGGTAGAGGTTGCGCTCGAGGTTGGAGGCGTCGACGATGTTGACGATCAGGTCGGCCTCGTGCTCGGCGATGTAGTCGCGGGCGATGCGCTCGTCGAGCGAGACCGACTCGTCGGCGACCTCCAGCGAGTACGTCCCGGGCAGGTCGACCAGGTCGACCTCCATGTCGCCCAGGAGCAGGCGCCCGATCTTGCGCTCGACGGTGACGCCGGGCCAGTTGCCGACCCGTTGGCGCGCGCCGGTGAGCGCGTTGAAGAGGGTGGTCTTGCCGCAGTTCGGATTCCCGACCACGCCGACGACGTGCTTCTCCCGCATGCTCACGCCCTTTCCACTCGAACGATGTCGGCCTCGGCCTTGCGCAGGCTGAGGCTGAAGCCGCGCACCCGCAGCTCCACCGGGTCGCCCAGCGGTGCGTGGCGGGTCACGGTGAACTCGGTCCCCGGCAGCAGCCCCATGGCGAGCAGGCGGCGGCGGTACTGCCGGTCCTCCCTCGCCAGGCTCACGACGCGGCCCGACTCTCCGGCCTTGAGGTCTCGTAGCGTCACGACGTCCTCCCGTCCCCCTCGCCGGCGCCGATCGGCGTCACGAGGATGCGCTTGGTGAGGCTCGCTCCGAGGGCGAGTCGGGTCTCGCCCCGGACGAGCACCATCTGTCCGGCGTGCTGGTGCGCGATGCGTACGACGCATCCGGTGTGGAGCCCCATGCTGGAGAGCCTGCGGGCGAGGCCGTCGTTCCCGAGCAGGCGCGTGATGCGCAGGTACTCGCCCGGCGCGGCCAGGATCAGCGGGAAGGCCTTGCTCACGTGGGTTCCTTCCTCGGGGCCGCTGCGGACGTCGCTGGGAGGAGCGGCGGAGGCCTTCGGGCCGGGACGTGCGGGGGCGTCCGCTGGGGGCGTGCGCCCGACCGGATCGTCCGCGTGCGGCGCCGGCGACGGAGCGCGCCCTACGGCCTCGTCGCGGCGAGGCCAGAGCGGGAACGATCGAACGGACTTAATTCCTACCATGGCACTCAACATACGTGCCGGGTCAAGATTGTCCCGAGGGACGTTCGTACCCCAGCACACGGTTCGGCTGGGTCCGTCGCGCGGCTGGGGCGACCGGCCGGGATAGGCTTCCATCGACGCCGCGAACCGGTACGCGCGCGGCTCGCCGCGCCGCTCGCCGGAACGCTCGAGGAGGATCCCCCCATGAAGATCGCCGCCGTCACCGACGATGGAACCCGCATCTCCGCCCACTTCGGCCGCGCCACGTCCTACCTGGTCGTCACGGCCGAGGACGGCGAGGTCGTCAGCGAGGAGCTGCGCGACAAGCCGTCCCCCCACGGGCAGCACGGGCACGAACACGGGCATGAGCACGGACGCGACCACGGTGATGGCGACGGGCGCGCCACCCGCCACGCCGCGATGGTCGATCCGATCCGCGACTGCCAGGTCGTCCTGGCCCGCGGCATGGGGCGGCGCGCCCACGACGCCCTGGTCGAGGCCGGGCTGACGCCGCTGATCGTGACCGAGGCGAGCATCGCCGACGCCGTCCGCGCCTACCTGGGCGGCACCCTCGAGCACCACCCCGAGCGGCTGCACTGAGCCCCTCGGTCGTCGTTCCCCTGCTGGCCGTCGCGGCGGGCGTCGTGGTGGCGCTGGTCGCTCACCGACGTGGGCGGCGCGGCCTCTACGCCGCCGGCAAGACGGTGGCGTCCGCCGGGTTCCTGGCCGTCGCGCTGGCCGGCGGCCTCCCCGATGCCGGCTGGGCGCGCACGATGCTGGTCGCGCTGGCCGCGTCCGCCGTGGGGGACGTCGTGCTGGCCGGTCGCGGGACGGCGGCGTTCGTGGCGGGCTTGGGGGCGTTCACCGCCGCCCACGCGACCTTCGCGGCGGTGTTCGTGGCGCTCACGGCGCAGCCCGTCGCGTCGCTGCTGGCGGGCGGCGTCGCCGCGCTTGGCGCCGTACCGGCCTGGCGTGCGGTGCGGTCGCACTGGACGGTGCCTACGCGGCTGCGGACCGCGGTGGCCGGGTACCTGGGCCTGGTGCTCGTGATGATCGCCCTGGCGGTCGTCGCGACGGGCACGAACGGGCGCTGGGGCTTGGCCGTGGGCGCCGTCCTGGTCGGGGGGTCCGACCTGGCGGTCGCGCGCGAGCGCTTCGGTCGTGCCTCCTTCGCGAACAAGCTGGTCGGGCTCCCGACGTACTACGCCGGGCAGGTCCTGTGGGCGCTGCAGGTGCTGGCCGGCTGAGGGTCACGTCCCTCCTCGGCGGGGTGCTTTGTCCCTTCGTGGGAACACCGCCGTCCCCTAGCCTCCCTACGGGGGCAGGGAAAGGAGGCACGTCATGGTCGACCGTACGGCGGTCCAGCAAGTGGTGAACAATTTGCAGCCGTTGTTCGATGCGCACGGTGGCCGGTTCGAGGTCGTCGATCTGAGCGATGACGGGACGCTGACGGTGAAGCTCGTCGGCGAGTGCGAGCTGTGCATCCTCAAAGACCGCACCGCCCACGCGTTGAAGCTGATGCTCGACGAAGCGAACGCTGGCGTCACGGAGATCAAGACGGCGTAGCCCCGTCACCGCCAGGAGACGGGCCGTTTCGTCGACGCCCGTCTCCTCCCGCCGCCGTCGATGCGGAACGATGCCACCTTCGTCGCCTGCGCCGGGCTGGACGGCTCGGCGCAGGCGACGGGGCGGCCACCGGCGGGAGGGGTCGCCCCAGCGGCTAGCGAAGCTCCACCCGCACCCTCGCCGCACGACCCTCCGCGTCGACCACGGCGAGCGTCACGAAGCCCGGCCCGGACACGGCCAGCTGCGACTCGCGCTCGAAGGTCGCCACCTCCAGCGGCGCGCCGTTCGCGAACCAGGTGAAGGGAGCCCGGCCCCGCTCGACCCGCGCGGGGACGCCGCCCGCGAGCGGTGCGAGCGCCGCGCCGTCGGGCGGGAAGGCGACCCGGGGCGCGTCGTCGGGGTCGGGACCGCGCGTGCCGAAGCGCTGCAGCGGGGCGGGCAGGTCCGCCACCGACGCGACGATCCGCGTCCCGGGCGGAGCGGGCGGCAACGCCCCCGGCCGGTCCCCCAGGCGCGCGAACACGTCGAACAGCAGCGGGGTCGCGACGTCCGCCCCGACCAGGCCGGGCACGGGGGTGCCGTCGGAACGACCTACCCACACCCCCGCTACGTGGGCGCCGTCGAAACCGAGCGCCCAGGCGTCGCGGTGGCCGCTGGAGGTGCCGGTCTTGACTGCGAGCGGCCGGTCCGGGAGTCCTGCGGCCCGCGCCGCGCCCGCCAGCACGTCGGCGACGTGCCAGGCGGCCTGCGGCGTCAGCAGGCGGGCGGGCGGCGCGGGAGGCTCCGCGGCGGGGGCCTCGCCGGCGGAGGCTCGCTCCGCGCCTGCCGGACCGGTCGCGTCCGTCGCCGTCGTCAACGCGCGCACCCGGCCCCCCCGCGCGATCGTCGCGTACAGCTGCACCAGGCCCTCCAGGGTCACGCCGACGCCTCCGAGGCTGACGGCCAAGCCGGGCGCGTCGCCGGGCACGACCGCCTCGACGCCCGCCTGACGCAGCGCGGCCAGCAGGCGGGCGGGCCCCAGCGCTTCGGTCAGCGCCACGACCGGCAGGTTCAGCGACGCCTGCAGCGCCTCGCGGGCGCTGACGGGACCGCGGAAGGCGCCATCGAAGTTCTGCGGCGCGTAGCCGCCGTAGCTCTCCGGCCGATCGTCCAGGACCGTCTCGGGGTGGGCGATCCCGTCCGAGAACGCCAGTCCATAGACCAGCGGCTTCAGCGTCGACCCGGGCGAGCGGAGCGCCTGCGTCACGTCGACGTAGCCGCGGCGCGCCTCGTCGGCGTAGTCGGCCGACCCGACGTGGGCGAGGATCCGTCCGCTGTCCGGCTCGGCGACCAGCAGCGCCGCCGTCGCCTCGGGCGGCAGCCCCCGCAGCGCCTCCCGCGCCACCGCCTCGAGGGCGGCCTGCAGGTCGGCGTCCAGCGTGGTCCGGTGCACCCGCCGGCTCGGGTCGGCCGCCCGCAGCCGGTCGGCGAGGTGCGGCGCGAGGGCGGGGAAGGGCCGACGGTCGACGGGCAGCCGCTCCTCCGTCGCGGCGCGCGCGGCGTCCTCGGCGATGAGGCCCAGCGAAGCCGCACGGACCAGCACGCGGTCGCGGGCCGCGCGGGCCGCGTCGGGGTGCGCAGCGGGCGTGCGCAACGCCGGCGCCTGCGGAAGGGCGATCAGCAGGGCCGCTTCCGCCTCGGTCAGGCGGGTGGGCTCCTTGCCGAACCAGGCGAGGCTGCCGGCGCGCACGCCCTCCAGGTTCCCGCCCATCGGGGCGAGGTGCAGGTAGAGCGCCAGGATCTCGTCCTTGGACAGGACCCGCTCGAGCGCCAGGGCGACGCGGATCTGGCGCGCCTTGCCGGTCCAGCTGCCGGTCGCGCCCTCCTCCAACAGGCGCGCCACCTGCATCGTCAGGGTCGACCCGCCCGACACCACCCGGCCGTGGCGGACCGCCTGCCACGCCGCGCGCGCCAGCGCCCGCACGTCCACGCCGGGGTGGGACGCGAAGCGGCGGTCCTCGTAGCCGATCAGCATCGCGAGGTAGCCGGGGTCGACGCGGTCCGGCTGGACCGCGAGGCGCCAGCGGCCGTCCGCGACGGTGAACGCCCGCAGCAGGCGGCCGTCGCGAGCCAGCACCTCGACCGACGTCGCCAGGTCGAGCGCTGGGAGGTCGGTCGTGGCCACCCAGCGGTCGAGAGCGAGCGTGATGGCCAGCGCGACCGCGACGACGACCGACGCCGCGCGCCACGCCCACGTGGAGCGTGCCGCCCGCCCGCTCATGGCCCGATCGTCACGCGGCCCGTGGCGCTCACGGCGCGGTTCCCGGGCCGGTACATGTCCTCGACCGCGGCCGCCGGGTAGTGGAAGGCGCCCGGCGACACCGCGCGCATCACGTAGGCGAGGCGCAGCGGCGCTCCCTCGGTCCAGTCCACCGCCGCCAGGAAGCGATCGGCCCGCGCCTCGGTCGCCCGGGCGTCGGCGTGCACGCCCAGCCAGTCCAGCGCCCGAACGTCCCCCTGGCGGAGCAGGTTGGCGTTGTCGATCTCGAAACCGGCGGCCAGGGCGTCGTCGACCATCAGCCGTCCGCCGGGCACGCCGCGATCGGGGCGCACCTCCAGCACGACGACGATCCGGTCGCCCACCCGGACGTCGCTCAGGTCGGTCTCCTCGCCGTCCGGGGTGTAGTGGCGACGCGTGATCCCGTACCCGACGCCTCCCGCGGGCGGCGGGACCTCGGGCACCCCGAAGGCGGTGAGCGTGACGGTGACGGGCGCGTCCCCGTCGTTGCGCAGCGTGACGGGCGTGCCGTCGAAGGCGAGGACGACGTCGCCGCTGACGGGCCGGCCATCCACCACCAGGCCGTCGGCCTCCGCGCCCAACGCGGCGGCGGCCCGCAGCGACCAGGCCGCCTCCTGGGTCGAGAGCTGGTGGGCAGGGCCGCTACGACCGACCTGGCTCGCGAGCTGCATGCGGTCCACCCCGCCGCTGCCGGCCTCGGCCGCCAGCGCCAGCAACCCCGCGCGGTCGCGCAGCGCGGTGCCGTAGTCGGCGCGCCAGCCGGCCTGGGCCTCGGACGTGCGGGCCAGCCGCGCGGCTTGGGCGAACATCGCCTCGGCACGCTCGCGTTCGCCGTAGACCGCCAACGCCGCTCCCAGCTGCGCCGCCGCGAGCGGCGTGTCGAAGCGCTCGGCCAGCGTGTCGGCGTAGTAGCGCAGGTCGCCGATGGCGGCCTCGCCCGCCTGCGCCAGGACGTAGAAGGCGTAGGCGGTCGCGCTGGCACCGCTACGCAGCGAGCCGGCTTGCGCCGCCTGGGTCCGCAAGCGATCGAGCGCCATCCGCAGCGCCATCGCGGGCACGTCGAACCCCTGCGCCTCGGCGCGCAGCAGCACGTCGGTGACGTAGGCGTCCAGCCAGGCGTCCGACGATCCCTGCGCGCCCCACAGCCCGAACCCGCCGGTCCGCTGCTGACGGGCCAGGATGCCGTCGATCCCGCGCTGCACCCGGTCCCGCGCGTCCGTACCGCCGCCAAGGCCCATCTCCGCCACCGCGTCCGGCGCCCACAGCAACGGCACCAGGCCCGAGGCCAGCTGCTCGGTGCAGCCGTACGGGTAGCCGCTCAAGCGCAGCGTCAGGCCCGGCACGTCCAGGGCCGCCCCCGCCCCGGCGACCAGGCTGGCCCGGACCGTGCCCGGCCGGTAGCCAGCCAACGCCTCGTCGTCCAGGCGTACGGTCGCCCCGGGCGCCAGCTCGAAGCGCGAGGTGCGCGCCGTCTCCGGATCGCCGTGCTGGACGGTGAGCCGCAGCTCGCGCGTCAGCACGCGCCCGTCCGGCAGCGTGAGGTCCACGCGGTAGAGGTGCTCGCCCACCTCGACGGGGCGCAGCGGCACGTCCACCACGGCACGGCCCCCCTCGTCCAGCTCGATCGGCGTGGGCCCGGCGGCCACGCCGTGCCCCTCGACGGCCAGCTCCATCGCTCCGGACGGCCCGGTGACGTGCGTCAGCTCCACCCGCAGCCGGCTCGCGTCGCCCGGCGTCAGGAAGCGCGGCAGGCTCGGCTGCACCACCACCGGGTCCCGCACGAGCACGTCCGCTTCGGCCTGACCGACGGCGTCGTCGCTCCACACGACCGCCATCAGGCGGACGGTGCCGTCGAAGGCGGGCAGCTCGAAGTCCACCTCGGCGCGCCCTCCGGTCAGCGTGACCGGGCCGGAGAACAGCGCCAGCAGTTCCTGTGCGGGCGCCGGCCCGGCCTCCATCTCCTCGCTCTCGAGCCCGCCGCCGGAGCGGACACGGCCCGGCTCGCCCTGGTTCGCATCGATCAGACGGCCGTAGAGGTCGCGGATCGCCACGCCCAGCCGTCGCTGGCCGAAGTAGTGGCCCTGCGGGTCGGGCGAGGTGAAGCCGGTCAGGGTCAGCACCCCCAGGTCGACCGCGGCGACGGTGGCGTAGGCCTCGCCGTCCCGCGCCCCGGGCGCGTCGAGCACCAGCTCCAGCCGCCCGCGCGGGTCGGCCTCGTCCGGCGCGATCAGGGTCACCGCCAGCGCCCGGTCCCCGGGCGCCACCTCGGCGTGCACCACCCCCAGGCTTCGGGCGGGCGCGTAGCCGGCGCCGTCGCTGGGCCGGACCAGGCTGGCGGCGACGTAGACGCCGCTGCCCCAGGCCTCGGTCACGGGCAGCTCGACCGTCGTGGCTCCGTCCACCGGCACCAGCCGCAGGTCGACCACCCGCTCGGCCAGCACCGCGACCAGCGCCGTGCCGGCGCCCTCGGGCTCGATCCGCAGGCGCGCCACCTCGCCCGGCGCGTAGCGCTCCGCGTCCAGCGATACCCGCAGCAGGTCGGGCGTGTCGCGCGACCCGCCGACGCCGTACCAACCGGCTTCGAACGGTAGCGAGGCGCTCGCGAGGGTCGCGCCCTCGTGGCTCACGCGCAGCTCGTACGGCCCCCAGGTGACGGGCGCTTGGATCGCGACCGGACCGTCGGCGACGGTCGCGACGCCCTCGGCGACGCGCTGGCGTTCGGTCACCGGCTCCCAGAACCAGCGCCCGTCGATCGCGTACCACTGGTAGCGGGTGAGCACGCGGTCGACCTGCCAGCGCAGCTCGCCCGCGCGGACGCTGCCGTCAGGGTTTGCCAGCACCAGGTCGAAGGTCGCGGTGGCCTGCTCGGGCAGCGCGCCGTCGAAGCCAGGCCGGATCCCGACCACCGGTCCGGTGGGGCGGATCGGGCGCGTCAGTTGGCGCTCGACCGGCCGCGACGCACCGTCCAGCAGGGTCGCGGTGGCCGTCAGGTCGTACGGCCGCGCGTCCAGCTCCAGGTCCTCGAGCGGAAGCGGCGCCGTCACCGTCCCGTCGGCGTCGGTCGTCAGGCCCTCCTCGAACCAGCGCCGCTCCGGCTCGCCCCGCTGGTCGTGGCGGCCAAAGCGGAAGCCGGGCCAGCCGTCCAGGCGGTCGCTGGCGGCGACGGTCACGCTGCCCGTGAGCGCCAGCCCGGACGCCGGCGCGCCGAACAGGTAGCGCGCGTCGGCCCGCAGCCGGGGCGGGTCGGACAGGTCTACCGGGCCGGAACGGTCCAGCGTCAGCTGGACGTCGACGCGCTCGGGCAGGAAGTCCTCGACCAGCACCGGCTCGCTGACCAACGGGGGAGCGTCCGGGTCGGTCAGGATCTCGACCCGCCAGACGCCGCGCGGCACGCCGCCGCCCAGCGGGAACGCGACCACGTGTCCGCCGGCCAGGCCGCCGCCGGAGACGACGCGCGCGTACTCGAGCCCGTCGGGACGCAGCAGCCGCGCGGTGATCGGGAGGCCGGGGATCGCGCCCGCCGCCGCATCGCGGGTGAGAGCGGTGACATGGATCGTCTCGCCCGGCCGGTAGGCGCCCCGGTCGGTCGTCAGGAACACGTCGATCGGGCCGGGCGCGGCGCGGCCCTCGACGCCACGGTCGGACAGGTCGAAGGCGGGCTCCTCCAGCGACAGCACCGCCAGGTCGCCGTCGCCCTCGACCAGCAGCAGCGCCGGCGCGGCGTTGCCCGTCCCGCGCGCGAGGGCGGCTGCGAAGCGGGCGTGACCCTCCGCGTCGGTCGTCGCGTCGCCCAGCACGCGGTTGGAGCGCGCGACCAGATCGACGCGCAGGCCCTCGGCCGGCCGGCCGTCGGACAGGCGCTGCACGACCACGTGCAGCCCGTCGCTGCCCGCCAGCGTCGTCACGCCCAGGTCGGAGATCAGGAACCACTGGCTGGCGGGCGCGACGTCGTAGGGGTCGATGCCCGGCACGCTGGCGCGCAGCAGGTAGACGCCGGGCGCGAGCGGGCCGACCTCGTCCAGCGGCAACAGCGAGGTGGTGGCGCGGTTGAGGGCGCCGTCCAGCGAGGCGTCGCCCTGCCAGACCACCTCGGCCAGCTCGTCCTCGAAGCGCTCGCCCTCCCAGACGCTCAGCGCCTGGGCGAAGCCCTGCTCCCGGATGGCGGCCACCAGGTTGCGGTCGGAGACGCGCAGCAGCCGCAGCTCCAACTCGTTGGCGTTGACGGTCTCGACGGGGATCGCGCGCGGACCGCGGGCCGGCAGCACGTAGGCGCGGCCCGGGAAGCGCACCGACGGAGCCCGATCGCGGACGTACACCTCCAGCGGCACGTCGCGCACCAGCGTGTCGCCCGTGGCGCTCGGGAGTCCGGCCCGGAAGGTGAGGACGTAGCGTCCCCCGTACACCACGCCGCTGACGCACAGCTGCGGTCCGTCGACCTCCAGCGCCAGTCCAGCGACGCTGCGCTGCACGAACGGGCCGTAGTCGCGGCCGGGCGAGAGCGGCTCGGAGAAGGTCGCGCAGATGCGGGGCGCGGCGCTGCTGGCGTCGACGTCGTGCGCGAGCACGCGAAAGCCGAACGCCTCGCGCAGGCGCACCAGCGTGTCGCCCGCGATGCCGGGGACCAGCCGATCGGCCAGGCGCACGGCGCCCAGCGCGGCCTCGCCACGGTAGGTCGCTTCGAGGGCGCGGGCCAGGATCAACAGCGCCTCGGCCCGTCGAGGTCCGTCCAGGCGCAGCGCGGCGTTGATCGCGGCGCTCGCCGCCTGGCGGTTCAGCGCGTAGCGGCGGTCGTCGTCCTGCGCAGCCGCGTTCGCCAGGGCCCTCGCATGGGCGAGCCACGCCGCGCCTCCGTCTTCCACCGTCACCGCCGCGCCGGTCGCCGCGACCGCATCGGCCGGCGCCTGCCCACGCGCCGCCTCCAGCCAGAAGGTCTCGTCGCGACCCTCGGCCGGATGGCGCTCGGCCATCGTCGCCGCCTGCTCGCGCGCGGCGGCAAGGTCGGTCGCGTCCAGGAAGTCGAGCGTCGCGGCGACCTCGCGAGCCCGCTCCAGCGCGTCGGGCGCCTGGGCGGTGATCACGCCCGAGATCGCCCCCACGAACGGCGCCGGCGGGCCCACCACGCCCTTGGGGAAGCAGGCGCCGTTGCGCCGGTCGAAGGTGAAGCCGGCGCAGGCCTCGTCGCGCAGGCAGGCGGCGTGGCACTGCGTCAAGGTGACGTCGAAGATCGGACCTAGGTCACCCCCGGGGAGGTCGGTGTCGCTACGGGTGGTGGCGAAGCGCTCCGGCACGGGGGCGTCCTGCGCCCAGGCGAGGAGCGGCACGAGTGCGAACGCCAGCGCGACAAGCGCGGCGCGGGCGGGATGACGGCTCGACGAACTCATGGGGAGCCTCCGATTCTGACGTGGCCTGGATCGACGCTAGCACGGGCCTCGGTGACGTTCCGGTGCGCTTCCACCGCCGACGGGGTCGCGCTCGCGGGGTGGACGACGGCCTCACGGGCAACGCCCGGCGACCGCCTCGTCCGGCATGCCGGGCCGGCCGCACACGACCGCCCGTCGCGCCGACGCCACGCGCCACACCGCGTCGTCATCCCGCTCGAGGTGCACCTCGAACCAACGGGCCCGGATCGCGTCGTCCATCAGCCCGTCGAACCAGAGGCGGACCGTGGCCGTCGCGTCGTCGCTGCCCTCGTCGCGCACGATCGAGGTACGCCGGGTCGAGTCCGCGTCCACGAACAGCAGGGCCACCCACAGCGGATCCCGAACCCAGGCGGCACCACTGGACGCGGACGCGTCGATCACCGCGTCGAACCGCGTCGGGTCGAGCCGGTCGCTCGACGCGACCGGCGGGGCGCCCGGCACCCCGGGGGACGTCGGGGCGGCTTCGGGGGCGAAGACGAGGACGCGTCCGGCGCCTCGAATCACGAGTCGTCCTGCCAGGACGTCGATCGCCTCGACGTCGGCCAGCACGGGCGCCACGACCGCCTCGGCAGCCGCCCGGTCGCCCTCGCAGCGGAGGTCCGAGCCGGCCCGCGTCTCGAGCACGGGCCGCCGGCCGTCCAGCGACACGACCGCCAGGAACCGATCGCAGCCGGTGTCGACGAGCACCGTCACGCCGTCGTCGGCCACGCCCAGCTGGACCGTCGCGTCGGGCCACGGCTCGGACGCGCCGTCCACCTCCTGCAGCGTCCAGACGCCCGGAGGCGCCACGTCCGGCAGCAGCGGCGGTGCCGCGCCTTCCGCGATCGCCACGACGAGGCCGCCCAGAACGATCGCGCCCACCACGAACCCACGTACCCGTTGACGCTGCATGTCGGTCCCCCCTCCCTACCTTCGTACGGCCGGGCACACGACCGCTCGCGCGCGTTCGTCACGTCCGGTCGAGGTCGCCCGGCGCGCACGCCCCTTGCATCCTGCCTCGCCTGTTCGGATGATGGCCCCAGCGCAAGGAGGAACCGATGACCCTGGGCTTGAGCCTCGACCACGTCGCCATCACGGTGCAGGACATGGACCGCGCCGTCGCCTTCTACCGGGACGTCCTCGGCTTCGAGGTGCTGGGACAGCTGGTCCTGAACGACGGCACCTTCAAGCTGGTCTACCTGCAGGCGGGCGCGGGTCGGATCGAGCTGTTCGCCTTCGCCGAGGAGGGCCGGGCCGTCGATCCGAGCCTCAGGAACGAGGATCTCGGCTTCAAGCACGTCGCGTTCCAGGTCGACGACGTCGACGCCGTGGCCGGGCGCCTGCGGGAGCAGGGCGTCGCGTTCACCGTCGCGCCGACCGACGCGCCGGGCGGCGTTCGCCTGGCGTTCTTCCACGATCCGGACGGCAACCTGCTGGAGATCGTGGATCGGCTGCCCGACATGGATGCGTACCGGGCGGGGTAGGGCCCGGTCGATCCTCTCGAGGGTGCGGGCGGGGCGCACTCCGTCGGCGGTCGCCGGCTAGGGACGCTCGTCGATCGTGGCGAGGACCCACAGGGTGCAGCGGACGTCGCCCTCGGCCAGGCCCCGTTCCTCCAGGACCGAGAACCCGCTGGTGTGCAGGTCGTCGAGGACCGTCCCCCTCGCCCCGGACGAGCCTGGAACCGCGCCGTCCTTGACGACGATCAGCCGTCCGCCCGGCCGGAGCACGCGTCGGACCTCGCCGAGCCCGGCCGCCCGATCGTGCCAGTGATCGATCGAGTCGAACGCGAGGACCACGTCCGCGGCCGCGTCCCCGAGGGGCATGCCCTCGGCCGGGGCGACCAGGAACTCGATGCGATGCCCATTCGGGTCCTCGGACGCACGCTCGCGGGCGATGGCGATCATCCGCGGCGTGGGGTCGACACCGATCAGGCGGCCGTCCGGCACGCGCGGAGCGATGCGCCGCAGCGCCGAGCCGGTCCCGCACCCCACGTCGACGACGACCGCGTCGCGCGCGACGTCGAGGGCATCGACCGCCAGGCGGTTGGTGGCGTACTCCCCGTATCGGGCGGCGTACCACTCGGCCGTTTCGGTGGTCCAGTCGCTCATGGAGTGCTCGGTCCTCCTCCGAGACCGTCGCGAGGGCGACGGCAGGTGCCTGCATTCTTGTCCGGCACGGCGATCCTCCGCGACCCGGACGGCGGTACCCTGCCCTAGATCGGCGGCTTGCGCGAAGGTCGCCCCGTACCGACCGCGGGCGATCCGGACGCCGCGCCGCTGCCGGCGTGAACCGATCATGACGTACGACCGCGACTACATCCTCCGCATGGCGCGCGAGTTCGCCACCTTCCTGGCGCGGATCGTCCGCGCCAAGGACGAGGGCCGGACGGAGACGGTGCTGGCCGACCTGGACCAGGCGGCGCGCGAGCACGTGGGCCTCGGCATGGACGTCCTCGAGGCCCTGCCGATCGAGCAGCTCACCCTGATGCTGAGCATCGGGGGCGGGCTGGACGTGAACCGTGCGTACGCGACCGGTCGGCTCTTGGCGGAGCGCGCGGACATGGCGCGTGGCGTCGGCAACGACGCGCTGGCCGCGACGCTGGACGGCAACGCGCTCGGGCTGCTGGTCGACGCCGCCCTCGCGTTCGGGGGGTTCCTCAACGAGGAGCACCACGACGTCGTGGCCGACGTGTCCGATCGGCTCCTCGCGTCGCCCGCCCCGCTGGCGCCGACGCTGGTGTGCGCCCTGCTCGACGCGTACCAGCGGTTCGGAAGCGACGCCGACCTGGTGCGCATCACCGACGCGCTGGTGCGCCGTGCGGACGCGTCGGTCGACCGCATGACGGCGGTTCGCATCGCGACGAAGAGCGCCTGTCCCGAGGTCGTGGGTCGCGTCGCGATCCACTTGGGCTAGCCGGGCCGGTTCACGCGCGCCGCGTCAGCCACCACTGGACCGTGACCGCCAGCAGCAGCACCCCCGCGATCGCGGTCAGCGCCGACGGGACGGCCTGCGGCCCGGCACGACCGACCCAGGCGCCGATGATCGCCGTCGCGCCGACCGGTCCCGCGTTCGCGAAGGCCAGCGCGACCGGCACGACCCGCTCGCTGCGTTCGGGGAAGACGCGCTCGATCCACGCCAGGGCGGTCGGGAACACGGGCGCGAAGGCCAAGCCGGCCAGGACGTAGGCGGCGGGCGCGAACCCCGGGACGTGCGCGGTCGCCAGCGCCGCGAGCCCGGCCGCGCTGGCGCCCAGCACCAGGGTGCCGGGCCTGGCGCGATGGGCCAGCGCGACCGCGGCCACCCGCCCCAGCGTCAACGCGGCCCAGAACATGCCGGTGAAGAACGCGGCTCGCTGCGCGCCGACGGCGGGCTCGAGGTGCACCGTCTCCCAGCTGGCGACCCCCTGCTCGACCGCGACGTAGAGGCCGAACAGCACGACGAAGCCGACGCCGGCCGCCCACGGGAATCGTCCGGCCGTCGGCGCGCCCGCCTTCGGGGGCTCCGGGAGCCGCCACGCCAGCAGCATCGTCGCGGCCGCAGCGACCGCCAACCCCGTGAACGGGCCACGGAGGCCGCCGCCGACGGCCCCGACGGCCAGCGGACCCAGCACCGCACCGACGCCGAACAGGGCCGAGACGAGGTTCAGGAACGGCGCCGCGTTCGGCGCGAAGGTGCGCGCCACGACCAGGTTCAGCCCGACGTTCAACAGGCCGAACCCGAGGCCGCCTCCGGTCACGCCCACCAGCAGCAGGCTCCAGCTGGGCGCCAGCGCTACGACCATGGCGCTGGCGGCCAGCATCGCGCTCGCGACGACGAGGATTCGGCGGTACCCGAAGCGCTCGAGCAGCAGGGACGAGGCCAACGTTCCAACGAGCCCGGCGGCGAAGTGGAGCTGCACCGTGAGCCCGACCCGCTCGACGCCGACGCCGAAGCGGGCCATCAGGCCGGGGAACGCCGGGCCGTACATCGCTTGGATCGCTCCGATGCTCACGAGACCCACGCCGGCCGTGGCCAGAACGACGCGGTAGCGGGGATCGCGCAGGGCGGAGCGCATGGCGGGGACGATACCCCCGACCGTGCCCCAGCATCCTATGGGCACTGGGGTACGGACAGGTGCTCGTGGTCGCTCCTAGGGTGCGAGGTGGAGGTGAACGACATGGCCGAAGCACCCAAGACGTGGCCCGATCTCGCGATCGCTCTCTACGACCGCCTGACCGGTCGCGGAGCCGCGATCACGTACCGGTTCGACGACATGCGCATCGAGGTTCCTCAGGCCCTCGGGGAGGACGCGCCGCGCGCGACCTGGCGCCTGAACGGCGGCCTGGTCATCACGACCGACGAGCCCAAGGGCTAGATGGCCCTGCGCGTGCACGGCCGCGTCACGCTCGAGGTGGACGGCGAGCCCGTCCACTTCGACGCCCACGGCGACGCGTGGACCGCGACCGTGCGGCGCTTTCGCGTTCTTCGGAGGACGCTGGCCACGCTGCCGCCGCTTCCTCCCTCGTTCGCGCGCACCGACCCCTTGGCCCTGCCCGCGACGCTGGCGCGACAGGGCGTCAGCCTCGAGGTTCGCGACCATCGCGGGCCTCTCCTGCACCTCGGTCGTGCCGCGAACGAGCGGCGCCTGCGCATCCCGTTCGTGATCGACGTGCCGCATGCGCGCCTCGCGGGGCCGCTGGCGTTGCTGCGCCTGCTGTTCTGAGGCGTCGTGGGAGTGCTGGCGGGGCCAGCGTTCCCATGCGCACGTGAGCCCCCGCTGGACGTACCGAACACGTCGAGACATCCTGCGCCCTCGCCACGAACCGCACGCCGACGTTCGCAGGGCTGCCGTCAGCGCGCGTCGACGTCGTCGACCCGCGTCCCGAAGCGACGCCCCTCCGCGTCGACCAGGAAGATCTGGTCCAGAAGCTCGTCCAGCGTGTTGCGCGACGACAGCACCGTCACCTTCAGGTCGATGGCTCCCACCTCGCCGGGCGCGAGCGCCTCGGGCAACTCGTGCAGCTGTTCGTACTGGTGGGCGCCGTCGGCGGGCTGGACGTCGTTCCCTTCCGCGTCCAGCATGCGGTCGGGGAAGCTGTAGCCGCCCACCGTCGAACTGTGCAGCGTCGCCCCCTCCACCGGAGGGAAGCCGACCCAGAAGGCGTCGGGCGTCAGCACCACGTCGGAGTCGTTGCGCACCTCGACGTGCAGCACCATGTGATCCCCGGAGGCGTACGCCTCTGCGACCGTCGGCTCTCCGTCCATCGAGACGAAGGCCGCGCTGAACCGGGCGCCCTGTGCGAGGGCGACGCCCACGAGCAGCAGCGGTACCCACACCAAGACTCGGATCCAGCGAACGATCATGATCGTCCCCTTCCCGAATCGACCGCACGGACCCGACCCCGCGTCCCAGGCAGCCTTCGGATCCCGGGACGACTCTCGATTCCAGGCTACGCCCGCCGCCGTCGCGGGACCGTCATTCCCCTAGCCTTGCTCCAGCCGTCCTCGGCCACGGCGGTCGCCCCCGTCATCGGCGACCCGCGTCCTTCGCCCCGAGCCTCGCCGCCTTCTCCAGCCAGCGGGCCCGTTCCTCGTCCGTCGAGAACCGGACGCCTGCGAACTTCGTCACCCCGACGGTCTTGACGCCCACGTACCAGAAGACCGGGTACTTCAGCGAGTTCGCGGAGGGGTCGCGGTACCACCATCGGTTGAACCAGACCGGCGAATCCATCGTGGTCAGGATGCGCGCCGTCTTGCCGGCGAACAGGCGCTTCCAGTCGGTCGGGCCGTCCCCGTAGTCGAAGGCCACCCCGGACATGAAGACCCGGTCGATGAACCCCTTGAGCACGGCGGGGTACGTCCCCCACCAACTGGGGTGCACCACCGCGATGTGGTCGGCCGCCTGGACCTTCTGGACCATCCGGCGAATGGCGTCCCCCTTGGCGGCGAGCTGGTCGGGGGTCCTCGCACGGAGCTCGTCCCGGGAGGCCCGAGGGGAGAGCTCGAACTCCTCCAGGGCGAGATCGATCACCTCGACCGCGGCGCCCTGGGCGCGGGCCGCCTGGACGTAGCGATCGGCCAGCGCGTGGACGAGGCTTCCCTCGAGCGGGTGGCCGATGACCGTGACGATGTTCCTCATGTCGTGCTCCCTTCGCGCCGCCGCCCCGGGCGAACGCCGATGTGAATACTGTTCACACCTTGCCATGCGATGTGAACTCTGTCAACATGTGGGGGATGGCCAAGCAGCGCTACCACCACGGCGACCTCGCCGCCGCCCTGGTCGAGGAGGGCCTGACCGCCTGTCGCTCCCAGGGGCCGAGCGGCTTGGTCGTCCGCGACCTCGCGGCCCGCGTGGGCGTCTCGCCCGCGGCCGCCTACCGGCACTTCGCGAGCCTGGAGCACCTCCGCGCCGCCGTGTCGCAGCGAGCGCGCGAGGAGCTGGGCCAGCGCCTGCTGGCGGCCCAAGCCGCCGTGCGAGAGGGCCGCGGCCCCGCCGACGCCGCGCGCGATCGGCTCTACGCCATCGGATCGGCGTACGTGCGCTTCGCGCTGGAGGAGCCTCGGCTGTTCGACACGGCCTTCGTCCCGCACGCCGTCCCGCTGGAGCGGCCCGACGACCCCGACGCCTGGCGGGTGCTGGTGGGCGCCATCGACGCCATGGTCGACGCCGGCGCGACGCCGGAGTCCCTCCGGGCCGAGGCGCCCTGGATCGCCTGGTCCGCGGTGCACGGCCTGGCCTCGATCCTCGTGCAGGCCGGACTGCCCGAACCGCAGGATCCCGAGCGCTTGCTCGAGGGCGTGCTCCTCGGCGTGCAGCGCGCGCTGCGGTGACCTGGGCGGATGCACCTCGCCATGGTGCGGGGCCTACTCCTCGGCGCGCCCCCGCACCAGGCGCTTCCTCGCCGCCACCAGCGCGAGGTTCAGCCCGGTGAACAGCGCGGCGATGGCGGCGACGTACGCGGCGACCAGGGTCCCGAGCTCGCCGACGTCCAGGAAGAAGTACGGGTACTCGCGGGTGAGCTGGCCGTACACCAGGACGTA